>JAZUNV010000105.1:0-7554 GCA_045604305.1 Anaerovoracaceae bacterium | reverse complement strand
CCATATATCATCGCCGTCTGTCTCGTGCGGGCGAATAGATGACAGGGTGTTCTTTGAACTCGAGGAAATAGACGGGGAGAAGTACCTCAACACATATGACCTTGTACGGGTCGGTGAAGAAGGCGCACTGTATTATGCGGGCAGGATGAATAAGTTCTTTGTGAACAACGCCGGCATACGCTTTGACGCCGGTCTGGTTGAGACTGCGGTATCAGCCGAGCCGGGCATAGAGGCCTGCGGCCTTGCCCCGGAGTATAACAAGATACTGCATGACACGGTTCCTGTACTGTATGTGCAGACTGTCGGGGATAAAAAGGACGAATTAAAGATAGTGAAAGAAGCTCTTGTGAATGTGTTCGTCAGGGACGGCATTATAAAAGATACCAACTTGCCTTCGATCTGCGTGATCACGAGGAACATCCCGTTCAACGACATGGGAAAGGTGGATACGTACAGGCTGACAGACGGAGAGGTGAAGGGAAGAAGACTCGCCGTCCTGCCTGTGAAGCCTGACGGACAGCTCATGGATATAATGCTTGCTCCGGCCAGGAAAACTGAAGGCCCGGATGCAGTGTTCGGCATACCTGAAGAGCTTGAAGAGGAAATGAAGAGAACTCTTGCAGGATTCGGAGAGAAGAGATGAAGGAAAAAGCGTCAGGTCTGAAACTGATAAATTACGCAGGATACGGAGCGGGAAGCATCGGAACTGCACTTGTGTCGGTTGTGATCCTGTCTTATCTGACTATATATCTGACGAATGTCGCCCTTCTCGATATAGCCGCGGTCTCAGCGATAATAGGGATGTCAAAAATCTTTGACGGCGTTTCGGATATCATCATAGGAAAGATCGTTGATAATACCAGATCCCGTCTGGGAAGAGCGAGAGCCTGGCTGCTGAGGATATGCATCCCGCTCTCTGCAGCGATGTTCCTGCTGTTCCATATACCGCCGCAGCTCCAGGGTTTCGTGAGATATGTTTACGTATTCATTATGTACAACCTGGTCAACGCGGTGTTCATGACATTCATGAACATAGCTGACATGTCGCTGATATCTCTGATGACCCGGGACAGAAGGGAACATGGACTCCTTGCCAACATGAATGTGTTCGCCAGAAGCATCGGAGTCCTGATAGGATCTTCTCTGTTCGTAAAGCTCCTGTCTGTGTTTACGGACAGGGCCGGAGAACCTAATACACAGAGGGGATATGCGGTCTCTGTCCTTATATTCTGCATCATCATGGTGGCTGCGAACCTCTTCAAAGTGTTAACCACAAAGGAGACGGAGGAAGTCAGTACCGCACCAAAAGAAAAAAGGATCTTAAAGGATGATCTTGCATTATTCAGGATCATACTTACTGATAAGTACTGGCTGATACTGTTCATAGTGCAGCTGCTGCTCTGCCTGAGTATGCCGATAGCGACTACGGGCGCTGCGTATTATGCAACATACACTCTTGGCGACATGAGCCAGCTGAGCTGGATCATGGCCACCCAGTCTGCTCCGGCCAGCATAGTACTGTGCATCACTCCGTTCCTGATAAGCCGCTTTGACGGCGGCAGACTTTTCAAGGCGGGAGCGCTGATCTATCTCGTCGGTGCGCTGGGATTCGGACTCGTGGCGCCGGCTAAAGCGGGCATGATAGTATTCAACATCATCAAAGGCTTCGGCCTCGGCATATTCACCTGCATGATCTTCGCCCTTACGGCTGATGTCACGGAGATGATCAGGAAGAAGACCGGCATGATGGCAGCCGGGGTCAGCTTTGCGGGCCTGTCTGCCGGAGAGAAGCTGGGCAACGGTCTGGGAAGCGTGGTTTTCGGACTGGTCATGTCCGCAGCAGGTTTCAGCGGCGAGCTCAAAGTGCAGCCTCCTGCTGTGGCTGCAGCATCGTCATGGATGTTCATATGGTCGCAGGTCATCATACTGGCGGTCATAGCCGTGATATTGCTGAAATTCTTTGACATAGACAAAGCGACGGCTGAGGACGGAACGGCTTGACAGCGGAGGCAACAGATGATAAAACTTTGTTAGGTACTTAAATAATGCGGAAGGAGATATGGAAATGAAAAAGACTATCGAAGAACAGCTCTTTGAACAGATCATGAAGACGCCTCGCGCAGTCAGAAAGGCAGCTTTTGAAGCGAGATTCGACGATGATGAGGAGAGAGGATTCATATTCCCGTTCCCGCGTCCTATGTTCGCAAGAGACAGGCTGCTTGTAGTCATCGACTCCTTTGAGGGAGGTGCCAGACAGAAGGATCTGAGAAAGGAACTCGAGGTCAGCCCGGCTGCAGTATCCGAGATCGTTTCCAAGCTTGAGAACGACGGATATGTAGAGAGAAAAGTGGACGAGAAAGACAAGAGAGCCACCCTGATCACTCTCACTGAGCTCGGAGCAGCAAGAGCAGCTGAGCTCTCTGACGAAAAGAACGAGAGATTTGAAAAGACATTCAAGGCTCTGACAGCCAAGGAAAGAGAACAATTGCTGAAGCTGCTCGAAAAACTTACAGCAGAAGAGGAGGAGGACTAGTATGATCTGTGAAATAATCAGAGGACTCGCATTTCTGGGAGAAGTAGCTGAGAAAGCCGACGAATGCTTCGGAGAGGACGGCTTCGCCTGCGATAAGATGCCTTGCTTCAGAGACCGCGACGATGATGACGACGACGATGATGACGAGGAGATGGAATTCGCCTGCGAATGTGCGCCGTGCTTCAGAGATCGTGATGATGATGACGACGATGATGACGAAGACGACGAAGCCGTAAAGAAGGCGGAGCCTGAGAAAAAGGAAGAGCCTGAGAAGGCAGAGGCTGCAAAGAAAGCAGAGCCTGCTAAAAAGGCTGAGCCTGCAAAGAAAGCAGAAAAGAAAAAAGAAACTAAAAAAGCAGAAGCTGATGGCGAAAAGAAATAGTGATCAGAAATGCTGGCAGTACATCAGGGCGCTCAACTCGGTAAGTGATGAGCGCCTTGATTCTATTGCGCTCTCCGACGGGAACAGGGATTATACTTACCGCCGCATGTTCCGCAGATGGGAACTGTATGCGGAGGTGTTTTCGGCTCTTGGCATATGTGAGGAACACGGATCGAGAGCGGCCATGACAGGCACTCCGGCCGCGGAGACCGTCATAGCTTACTATGCTCTCAACATGACAGGGACTTCAGTCTCGATGGTACACATGTCAGACCTCAGAGATCCGATCAGATGGAAACGCATGGTCAGGGAGGAAGGCATCACCGATCTTGTGGTCGCAGACTGCATGATCGATCCGGGGCTCATGGAACGTATCGTCAGAGAGCGCTCAGCACTCGGTATCAGGAGGATCATAGTGCTCGATATACCTCTTCGTGAGGGATATCTCAGCGATGAGGAGAAGCTGGCGAAGAGAGCAGCCCGCCGGGCTCTGAGGGAGTTCAAGGGAGTCCTCTTCATGGACAAGCTTCTCGAGCGCTATGCGGCTTACGATATATACTACGGGAGCGGGAGCGACAGTGCTGCCGTGATAGCTCATACCTCCGGCACGGTCAGAGGCATACACAAGCCTGTGCCGCTGTCGGATACGGGACTCAATGCAGCTGCTGAGTGCATGCTCGCTGACGGCAGATTCGATACCCTGATAGGAAGGGCCGTGAGCGCGCTCTTCCTTGACATGTCATCCGCCTATGCCATGACGGACATGGTGCATCTTACACTTGCCTTCGGCGGCAGGCTGGTTCTTGCTCCGGGAGTGCGCTACATGGAGGACATCGCCGATGTCATCAGCAGTGAGGGAGTAAACGTTATGTTCGCCACCGCTGCCTTCATGAATGCCATGATGAAGGTGAAGGACGAGCCTGATCTGTCGGCGCTGGAATTCGTCTTCGCGGGAGGCAGCTATGTATCCGCATATGCGAAGGGAAGGTATGACGCCTTCCTTGAGAGCTGCGGATCCAAAGCGAAGGTCACTCTGGGTTACGGGCTTTCCGAGACCGCGGGAGCCTGCATACTCTCCGATCCTGACAGGGAGGACGATTCCATGGGGAGACCTCTCCCTGGAGTAAAGGTGAAGCTTTACGATGAGGATGAAGGAAGCTTTCATGATCTGTCGGAAGGAGCGCGGAGAGGAGTGCTCTATATATCTTCTCCGTCGGTGAGCTGTGGCCGCATAGACGGCAGGAGCTTCTTTGAGCTCGAGGATACGGGAGACGGATACTACCTCAATACATATGACATGGTGGATGCCGGTGAGGACGGATATCTTAGATATGCCGGAAGGATGAACAGATACTTCGTCAACAATGAAGGCATCCGATTCGACGCGGGGCTGATAGAGACGGCGCTTTCATCTCAGCCCGGCATAAAGAACTGCTGCATCACGCCGGGATATGACAAGTCTCTGCATGATACGATACCGGTTCTCAACGTGGCCGTATCGGAAGGGGCGGGAGAGGCGACCGAAGTGATCGAGACTGCGCTCAGGAAGCTGTTCATAACGGACGGACTGATAAAGGAGACGAATCTGCCCGGACAGTGCATGACCGCCGATGAACTGCCTTTGAACCACATGGGCAAGGTGGATGCGCGTCGCATCAGCAGCGGCAGGGTAAAGGGAAGGCTTTACTGTGTGAAGCCGGAGCGTCATGATGGTATACTTAGGGACATAACACTCGTGCCATTTAGAGACGCACCGGGACATCGCTCGGGACTTCCGGATGAGCTCGACAGGAAAGACTGATAAGGGGAGGACATAAAGTAGGAATGAATGCTTTGATCGCAAATATCATCATAATAATACTTGAGCTCATAGGCCTGTATATAAGCCTTAAGCGTATCCGGTGGATGACTTTTGCATTCTATACCCAGCTGTCCAACATAGTTACGATGATTTCCTCTGTCTGCTTTGTCATAAACCGCGATTCAGCGCTGACGATCGACCTGAGATATCTCAGCACTGTGATGCTGATCATGACTGTGCTGATCTCGCTGACCGTACTGATACCGATGGGCGTCAGCTTCAGCAGGATGATGCTGAGAGGCATGGGCCTGATCCATCATACTCTATGCCCGATCATATCGGTAACTTCGTATTTTCTATGGGAGAAACACTCATCCATGTGGTATCTCCCGGTAGCAGTGACGTTCCTGTACGGACTGATAATGCTTTGCCTAAATTACAAAGAGGTGGTCGACGGACCATATCCCTTCTTCAGGATATACAAAATGAGCAAGGCGGCGACCCTGGTATGGATGACGGGGCTGTTACTGTTCGTCACTCTGTTGTCACTCTCCGTAACGGCCTTCGCAAAGTGACTGTGACGCATGAACATGATGGTGCTATAATACACCAGTAATAATTATTTTTGGATGGACCCATCCGGAGGATCGAAATGAAGATAAATGCAAGGAGGCTGGCTGCCGCGGTGATGGCACTCATTCTGACCGCAGCGCTTAGCGCGTGCGGCAGCTCATACGAGTACACTAAAGGCGACGTAGAGTGGTACTCAACATACGCCAAATGCCAGGAGACGATAAAGGACACGTATTACTATTCTAATGACTGGTTCAAGGAAGACCCGTCGAAGGACATAGACGAGCTGGCTCTCGCTTCTATGCAGCTGGTCGGAGCAAGCGTGACGGACGATGAGAACGGTCCGGGAGCGGCCTTCCTCAGGAGCATGGGCTTCGAAGAGGTCGGTTTCAGCGATTTTGCCAGTGAAGACCCTGATGATTTCAACTATACCTGGGGACGCAGGACGCTTGACGACGGCACCGTGCTTGTTGCGATCGCGGTCCAGAGCGCGGCCACTGACATGAAGACCAAGAACAAGGGGTGGAGACAGAACTTCATGGTCAACGGCGAAGACACCGCAAAAGGCGAACACTTCGCATACGCTGCGGCGGCTGACAAGATGTCCGACGGTATCGCAGCTCTCGGAGAGGGCGACAAGGTAAAATTCTGGGTAGCCGGACAGAGCAGGGGCGGAGCGATCGCAAACATACTTGCCGTAAGACTGGCTGAGAAGCTCGGAGACAGGAACGCGGGCATATATGCCTACACCTTCGAATCGCCGCTTACGGTCGATGCGGAGACAGCCAAGACCCACGACTGCGATTACATCCATAACTACGTGACAAGCGATGACTTCGTGACGATGATACCGGGATGGGACATGAGCCGCTATGGAGACACTCATGAGCTCAAGGACAAGAAGCGGGATGAGGGTCTCGCCGATGAACTTGCGAGCCTGGGAAGCGGAGCTGCTGAGCAGAAGCCGAGGATAATCGCTCAGGATGTGGCTGACAGCCTTGCAGCGAATCTCAGGGATGCTGTGCAGACGCGCGCCGATTACTCCAAAAAGAGAACGGACAAGTTCAAGGATGCTGAAGGCACGGATCACGAGATCACATATTCTTATCAGGATGCGATGGTCAAGCTGATGGATCTTTTATTCTCCGGAAGTTCAGACGAGAGACCTATAGACAAGCTCAAGCTCAGGAAGGATGAAGTGATGGCTGCGGCTGAGCATCTGGCGGAGGGACTCAGGCTGGATGACAGCGGCAAGGATCCTTACGCCGAGTACTGGACTGCGACTGAGGACATATATAAGGTCCTCGAGGAGACTGAAAGCGCGGGTGCGCTCACTAAGGATGAGCTCTATGCTGTCCTGAGCCTGGCATCTCCGGTACTGATCGAGTTCCCTGAGGACGGGGGAGGAGAGCCTTCTTACGAGCTGCTGACCGATCTGGTCGGTTACAGCGAGGATCTCACATATCCTCATCAGTTCGACACCATCATCGCAAGGCTCAAACTGCTGGCACCTGCCAAGTAAGAGGAAAGAAATTGAATCTGAGACTTCACAACACCGAAAGAGATATCAAGATGAGAGCCTATCAGAACACCCTGATCATCGTAGGGATCGGGACTGTGGTGTTCGGCCTTTGGACTGTCGTAAAATACGCGGGGATAATGCTCATGAGACGGGATGTCATCCTCGCGGAATTCAGGAAATCCCCTGAATTCGAGGCGATCGCGAAGGAAGGCGTCACTGATGCTCTGATCTTCAACATCATGTTCGGAATGGTCCTGGCCGCCCTTATCCTGGACCTTCTCTTCAGACTGTATATAGGGGCTTCCGCAGTCGCGGAAGGCAGGGGCAAGCGAAGACGTAAGAACGGGATATATATCTTCCTGGCAACAATAATGATAATAGCAAGTATCATGACGCTGATCACAAGCTTCAGGAGCGGATTCAGCACGAATGATCCCGATGCTGCGAAATTATTCGGAGAGGAGAGTCCGGTCGCGGCAGCGATAATCGAGGCTACGTCTACGATAATGCTCATGCAGATGGTATATTCCGCGCACAAGGTCAGGAAGTACGACCGACTGGGCAAACACGCAAAGGTAAAGTAGATGCAGCTGGATTTTCACTATTATGCAACATATTGCGCAGCATATATCGCAGGCTACTCTCATGATGAGAGCCTGACGATCGCTTACAGCGCCCAGTTTGTGGACTGCTGCTCGAGGACACTGCTGACAAAGCTCGGCGGACCCGATTCCGCAGCTACG
>JAZUNV010000104.1:0-7294 GCA_045604305.1 Anaerovoracaceae bacterium | reverse complement strand
GCGAGATGGTCATCATCTATCATGAAGAAATCATAGAGATCTCCGCCGACCTCTTTGGCAGGGTTCATGTACGCGTGGAGCCTGAACTCGTCTCTTTCCGGATAAGACCGCGTATCCCTTTGAGGCATCTGAGTGCTTCCTACCAAATTTTTTTATCATAATACCCCTCATTCGACTTAATCAAACCAGCTGATCACCCAATCGACGAAACCTTCAATAGCTTCTTCGATCCCGCCCGTATCCACCGGCCTGCCATCGATCAGGCCTCCTGCGACATCCCTGAGTTCACTACCGGAGAGTTCTGCATCCTCTATGCCCTCATCTTCACGCAGCATCCTGACGACATGGACGAAATCCTTTGCGGAAAAACTGTTTTCATCAAGGAAGTCCCTGATGTCCTCAGCAGTCTTAAGGGAATAAGCCGTATCCCTGTCTCTGAGCAGCTCCGCCAGTCTGATCCTGTCAAGAGTCGCGATCCTTAGCCCGTCATTTCTGACCTCAGCAGCATTTATCAGTTTTGCAAGTCTGTCTTCTGCCATATCGCTGTCATCTCCCAAATCCGTTTTCTTCGAGAATGCCCCTGCATTTTTCACGGAGCCTCTGATATCTTTTATTTACCGCCCTCGCATTGATCCCCAGTATCTCAGCCACCTCGGAGTCGCTGAGCTCCATCACATATCTGAAATTCAGAAATTCCCTCTCGTCCTCGCTGAGTTCTGAGTAGAGCGAAATCAGGGCTTCTCTGTCCTCACCTGCCATCCTTATGTCCGCTCCGGGATCGGCCGGCTCATAGTACTCAGGCATCGAGGCGCGTCTGCTCTTCTCGGACGATCTCAGCAGATTGAGCGCCCTGTTATGAGCTATGCGCGACAGCCATGTCGCAGGTGAGGATACCGACGGATCATAGCTGTCATAGTGCATGTACGCGCGTAAAAAGGTGTCTGAGACCACATCCTCGGCATCTTCCCTGCTTAGCAGCATCATGTAGATATACTTATATATCCTGTCGTAATACTTTTCGTATATGAATGTGAATTCCGGCTTTACCGGGAGCCTCTTCTCCATGCTGATTTCCTTTGTTACTGCTTATACACTTAAGCGTCCGGTTTGAGACGCCGCTTATGACTTAATGACTATTTTGGCCTCAGGATATCTGTCTGATGGCAAGACTGTGGAAAAGCCCCTTCAATGCCATCAGCTCCTCATAAGTCCCCTGCTCTACGATGCGGCCCTTGTCCATGACGATTATGCGGTCACAGTTCTTCACAGTAGACAGCCTGTGAGCTATGACTAGCTTGGTGGCATCGATGCTTTCGAGCGTCTCGACGACCTGGTTCTGCGTCACATTGTCGAGCGCTGACGTAGCCTCGTCGAGGAATATGATCTTAGGTTTGTTCACTATCGCGCGGGCTATGAGTATGCGCTGCGCCTGTCCGCCTGAGATAGTACCGGCGCCCTCGGCTATCACAGTATGCAGACCCATAGGCATTTTCTTTATATCCTCTTCGAGGCCTACCTCTTTTATGATCTCCTCTACACGCTCCATAGATGTGTTAGGCGCGGTGATGGTAATATTCTCATATATGCTGCCGGTGAGCAGCGCTCCGTCCTGCAGCACGACACCGAATTTCTTCCTGAGCTCTCTCTTATCAAGCTCATCGATATCTCTGTTATCGTAGTAGATCTTGCCGAGCTGCGGTTTCTCAAAGCCGAGCAGAAGCTTGAGCAGCGTCGACTTGCCGCAGCCTGACGAACCTACGATCCCGACATATTCTCCCGGCTTTACTGCCATACTTAATCCTTCGAGTACAGCAGGCTCATCCGGATCGTATGAGAATGTAACATTGTTTACTTCTATCGCGCCTGACAGATCACCCGGCATTCCTGCATCCTCGCTGATCTCAGGCAGAGTTTCCAGCACAGGCCTGGCGAATTCATAGAGAGGCTTGACCTGATTAACCACAAGAAAATTCTGGGTTATTGTCAGCATGGCGCTTGAGAACGAACCGAAAGCCGCTGTGAATGCTGTGAATGCACCGATGCTCAGACCGATGTTCTTTCGTATCATCAGATAGTAGAAGACTATCGAGAATATGATCGATGCAGTCGAAGATACCGAGGTCACTATAATCGTATAGCCTTCTTTGATCCTGTTGATGCGTCTTGATTCGACGAACGGCTCAAAATAGCGCATGATGGCGCGATCCTCAGCCCATGCGTCCCTAATCTTGTTTATTCCAAGAAGGTTCTGGAAGGTGATCGAGCTTGTCTTTACATCCGCATCCCGCTTGAGCTTCTCGAATCTGATCTGTCTGAAACCCATGAAGAGCATGAAAGCCACCACGATTGCGAGCATCACTATCGCCCAGATCGACATCGTCTTCGAATACTTGAACATCCTCCAGAGGTACAGCAAAGAGAATGCTGCCGAAAGAAGCGATGTGACCAGGCTCTGAGCCAGAACATTGTATATCTGCGCCACGCCCATCACCCTCTGTCCGAGGTCTGCAGCGTCATATTGCCTGTAGAAGCTCTCCGGCAGGCTGAACAGCCTGTCTATCGTCGCCGACTGCACCGCGTATTCCATGGAATTCATCGCACGGAACGACGCGAGATTCTTTACTACAGAGAAGGATATGTTGCCTAGCGAGCATGCCAGCAGGACCGCTCCTATCTGCAAAAGTCCCGGGGCATTACCGAGAGGTATGAATTTGTCGTATGCCTGCTCGTTCATGTACGGGATCAGCAGGCCGATCAGTGTCCCCAGCAGGGTCATCCCGAACAGTCTGACAAGATCGCTCTTATAGACCTTCTGCATGCCGAAGCGGAAGAGATCCATCTTTGTCAGAGCTTTCTCAGGGAAAGGCCTGTAGAACATGTACGCCTTCATCTCGAGTCCGTCTGTATCGCTGCTGTCCATATGTACAGCTTTGCCGGTTTCCGGATCGTAAATTATGTGCTTTCGTGGCCCCCTTGCCACGCAGGCAACAGGACTTCCTTCTTCTGTCCGGAAGGCAAGCACCGATCCCGAGTCCTTGCTCTGCCACTCTTCTTCGAGCACTATCTCCCTGACAACAAAATGAGAGATCCTAGCTATGTCTTTGATATCGTAGCTGCGGCCGCAGGCCTCAGTTATCTTCTCCAGAGGCGCGATATCGATCTTTTCATGGGCGCATATATATGCCGCGGCGTCATATAGCGGTTTGCCGGTCTCAACAAAACCGGCTGCCTTCGCCTCAGAACGCTGTTTGTCGAAATAATCGGATATCATTCCGAGAGTCCTGCGCTTCGTGCGGGTGCGTTCCCTCCTAGCGGCGAATATATAGCCTCTTTCCTTGATCGATACGAGTTCATATCGCTCAATGATGAAATCATCAAATGCCTTCACATCAGGCAGACCAAGATCGATGTGATCAGCGAATCCCACCAGAAGATCATCATCAGCCTTTGTGTCTTCAAGCAGCAATCCTGCGAGATCCATGGCCACCAGACCAAATTTCCACTCACCGAGTATGTTGGACACATGATGGAATCCGGGTATCCTGTCGCCCTCTTCAAATCTGCCCAGCAGAAGCCTCCTGCCCTCTGCTCCGTTCCTGAACGGAATAAGATAAACGAGGACAGGCCCCTTCACGACAGTGTATGCAGAGCGGTCTTCAGTTGTGTAGTGGACGTCTCCGCCCTTAAGGATTATCTGTTCCATTTACATCGTCTCTGTTAGCCTCTGATAGTGTCCCGGTACCTTCGAAAGCTCCTCATGACTGCCTCTCTGGACTATTTTGCCGTTTTCGAGCACGATTATCTCATCGCAGTCTCTTATGGCTGAGAGCCTGTGAGCGACTATGATGCAGCTGCATCCGCGCATCTTGATATTGTCGATTATCTGCTTTTCGACTATAGGATCCAGAGCGCTCGTGGCTTCGTCCATTATCAGGACGTTTGGGCTGCTCACAAGCGCACGGGCTATCTCCATCCTCTGTCTCTGTCCGCCCGAAAGGTTGGACCCTCCCTCTGTGAGCATGTAGTCGTAGGCTCCCGGTTTGGAGGTGATAAAGTCGTGTATGCAGGCATCCTTCGCTGCGCGCGTGATGTCTTCGTCAGTGATGTACTTATCCCACATCGTAAGGTTATCCCTTATCGTGCCCGAGAAGAGTGAGATGTTCTGACTGACTGTCGACAGACTCGCAGACATCACTTCGGGCGGCACCTTTACCGCAGGACATCCGTCGAATCTTATCTCGCCTCCCCACGGTCTGAAAAGCCCTGAGCACAGCCTGGCGACAGTGGATTTGCCGCTTCCGGACGCTCCCACAAGCGCGACTGATCTGCCCGGTTCAAGCTTGAAACTGAAGTCTTCGATGAGCGCCGGCTTGGTTATGTCGTAGCCGAATGACACATCATCGAGTTCGACCTTTCCGAGCAGCTTGTCGTTCATCTCAGCGTATTCCTCCTCGGCGTACTTATCGTCGAGTTCATATTTCATTATGTCGTTCACCCTCGCCATATCTGCTTTGGTGGTCTGTATGGAGCTGATGAATTTGGCAAGTGAATTGACAGGGGCCGTAAACGAGCCGAGAAGACTCGTATACGCGACCAGCATGCCCGCGGTCATATTCCCGTAAATCACCTGCACTCCCCCTATCACAAGTGTGAGCACGGTTAGGATGTTCTGGGAGATCTCAGGTATGGCATTCAGAGCTTCCTGTGTCAGGCCCATAGACTGCTCCATGCGTATGCTTTTTGCATACGTGCCCTGGATACGGCCGGCATATTCCTGCTCCGTGCCGGACGCCTTGAGCGTATTGCTCATCCTGATGCCCGAGAACAGAGCGCCTATCATCTTGCTCTGATCCTGCTGAGCCTTCATCGACATGTCGCCGAGTACCCTGGAGCTTTGCCTCATCACAAACAGATTCACGGCAGTGACCGTCAGTCCTATGAGTGTCAGAAGCGGGCTGTAGAACAGCAGTATCACCAGATAAACAGGTGCGATTATGCAGTTGAGGACAGCCTCCGCCAGATTGCTCGTAAGGAACACGCTTATATTGTTGTTGTTCTCTATACGGTTCGAAAGATCTCCTGCGTAACGCTGTGAGAAGAACGCGATAGGCAGTCTCAGCATATGCGACTGGAACTTGTATGCGCCTATCATTATCATCTTGTCCTGCAGCTTATGCAGGAGAATCCCTCTGTAGTAGGTTATGCCCAGCTGGAAGGCTGCCGTGAACAGCATCATCACAAGAAGAGCGGTCATCCAGTCATCGTTGCCGCCCAGCAGTATGTCATCTATGAACACCTTTGAGAATACCGGCACGACTATCCCGGGGATCAGCAAAAAGAATCCAAGCAGGATAAGAGCGGCGACGGCTCTCTTCTGCCCGTTGAGCCTCTCCTTTATGAATGTGAACAGGCTCTCTTTCTCGTTCGATTTCTCAAATGCTTCAGTAGGCTCGAATGTGAGCACGATGCCCGTGAAGCAGTCGTCTATGTCCTGCTCAGTAAGCCTGCGGCGTCCAATGGCCGGATCATTGATATAGCATGCGTCGCCCTTGCGGCCTTCCCATACAACGAAGTGATTGAAATTCCAGTGGATAAGGCACGGGACAGGAAGTTTGAAGAGATTCGAAAGACTCTTGCGGTAGCCGTGTACCTCGAAGCCGAACCTCTCCGCCGCCAGCTTTATGTTCTCCATATTGCAGCCGTCCCTGGATACCCCGGTCTCTATACGCAGCTTTTCGAGGGGAACGAACTTGCCGTAATAACCCATGACCATAGCAAGAGAGGCGGCCCCGCATTCGGTCGCTTCCATCTGGTATACGGTTGGAGTTTTGGCGTATGTCTTGCTCATTATTGTTCCTGAAGAGCCTTACTGTCCTGTTGTTGTCTGCGTCTGCTGCGTGTTCTGCGCAGGCTGATCACTGCCATGCTTTACGGTCAGTTTTTCCTTGAGATAAGGTATCAGCATGGTGATAGGCGCCTTCTCATCCGCTACTATATCGGCACTCACGATAGTGCCCTCATCGAGCGTGAGTTCCCTGCCCTTCTTGCTCGACCACCTGAAACCGCTCGCGGTATCAGGGTCCCGCTCGAGCTTCATGCTCACCTTGACGACAGGCCCCGCCTGCTGGAAGGCCTGTACGAGCGACTGGTCTCCAAGCTCGTTCAGAAGGTCTTCTGATGTGGCGGTATAATCCGATACGCCTTCGACAGTTCCGTCCATGTGACCGTATTCCTGACGGTTGGCTGTGGACGGATAAACTGCTGCCTTCATGCCCTTCTTTATCTTGCGTCCCTCGCCTACAGGCACATAGCAGATAATATCTTCTATGCCGGCATTTGCAGATACCAGCTTAAAGATAGTCATACCGCTCTGTACCGCGTCTCCCCGGGATACGCTTATACCCGTAACCTTGCCGTCTATACGGGCCGTGAAGAGCATAGTCGCCGCTTCCTTGCGTTGTTTTTTTATCTCCTGCTCAAGCTGGTCAATGACACTGCCCTTTGCGGCGTTGAACTGCTTTTCAAGGGCGGAGACCTGACTGTTCTCATTTGTACTGTCAGCTCTCACTCTTGCCTCAAGCTGTGAGACAGAATCCTCAAGGCTCTTTTTTGTAGAAAGTTCTGTTTTGTATGTCTGTTCCGCCATGTTGTATAACGCTTCAGAGTTCTTCAGATTCGTCTGAAGAGTCAGATAATCCGTCTCCAGATCCTGTTTTGCCTGAAGAGCTGCTGCTTCGGCCTGCCTTAGTACTTCAAGTTGTGCTTCCTGTTCAGGAGACGGAGTCGGAGGAAGTGTACTCTGATAGTCCGAACGAGCCTGCACTGCCGCAGCATAGTTAGTTTTGGCAGCAGTCATTTTATCTTCATAATGATAAGAGGCATATTTATCGCTCAGCTTGTTGTATTTCTCTTTTGCTGAATTCCTCTTCGACTTTGCATTGGATACGGCATTTTTCTGTTTTGAGAGTTCCTTATTTCTCTCCCTGAGAGCAGACTGATCTGAAGTCAGCGTGCTGCCCGCCACGTCCGCCTGAGACTTTATGTCTATGAGCGGCTTCGTGTCGGCGTTGGCAGCATCATCGTACGACCAGAAAGTGACTTCCTCGACTATGGCTTTTCTGTCTTCAAGATCGGAGATCGACTCTCTGATGAGCTTGTCGTCGAGCTGCACGAGCTTCTCTCCCTTGTTCACATCCTGCCCTTCGGATATGTATACTTCCTCCACGACTCCGTTCGCTTCGGCGACAGCGTTGTATATGCCGTCGTTTCAAGTCGGATCGTAGCCATGTCGTTC
>JAZUNV010000103.1:0-3349 GCA_045604305.1 Anaerovoracaceae bacterium | reverse complement strand
GAGAGATCGTACTCAGCAGGACCGGAGGCTGGACGGGATCCTTCGATGATCTTGACATGAATGAAGGCGGAAAGCAGATAGCTTACACGGTCGAAGAAGTCAGAACAAAAGTGATCAGCGGCACGGACGGCGACGGAACATACTCTTCGGAGGTATCCGGTGACGCAGAGAAAGGCTTCACTATCACGAATACCCATACTCCGTGGTATACGATCACATATAAACTGAACGGTGGTGATTACAACGGGAGTACGGCAGACATCATTGAGCGCTATCAGGCGGAGACGAAGATCTCCATACACGAGGCGCCGTCCAGAGAGGGATATGAGTTCCTGTACTGGAAAGGCAGTGAGTATCAGCCGGGCGACAAATACACGGTAACAGAAGACCATGTATTCACGGCGCAGTGGAAAAATAACGCCAAACCGGGCGATCCTGATGATACGGATAAGCCGGATAAGCCGAATAAGGGCGCAAAGACCGGTGATGAAAACGATCCTGTTCTTTGGCTGCTGATGATGCTTGGCTCGCTGCTCGGACTTGCCGAGACAGTGATCATCCGCAAACGCAAAACCCGGATTAAATAGGGTACGTGGAGAATACAGAATGCAGAATATGATCCAGTCGGGCATCCCACACATCATACTGATTGCCGCCATGCTTATAGGGCTGGCGGCAACGGTCATGCATGATCCGTATATCAGCAGAAAGCACAGACGGGTCATGCTTATTATAACTTTAATGTGCGCTTGCCTTATTGTGCAGAATTATGCTGATTCTGTTCTTGGTTACTCTGCAGCCGGGCCGGCTGTGATCCGGCTGCGTACGCTTGTTGCGGTGATCGGATATTCTCTGCGGCCTGTTGTCATAATCCTGTTCTTCTACGTCATCGACCCCGGCCGGCGTTATACCTGGGCATGGGTGGTGGCAGCTGTCAATGCGGTAATATATTCTACCTCTTTCTTTTCTGAAATTTGCTTTTATATCACATCGGACAATATATGGCAGAGCGGTCCTCTGGGCAAGTGCTGCCATGTCTTGAGCCTGATACTTCTGCTTTATTTCCTGTATCTGACATTTGATACATTCAGGAATGTAGGAAAGACCGAGATGCTCATGCCTGTATTCAATGTCCTGCTGGTCATTGCAGGTACATATCTTGATTACAGGGACCGGGTGGACAGACCGATCACATTCCTGACGATCGCGATCGTTATAAGCAGCATATTCTCGTACATCTGGCTGCACCTTCAGTTTGCGAGAGCGCACGAAGAAGACCTGAAGGCTCAGCAGCGCCTGCAGATAATGATGAGCCAGATGCAGCCGCACTTCCTGTTCAATACCCTTGCCACCGTTCAGGCGCTGTGCACCACAGACCCGGAGGAGGCGGCAAAGATAACGGGCAAATTCGGAAAGTACCTGAGGCAGAATATCGATTCGCTCGAGCAGGATAAAAGGATCCCTTTCGACAAGGAGATGGAGCATACGCTCAATTATGCGGATATAGAGATGGTGAGGTTTCCTAATATCCGTGTCGAGACCGATCTTCAGGACCGCGATTTCACGATCCCGGCTCTGACCGTGCAGCCAATGGTAGAAAACGCAATAAGACACGGTGTGCGGGTCAGAGAAGAGGGGCTTGTCAGGATCAGCAGCAGGAAAGACGGCCGCTTCCATGAGATAGTCATAGAGGACAACGGAAAAGGCTTCGACAAGGATGAGGTCAATAACAGGAAAGGCCTGCATCTTGGGATAAGGAATGTGACTGAGCGTATCGGGAAGATATGCGATGGCAGCGTTGACATACAGACTGAGCCGGGTAAGGGTACCAGGGTCGTGATCCGTATACCGGAGGAGGTGCAGGCGTGAGGATAGTTTGTGTTGATGATGAAGCTCTGATTGCAAAGAACACAGCAACGATGTGCGCCGGGCTTCCTTATGTGGATGAGGCGATGGCTATGACCGGTGCCGGGGAAGCTCTCGAATGGTTCACACAAAACAGCGCCGATGTCGCGATACTGGACATAGATATGCCGGAGATGAGCGGTCTTCAGCTTGCCGCAAAGATCAGGACGATCTGTCCTGCAACAAAGATAATCTTCCTGACAGGCTACAGTCAGTATGCGGTGGATGCCTTTAAGCTTAGGGCGTCGGGATACCTGATGAAGCCGGTGACAGAGGGCGAGCTGGCCGCAGAGATAGAATATGTAACCAGGCAGGATAACGCAAAGCAGAAGGAACATGTCGAAATAAAGACCTTCGGCGACTTTGAAGTATTTGCCGACGACGGGATGGTCATGTTCAGACAGAAGAAATGCAAGGAGCTGCTCGCGGTACTCGTCGACAGACATGGCGCAAGCATCTCACGATCAGATGCATTTGCAAGGATCTATGAGGACCGGCAGTATGATCGTCCGATGCAGAAGCAGTTCGATGCGATAATCCGCTCGATGAGAGAGACTTTGAGAGAATACGGGATAGAGGATATCTTTGAGATGAAGGGCGGCCGTATGAGGATACTGCCGGAGAAAGTGTCGTGCGATCTGTACCGCTTCCTTGAAGGCGATGCGGATGCGGTGAATCTGTACAGGGGCGAGTACATGAGCTCATACTCGTGGGCGAGTGACATGGAAGGTATAATAACCGAAAAAACGAGGATGGTGTAGTATTCCTCCTTTCTACTGATTTGTTGTTTAACGAATGATTACACTTTTGATTCTATCGAAGGCGCTTGCCGCCGAAGATCAATCGTTTCTTCCTTACGGCGAAGCCGAATTTTGATTACAGAAATGATTACACGTTGATTATAGGGTGCTGAACGCCAGTAATTGCAACACTTTTAAAACGTGCTTGCCGTTCAAATCCCCCTCTCTCCGCCAGCAGATCCCTTGAAGTCAATGGTTTCAAGGGATTTTTATGTGGTTAGATATAGAGATGTGGTTTTTTCGTCCATATGACCGACGATATTTCTAACGGTGTTGATGTTAATACCGTTGTCCAGCATCGTGGATACTACTGTCTTACGAACCTTGTGAGGACTCTTTTCTTCAATACCGAGTTCTCTGCAATACTTAGTAATTGTCTTCTGAATAGAAGTATAAGTATTGATAGGACGATCGTTAGGACAGAAGATATAGCCATCTGTATCCATCTCCAGAGCTTCTCTGCGCTTTGAAGCCAGCATGAATCAGGTCTGCTCGGCGCTCCATAAGATCGGCTTCGACAAAGTGGTGACCGATGAGTACGCCAAGAAAGAATCCGCGAAGCAGGCAAGCAGCAAAAGGCGGTGAATATGGCACATGTATGGCAAATTGTGAAATAGACACCGCCATTGCAAAACGTTATAATT
>JAZUNV010000102.1:0-27600 GCA_045604305.1 Anaerovoracaceae bacterium | reverse complement strand
ACTCCGCCGTGAGGGTAGAATACGATGATGCCTGTGCCCGGCACATCACTGAAGCCCTGTATCGCGGCGCTTCCGGTATCGCCTGAAGTGGCTGTAAGTATCATTATGTCGTCGGTGAAGCCGTTCATGCTGCGCGCCGCGCTCATGAGGTTCGGAAGTGCCGACAGAGCGACATCCTTGAACGCCGAGGTCGGTCCGTGCCAGAGCTCCAGCACGTATGCTTCGTCCTTGCCGCTGCCGACCCTGACGAGCGGAGTGATCTCCGGCGCCGAGAACTTGTCCCTGTAGCTGGCTTCTACCAGCCTGTCTATGGATTCCTCGCCGTAGTCGTCAAAGAAGATGTTCCAGATGGCCTTTGCCATGCTCCTGAAATCTCCCCTGATGATGCTGCGCCAGTCCGCTTTGACTGCTTCGATATCCGCAGGGACGTAAAGACCGCCGCCTGCTGCCTGACCGTCAAGTATCGCCTTGCTGGATCTGATCCTGACGGATTTGTCTCTTGTGCTTACATAATCGATCATGTGATTGCCTCTGTTATTATCTCCTCAATTGTCTTATAATCGTTTCTATGTTGCTGCAAAGTGTTGAAAAACAGCTTTGCATATGATACATTATTTCTGTTTGAAAGACAAGTGTTTTTAATACGCGAACACTTGATGTAGGTCGGTGAGCATGTCGTGAGCGAATGAGCGGAGTCGGAGTGTTCTGATACATTTCATACACCTACACAGTATCGGCCTAAAGCTCTAAACAATCCTCCCGAAAGCTCATTAGCGATAATGAGCGAGGGAGCAAGTGAAGCGGCCCACATACATCATACGCAGAAGTGATTAAACAGATAGGATAAGCGAAATGAAAATTGCAATACTGGGATTCGGCACCGTCGGAAGCGGCGCCTATGAAGAAGCGAAGATAGCAGGCGGCATCGAAGTCGTCAGGATACTGGCCAGACACGGAAGGGAAGGATATGAGCATCTGAACGATATCATCACGGGAAGCATTGATGACATAGTTAACGATCCTGAGATCGAGCTCGTAGTCGAATCGATGGGCGGCATCGAGCCTGCGAGGGAGTACGTGCTGAAGTGCCTCAGGGCCGGCAAGCACGTGGTGACGCCCAACAAGAATCTCATCAGCGCATGCTACGGCGAGCTGATGGATGAGGCGGAGAAGAACGGAGTCAAACTGAGATTCACATCCGCTGTGGGCGGAGGCATCCCATGGCTCTTCAATCTGCTCAGGACCAAGAGGGCGGATAAGATCGAATCGGTCAGGGGCATAGTCAACGGCACCTGCAATTACATACTCGATGCGATGTACGACAAGGGGGCTGACTTCGGCGAGATGCTCAGGGTCGCTCAGGAGCTCGGATATGCAGAGGCTGATCCGAGTTCGGACATAGAGGGCACCGACACTCTCAGGAAGACAGTCATCACCACCAATCTCGCCTTCGATGCGAAGGTGAAAGAGGAAGAAGTTCCGTGCTACGGCATAGACACCATCCAGGCCTGCGATGTCGCTTACCTTAAGGAAAAGGGCCTGGTCTGCAAGCTCATGATGAGATCGGCGGTCAGGGACGGAGCGATAGAGGTCTACGTGGAGCCGACGGCTTTCCCGGCGAACTCGCTCGAAGCCAATGTAAAGGTCAACAACAACCTGATCACGCTGACCGCTGAGCACATCGGCACCCAGAGCTTCTACGGACAGGGCGCCGGGATGTATCCGACAGGCCAGTCCGTGATCCAGGACGTGATCGACATAAGGGACGGCAAGGAGATGGAGATAAAGGCCGGCGGGTCCGGACTCAGAGCGGACAACAGCAAGGCCGTACATAGGTATTACATCAGACACGACAGGATGTGCGAGCACATCGAGCCGTTCATCGATACCTTCGAGGAGAAGGACGGCATATACTACTGCATCTCAAAGCCGGTGACGGTGGAGGATATGCACAGGATGGGACACCACCGCAAGGAGAAGGGCAAGGACATGTTCTTCGCGGCGCTTGCTGAATAATGATCCATAACAAATAACAAATAGAGGAAAAAAGTAATGTTAAAAGTACTGAAATTCGGCGGATCGAGCCTCGCAGACAGTGCGCAGTTCGCCAAGGTAAAGGAAATAGTAGAATACAACAAGGCGCGCGAAGTCGTGGTCGTTTCGGCACCGGGGAAGAGGCAGAGTGACGATAACAAGATCACGGACCTTCTCTATCTCATACATGCCCACATCAAGTATGGCGTGTCCTTCGACACCGTCCTCGGAATGGTCAGAGACAGGTTCTCTGAGATACAGAGGGAATGCGGACTAAGCACGGACATAGCCGCGGTCATAGATGAGACCTTCGCGAAGGTCGACAAGAGCACTTCGGTCGACTTCATAGTATCGAGAGGAGAGTGCTTCAGCGCCATGCTCATGGCGGAGTACCTCGGTTACGAATTCGTGGACGCAGCGGACTGGCTGTGTTTCGACTATAACGGCAAGGTCAACGCTGAGAAGTCAGAGGCAAAGCTGAAGGAACTCAAGGGCATCTACGGACGCATAGTGACCCCGGGATTCTACGGCACCTATCCTAACGGAGAGGTCCACGTTTTCCCGAGGGGAGGTTCGGACATAACGGGCGCGCTGGCAGCTGCGTATCTCAACGCGGACGTATACGAGAACTGGACGGACGTATCGGGCATACTGATGGTGGATCCGAGGATAGTTAAGGACCCTAAGACGATCGCCAGGGTCACATACGACGAGCTGAGGGAGCTGAGCTACATGGGAGCGTCGGTACTCCACGAGGACACGGTCTTCCCGGTAAGGCTCAGGGACATTCCGGTCAACATCCGCAACACCAACGATCCGGACGATCCGGGCACGATCATCAGAGAACGCTTCGAGGATGAGCTCGCCGAGGAGAACGAAAGGTTCATCACCGGCATCGCGGGCAAGAGGAACTTCTCCATCATCAATATCTACAAGAGCAGGATAGGAGAGGCTAAGATCGGACTGCTTAGACAGGTGCTCGAGGTGTTCGACAGGTACGACATCCCGGTCGAGCAGATCCCGAGCGGGGTCGACAGCTTTTCGGTGGTATTCCCGAGCGAGAGCATCAAGACCAGGAAGCATGAACTGATGCACGAACTCGAGGACTTCGAGGAGATCGACAGCTGCGACCTGACTGAGGGCATCAGCCTGATCGCTATCGTCGGACGCCAGATGGCCTACAGGACCGGTATCTCGGGCAAGATATTCAAGGCGCTCGGTGACAACAAGGTCAACATCAGGACGATAGAGCAGGGTGCGGACGAGATCAATATCATGATCGGCGTATACAACGAGGACTTCGAGAGAGCCATAAGAGTTCTTTACGAGAGCTTCGCAAAATAGAAGGGACAGACAGTAAAGGAGAGAGACGTGAAAAAGTATAACGTAGGCGTAATGGGTGCGACCGGAGCGGTCGGACAGGAAATGATAAAGGTGCTCGGAGAGAGGAACTTTCCGGTAGGCGAACTGAGATGTCTCGCGAGCGAGAGGTCTGAAGGCAAGGTACTCAGCACTCCGTTTGGGGATGTCAAAGTGCAGAAGACATGCGAGACAGCCTTCGACGGACTTGACATCGTGCTCGGAGCTTCCGAGAACGACGTCGCTGAGGCCATGGCTCCGCATATCAAGGCTGCGGGAGCGGTTTTCGTGGACAATTCATCCGCATTCAGGCTGGATCCTGAAGTCCCGCTGGTAGTGCCTGAGATCAATCCGGGCGACGTCAGATGGAACAACGGGATCATAAGCAACCCGAACTGCACTACCATCATCTCGCTCGTTGCGATCAACGCGATCAATCAGTTGTCTGAGATCGAAGGCATCTATGCTTCATCGTATCAGGCGACGAGCGGTGCCGGAGCGGCCGGTCCTAAGGAGATGTACTCGCAGTCCGAGGCGATTCTCAAGGCCAGAGCGGAAGGCGGAGAGGGCAACTCGTACGGAGCTGAGATAGACCCGAAGGTCTTCCAGTATCAGATCGCGTACAATGTGATCCCGCAGATCGGCGGATTCGGCGAGAACCTGTATTCGTCCGAGGAGATGAAGCTTCAGAACGAAGGCCGCAAGATAATGCACCTGCCGGAGCTCAAGGTGAGCTGCACCTGCGTCAGAGTACCGGTAGAAAGATCCCACGCTGTATCCATAGACGTGATAACGAAGGAAAGGCTCGATCTCAAGGACGTGAGGAAGGCCATATCGGAGGCACCGGGTGCCAGGCTCTACGACGAGCCGGATGAGAAGATCTATCCGATGCCGCTTCTGACTTCCAATCAGGACATCGTATTCGTAGGCAGGATCAGAAGGGATCTGGTCAATGAGAACGGCATCAATCTCTGGTGCTGCGGCGACCAGGTGCGCAAGGGCGCAGCGACCAATGCGGTACAGATCGCCGAGCTGCTGATCAAAGCATAGAACCGCGAAAACTATCGATAAACGCTTAGAACCGCGAAGGACAGAAACCATTTCGTGAAGGATAAAAAACATATCGTTAACTTATTTTTCTCTTTCAAAATCGACAAATCTAGGACTGTTGAGCAGTAATGGCATCATCAGTCCTAGATTTCGACATATGCAACTCCTGGATCTAGGACTACAGCGCGGAAAGAGCCTTGACGGTCCTATATCCCATGTTGAACGGCTGCGTTTTACCGGCTTCACTACGGCATCGCACAGTATCGTGTGGGATCGCGCTGGATCATATGCAGATTCGAGATGAAGCCGGACAAAAAAAGGACAACAATAAGGGGACGGCCCCGCCGTCCCTCGTTACTTCCTAATATTCTGTTGTTATATTCCGGATCTTCCGATTACTTATCCGGCTGGTAGAAAAATCTTTTGCTTTTCAACCTTTTGAATCTTGTCTTGTACGTGGCTGTCACCGGTCAACTCACTGCTGATCGTTTTCGGTGTCCCGTTCTTTCATCACCGCGGGTGCCTTATAAGTAGGCCAGCCTTGCAGTGCTACTATACCGAGACAGCCTCTCTTTCAAATGTTCCCATTGGTCTGTCCTCCGATCTTTAGTTTCCTTTCTTGTTGTCATCATTGTACTTCTATCAAAACAATAATGCAAGGGTTTTTGCCAATCTTAATGTATTAAAAGAATACAAAAAAATCCTTGATTTTTTGTTTTTATTCACAATAGCGTCACATTCCCCAAAGAGCTGTTTCAATCCAAAGATGGATGTTCCCATGAAGAGTCTGCCCGCAGCCGAAGATCGATGATGTGACCAGACTCCTGCCTGTCCTGCTGAGGTGACTATTCCCGCAGAAATGGCAGTTTCTGTAGAAATGAGGCGACAAAAAGTATAATATCTCTACATGGGACTAAAAGATTTTTTCGATAATAACCGGCGTTTTGCGATCGCTTTCTCCGGGGGCGTCGATTCGGCGTACCTCCTGGCGGAAGCCGTCAGATGTGGGGCTGAGGTGAAGGCTTACTATGTGAAGTCTGCATTCCAGCCTGAGTTTGAGCGCGAGGATGCAAGGAGGCTCGCGCAGTACATCGGAGCGGACATGAAAGAGATCGAAGCCGATGTGCTTTCGGATGAGAAGGTCACTTCCAACCCGGAGGACAGATGCTATTACTGCAAGCAGCTCATCATGGGCGCTATCACGAAAGCGGCGAAGGCAGACGGCTTCGATATCGTATGCGACGGCACCAACGCTTCGGATGATATTTCTGACAGGCCCGGCTTCAGGGCTCTGGCGGAATTCGGCATAAGATCACCGCTGAAGGAATGCGGTATCACCAAGGCGGATCTGAGACTGGCTGCCAGGGAGCTCGGGCTCGACGTATGGGACAAGCCTGCTTACGCATGCCTTGCGACCAGGATAGCTCACGGTGAGAAGATCACGGAGGAGAAGCTCAGGACGACCGAAAAGGCTGAAGGGATTATTCATGACATGGGCTTCAGGGACTTCAGGGTAAGGATGAGGGGAAACTCCGCTCTCGTCCAGATAGAGAGATCGCAGCACGCCGAAGCCATGAGCAGAAGGGACGAGATAGTATCTGCACTTGGTGGGATGTACGCTTCGGTGACGATAGACGAAGTACCGAGATAGTTCAACCAGGAGCGAAGCCTCCATCAAGCTCGCTTGTTTGGAGCGAGCGACGCCGTCAATAGACGACGGGAGCTTCAGCTCGTGAGATCGTCAGTCGGGGATTGCGACCCGCCACTGACGATCGAATATGGAACCCGCCGCCTATGCGCACATTGAGGCGGGGGACATCCGTCGTCTATTATACGGGTCGGTTGGAGATAGTAAGACGGATCGGATCGAGATGGCAAGGCAGACCAAATCGAGATAGTAAGACAGGCCTGATCGAACAGTTAGACAGACCGGATGGAGACAGAGATGAAGGACAGGATTTGCGAATTCGAATGTAATATAGATGACATGACGGCGGAGGAGCTGGCATTCGCGGGAGAGAGGCTGATGGAGGAGGGCGCGAAGGACGTGACTCTTGCCTCAATGATGATGAAGAAGGGTCGGCCGGCTACCCTGATGACCGTGATGTGCGCTGATGATGAAGCGGAGAAAGAGCGCATGATCGGACTGATCTTCAGATACACTTCCACCATAGGCATCAGGGAAGTGGTGTCCGAGAGATACATACTGGAGAGGACGGAGCGGACAGTGGAGACTTCGTATGGACCGGTCAGATGCAAGGAGGTCAGCGGCTACGGAGTCAGCAGATCCAAGCTCGAGTATGAGGACCTGGCGCGGATAGCAAGGGACAGGGAGATCAGCATAGCCGAAGCGCGCAGTCTGGTAATGCATGAGATGTGCAGGAAGCCTGACGATAAAGAGAAATAAAAGAATAATAGTAGGCAGATAAGCAAAGGAGAGTAAGTGATATGTCTATTAATGCAGATACAAAGAAGCCGATTCCTGAGAGGCTGAAGGAGAGCGTGGAATTCCTTAACGGAAAGGGGATCAAAGATCCTGAGATCGGAATAGTGCTCGGTTCGGGGCTCAATGACTATGCGGACAGGATAGAGGATCCGATAGTGCTGCCGTACAACGACATTCCGTATATGGAGTCGGGCCTGGTATCCGACCACAGAGGCGAGATGGTATACGGAGAGTATCTCGGCAGGAAGGTCCTCGTCATGGCCGGCCGCTTCCACTACTATGAGAACCACGACATGGACAAGACCGCCTACCCGACACGCCTTATGGTCGCACTCGGCATCAAAAGACTTATACTTACGAATGCGGCCGGAAGCGTCAACGCGGACTTCGGCATGGGCCGCCTGATGCTTATCAGGGATCACATCAACCTCTCGGGTGACAACCCGCTGATCGGGAGGAACCTGGACGAATTCGGCCCGAGATTCCCGGATATGACGTATACATACAACAGGGAGCTCAGAGCTGCACTGAAGGAGAAGGCTGCGGCGGAGGGTATCGATCTCTGCGAGGGCGTGTACGCGATGTTCAGCGGACCTTCATTTGAGACGCCTGCTGAGATCCGGTTCGCGAGGACGATAGGAGCCGATGCGGCAGGTATGTCGACCGTGCCTGAAGCCATAGTCGCAAATCATGCGGGCTGCGAGATAATCGGCATCTCATTCCTCTCCAACATGGCGGCCGGGATGCTCGATAAGCCCATAACGGGCGCGGAAGTGGTAGAGGCAAGTCTCGGTATCAGGGACGACTTCGCCAGAGTGGTCGACCTTGCAATAGGGCTGTAGAAACAAGTATAATTAATAGGTTAAAAACTTTGCCGGATGCTGCTGCGTTCTTTGCTGAGTGAAGAAAAGCCGGCAGCTATTATAAATAACAAATCAGTACAGAGAGGATAACGTTTTTAAAAAATGGAAGCAAAACTTACAAGAGAGCAGGCAAACGATTTGCTGCATAAATACGTAAAGGGTGAGAACTACATCACTCACAGCTATGCTGTTGAGGCGATCATGAGGGGACTCGCAAAGAGGCTCGCTCCGGATGATGTGGAGTACTGGGGCATCTGCGGACTTCTGCACGACCTCGACGAGGAGACCGCTCCGTGGAGAGACGACTTCGCGACACACGGTCCGACTTCAGCAAAGATCCTCCGGGACGAAGGCTTCGGTGATCCGGTGATGGAGAACGCTATCATGGCTCACAACCCTGAATGCGGCAAGCAGCCTGAGACGACCCTCGAGTATGCTCTCATCGCGGCGGATCCGATGTCCGGCTTCGTTAAGGCGGTCGCACAGATCTATCCTGACAAGAAGGTGGCGAGCGTCAAGCACAAGTCAGTCAACAAGAGGTTCAAAGAGACCAGATTCGCAGCCGGCGCCAACAGGCAGTTCATGAGCCTGATCGAGAAGACCGGCATCAGCTGGGATGACTTCATCGACATCGCACTCGAATCGATGACAGAGATCGCCGATCAGATCGGTCTGTAAGGGGGGACGGCAATGAGCAGTAAATATACATTTTATCCTCAGGGAACCTGTTCGGTCATGATAGAGATCGAACTGGACGGTGATATCATCAGGGACGTCGTGTTCACAGGCGGCTGCAACGGCAATCTCAGCGGGATCTCCAAGCTCATCAAAGGGATGAAGGCGGAGGACGTGATAGAGAGGATCGAAGGCACGACCTGCGGGACCAACCCGACTTCCTGTCCGGACCAGCTGAGCAAGGCGCTTAAGGAAGCGCTTGCCGCTGATACACAAGACAGCGGACTGAAGGCCGGAGGCATAAGACTGGATTGATATAAAAGGGAATCAAATGACGATACTTAGTAAAGGAGCTGGGGCGGGACACCTTGAGGACCTTGCCTTCAGGATGAAAGAGATAGACACAAGACCAAATGACGGGCACCTGCTCGGCATGAAGGAGAAGGTGGATGAAGCGATAGATCATCTGCTGAGGGCGATGTTCCCTTACCATTTCGGCAAGTCGCGCGCGAGATTCGTCGAGACCGAAAAAAGGACATACGAGCTGATGAGAGCTTACGACGCGATCGTACAGACGCTCGAACTCGTTTATAAGGATACGGAAGAAGCGACTGAAAAGGCGGATGAGCTGATCAACGCGCTGCCGGGGATACTCGAGATACTCAAGACCGACATCCAGGCCGGATATGAGGGGGACCCTGCCGCTAAGAGTACGGATGAGGTCATCATCACATATCCTGCGTTCTACGCGATCTCGATCTACAGGTTAGCGCACAAGCTCTATGAGATGGGCGTTCCGATGATACCGAGAGTCATGACGGAGCAGGCTCATAAGGAGACCGGCATCGACATCCACCCTGGCGCGACTATCGGCAGATACTTCTTTATCGATCACGGCACCGGCGTGGTCATCGGAGAAACGACGACGATCGGAGATCATGTCAAGGTATATCAGCACGTGACGCTCGGAGCCAAGAGCTTCGCGCTCGCCGAGGACGGCACTCCGGTCAAGGGCATCAAGCGTCACCCGGATATCGGGAACAGAGTTATCATCTATGCCGGAGCTACGATACTCGGCGGAGATACAAGGATCGGGGATGACTGCGTAGTCGGCGGTAACGTATGGCTTACACATTCACTCAATCCGGGTGAGACCATCACGACAAAGCCTTGCGGTCAGGAGCTTTCGACAGACAGGAAGAACCTCGAAGGCGTGATAGAGTGGTATATTTAAAAATATAGAATGAAAAGGGCAGGACGATTTTTATCCTTAATAATGACAGCCATGATGCTGAGCTCCGTCCCGGGCATGACTTATGCTCTCGAGACGGTCTCTTCGGATGCAGACATTTATGAAGCTGAGCTGACTAAGGTCAGCGTCGCACGCTCTGTCGAGGAGCTTTCGAGGAAATCGGAAGCTGCGGACAACGAAGCATTCTTCACGATAGACGCCGCGAAGGATGATACTGCCGTTGAACTCGCTTCTGAGGAAGTGGCGGAATCCGTGAATGACATATTGTCAGAGGATATAAGCGCTTCTGACAAGCAGGAGCTCGTAGCAGATACTCTGGAAGACAGCGGATTCTACAGAGCCGTGGAGGGAAGCGGAAGCAAGGTCGAGGTAACGTCGAAGTTCGCATTCCAGCGGCTGAGGCTCATCGCTGATAAGCAAAAGGAGATAAACGCTTACGGTGCGACCAGGGCCGTCTTCTACAAAGACCACTACCTGCTGAGCTATGACAGCGAGGAGTCGACGAAGGCGGCATACGATGCGCTTGTCAGCGAATACGGAAGCAGCTCGGTGCTCGTGGATCAACCCGTAAAGGCGGAGGCTGCCGCAAAGGGCTGGGGCACGAACTACATGAAGATGGATCATGAGAAGATAATAGCTGCAAAGGGAAGAGATGTCACTGTCGCAGTGTTGGATACGGGGATCAAGAGAGATCATGAGGTGTTCAGCGGCAGGACCGTCCTCAGAGGATATGATTTTGTGAACTCTGATGAAGATCCTTCGGATGACCACGGTCACGGGACTGCCGTTTCCGGAATAATCGCGGAATCGACACCTTCAAATGTAAAGATATTGCCGGTAAAAGTTCTGGCGAATGACGGGAGCGGATCTGTTGAGGATGTGATGATGGCGCTCGCATATGCGGAAGAGGAGCATGCGGATGTGGTCAACATGTCACTCGGTGGTCTCGTCGATGATGGCGAGCTTGAGCAGTATGAAGCAGACTTCGCGGGATGCAGTGCTCTTGTAGTATGCGCATCCGGCAACGGCGAGAAGTTCCGCGGCAGTAAGGAATATGATATGGATCTGCGTGGTTACAATGAGTTCCCGGCAGAGATCGAAAGCGCCGTATCCGTCGGTTCGGTCAACACCAAGGGGATCAGGTCGTCTTTCTCGAATTACGGACAGGCACTCGATTTTACGGCTCCTGGTGAGAACGTCCGGGTCGCCCTGGCATCGGACGGATTCAGCTCCAGAAGCGGGACCAGTTTTGCTTCTCCTTACATTGCCGCCGCAGCATCACTGGTCAAGGCCGAAAACAGTGAATTTGACAATGAGGACGTCATCGATCATCTCATCGGCATCGCGGATGACCCGGGAGATAAGGGATGGGATAAATACTACGGCAACGGCTGTCCGAGATTCCCGGTCTCAGGTGATGTTCAGCGCGGAGGCGACATTAGCGCAGCCGAAGCCGATACCACCGTCACGGGCATCAAAAGAGCGGTCTATACAGGCCTGCCGCAGACTCAGGATCCTATAGTCATCAGTGACGGAGAGATCCTCGCCGAAGGCGTCGATTACGATATCAGGTATGCGAACAACATAAATGCCGGGACTGCGCGCATGACCATCATCGCGAAGGGCGATTACAGCGGCAGCATAGAGAAGACATTCACCATCGAAGCTAAGCGCATCGATCCGGTGCTCATCCTTTCAGGTAATTCGTATGCATATACAGGAGGACCGGTCACACCAGATATCATGGTCAGGGACGGCAGTAAAGTCCTCGTCAGAGGGACCGACTATGATATCACTTACTCGAACAACATCAATTACGGAACGGCTTATGCCTCTGTAAACTGCAAAGGCAATTACCGCGGCGGCGCTGTTGCAGCTTTTAACATCGCGAAATCCGGGCTGAACATCGTGCTGAAGGCTGCGAAGATCAAAAAGCCGGCAAAGGCCCGCAAAGCGATCACCGTAAAGTGGAAGAAACAGAGCGCCAAGGCAGCCGGCAGGAGGATCAGCGGATATCAGGTGCAGGTGGCATCGGACAGCTCCTTTACTCAGGGCGTGAAGACTGCCCGGGTAAAGGGATATGCAAAGACCTCGAAGAAGATAACGAAGCTTCTTCCTAAGACGAAGTATTATACAAGAGTACGTACTTACATGAACTACGGCGGAAGGACATACTACTCCGCATGGAGCAGCGTCAGGAGTGCCAAAACAAGATAGGACATTGTTTGATGAAACTGTTGATACTTCAAAGGCTTTTTGATAGAATTCTCCGAGTGCGGTCAGCATGGCTTTTGTGATACCTGCCGCTACGACCTGGGAGTAGATAGGTGCTGGTGTGCCTCGCGGTCTTCAAAACCGTTGTAAGGGGTTAGGAGCCTCTCGGGTGGGTTCGATTCCCACGTACTCCCGCCAATTATTATCCGGAGGTCGATGCAATGAAAAAGAAAGATTTGTTAAGAGGACTCCCTAAGATCGACGAAGTGATGAAGCAGGAGTCTCTTGTTGTTTTGTCGGAAGAGAAGGGCGACCTGCTCGTGACCGATGCCGTGCGCGGTGTCATAGCGGATCTCAGGAAGTCCATACTAGACATCAAGGACAAGGATGCTGAGGAATTCGATGCATCCGTGCTCGAGATAAGTGCAGTCGCTGAGGCAGCCGCAGCCAGGCTCGCCGAGGATGAACAGCTGAATCTCTATCCGGTGATAAATGCAACGGGGACCATACTCCACACTAATCTCGGCAGGGCGCCGCTCTGCAAAGATGCAGTCGATAATGTAGAGAAGATATCTCTGGGCTACTCCGATCTCGAATACAACGTGCCTAAGGGCAAGCGCGGTTCACGCCACGACCTTGTTGGAGATCTGATCGCAGAGCTCACGGGAGCTGAGGACGCGATGGTGGTCAACAATAACGCGGCTGCCACGATGATAGTCCTGGCTTCGATGGGAGCAGGCAGGGAGATCATCGTATCGAGAGGCGAACTCGTTGAGATAGGCGGAGCCTTCAGGATCCCGGATATCATGATGCAGTCCGGAGCTTATCTCCAGGAGGTAGGCACTAGCAACAAGACCAAGATCAGCGACTATGAGGACGCCATCATGACCGCGGAGAATCTAGAAAAGGGCGACTGGTATGACAGGGATCCGCGCCATGGAGAGAGATTCGAGACCGGCGCGCTGATGAAGGTACACAAATCGAATTACGACATCGTCGGCTTCACGGAAGAGGCGAGCCTTGAGGAGCTCGTGGAGCTCGGAGCTAAGTACAAGCTCCCGGTCATCTTCGACATGGGCAACGGCCTCATGCTCGACATGTCCGAATACGGACTCAGGGAGCCTAACGTCCCGGCTTCGCTGGCGACAGGCATAGACGTGATGCTCTTCAGCGGCGACAAGCTGCTCGGCGGTCCGCAGGCAGGCATCATAGTAGGTAAGAAAAAATACATCAAGGCAATGAAGAAGCATCCGCTGGCAAGGGCGATGAGGGTCGACAAGATGACCTTCGCCGCGCTCGAAGCGACTCTCATGAAATACAGAGACCCAAAGACTGCGCTTAGAGACATACCTGTTCTTAACATGATCTCGGCTTCGGATGAGGACATGAGGAAGAAGGCGGAGGCACTTGCGGGCGCGATCACTAGGGTAAATCCGGGAATCGCGATGGAGATAGTCCCGGTCGAGGATCAGATCGGCGGCGGTTCGGCTCCTATGGTGAGGCTTCCGGGATACGCGGTCGCAATCAGGGACGGCGCTAAGTCAGCTGACAGGACAGAGAGAAAGCTCCGCAAGGCGGAGGTCCCGGTGATCGCCAGGATCAATGACGACAGGCTGCTGCTCTGCGTCCGCACGATCGCCGACGACGAACTGGAGACCGTGGCGAAAGCTCTTGTCTAGTAAAGATGAGTTTTCTACAGCCATATACATTTTCTGATTGTTTTTCACGGAATATGTATATGGATCGACGACGGAATACTCCAAGATGCGGGCAAAATGAAAAATGGCTTTACAATAACTGTAATGATCCGGATTATCGTTAATCATCATTTTGCTATAGCGGGCTGAAACAGATCAGGAATTCATATCTATATACATAATTCGGCATTTCATGTCAAAAAATGTATATGCTCATAAAAAACTCAATTATATTATGAAAAACATTATCATTGGTACGGCCGGTCACGTCGACCACGGCAAGACGACTCTCATAAAGGCTCTCTCCGGGATCGACACAGACAGGCTCGACGAAGAGAAGAAGCGCGGCATCACGATAGAACTGGGATTTGCTCACATACCGAACGATGCCGGATACAACATCGGAGTTATCGATGTGCCGGGGCATGAGAAGTTCATCAAGCACATGCTCGCCGGCATAGGCGGGATAGACTTCGTTCTCTTCGTGGTGGCTGCCGATGAGGGCATAATGCCTCAGACCAGGGAGCACTTCGAGATACTGCAGGCCCTCGGCATAGACGACGGCATCATCGCAGTGACCAAGACCGACATGGTCGAGGAGGAATGGCTTGAGATGCTGCTCGAGGAGGTTGATGAGTACTTTAAAGGCTCCTTCCTCGAGGGCAAGCCGGTGATCCCGGTGAGCTCTGCCACGGGCGAGGGCATCGAAGAACTTAGGGCTGCGATCATAGAGAAGTGCGACAGGGACAACAAGCGCCGCGAAGAAAAGGAACTCTTCAGGCTCCCTATAGACAGGGTGTTCACGATGCAGGGCTTCGGCACTGTCATCACCGGCACTCTGATGGACGGAGTCGTGGCCACCGGAGACGATATATTCGTATATCCGGAGGGTACAAAGGTCAAGATAAGAGGCATACAGACTTACGGCAAGGAGACTGAGACAGCGGTAGCTGGACAGAGGACTGCGATCAATCTCTCGGGCGTATCGAAGGAAGATATCGACAGGGGCGACGTACTGGCTCAGCCGGGCGCGGTCACTGTCACCAGCATGATAGATGTTGAGTTCAGCATCTTCAGCTCGACCGACAGAGTAGTGCTCAACAACAGCAGAGTACATCTCTACTGCGGATCGGATGAGGTGCTGTGCAAGGTCATACTCCTCGACAGGGACGCTGCTGCGGCCGGCGAGAAGTGCTGCGCCCAGCTCAGGCTCGAGGAGCCTGTAGCAGTCAGGCGCGGCGACAGATTCATAATCAGGTTCTATTCGCCTGTCGTCACGGTAGGCGGAGGTCGCATCCTGGATACGCTTCCGATGAAGCACAAGAGGAACAGAGAAGAAGTGCTCGCAGGCATGGAGATACTCACGGGCGGTACGATCGAGGAGATCGTGTATGCAAAGGCGGGCGAGAGGAGATTCGCAAGGCAGGACGAGCTTGCACGAGAGCTCGGGCTTCTGCAGGGCGAGATGAAGACGATAGTCGATGCCGAGGCGGTTGCGGGCAGGCTGATAGTGCTGCCGGATGGCACCCTGGTATCCGACGTCAAGTTCGACAGGCTCGAGGCTGACGTGAAGGCCATGATAGAAGCCTATCACGAGAGCAACACGCTGGCAGACGGCATCCCTCGTCAGGAGCTGCTCTCCAGACTCAAGGACAGATGGCATGTCGAGGACGACAAGCTGGTGCAGGCTGTACTGAAATACCTGCTCGATCAGGGAGTCGTCGAGGACAGGGGCAAATCCATAGCGATCGCCGGCTTCAGCATCGAGTACACGGATGAACAGCTCGCGCTTAGGGAAAGGATAGCAAAGATGTACGGCGAGGCCGGCATCGAGATGATAAAGAACGACGAGATCCTGGCGCTGTACAGCGATGCCAGGGTGGTCAGGGCCATACTTGAGGATCTGGCCGACGAGGGCGTCATATACAAGGTCAACCCTTCGTATCACATAGACATGAAGGCATGGGCCGCGGCGGTGGATGCTGCGAAGACTTTCGAAGGCAGCTTCACGCTCGCTGACTACAGGGACAGACTCGGCACATCGAGGAAGTACGCTTCAGAGCTGCTTCCGGCGATGGACAAGGCAGGCATCACTGTATTTGACGGAGAATCACGCACGGTGGTAGCCAGGAAGTGATGACATCAGGAAAGAAGGACGCAAAACAGAATAGACGCATGAGGGAGACATTCATGCCGGCGGTACTGATGATGATCCTGCTGCTGACGCTGACTTTGCTCAGCTCATGCGGAGGCGGAGGCGCTGAAGCCAAGGTCAGGGCGGACCTCGATTCGCTCCAGACATCTGAGGCGGCGGGCTCGAGACTGACTTCCATACAGGAATTCCTCTCAAAGGACGCGGGCAAGGACTTCGAGACATTCCTCTCCAAGGTTAGGGAGTTCGACTACGAGATCATAGGATCGGAGGAGAAGGTCGACGGGGATGACAAATACACCCTGGTGACGGTAAAGATAGTCAGCTACGACTTCGGCAGGGAATATCTCGCGACCTGGAAGGACTACCTCAGGGAGCATGAAGATGCTTCCGCGGAGGATGCGGACGGCAAGGACTTCTACGATGAGCTCTTCGCAAGGCTCTCCAGGCTCGAGGACAAGCAGCACATAAGCTTCGTGGAGATACGTGCCATGGAGCCGATGGACAACGATGAATGGGTCACAGACATATCGGCCAATGAGGCACTGCAGGATGCGCTCTTCGGCGGCATGATAGGCGAGATGAAAGCTCTCGCAGGAGAATAGACTATTAATCATTTACATAATACGGAGGAACTTAGAAATGATCTACAACTTAAAGCATGTGATGATGCATCAGGGCGGACAGGAAGGCGGAGAAGTGCCTGAGGACTGCACACACGACTGCAGCAGCTGCGGAAGCGACTGCCCGTCGAGAGAGGGAGGCATCCAGAAGGCTGCGCTGAATCCGAACAGCTCTGTAAAGAAGGTGATAGGAGTCGTATCCGGCAAGGGAGGAGTCGGTAAGTCGATGGTGACTGCACTCTCAGCGCTGGCTGCGACCAGGAACGGATATAAGACAGGCATCATGGATGCGGACATCACAGGTCCGTCGATCCCTAAGATGTTCGGTGTGCACTCCAAGGCTTATGGTTCTGAATTCGGCATCATGCCGGAGGTGACGCCTACGGAGATCAAGCTGATGTCGATCAACCTGCTCGTCGAGAACGAGACCGACCCTGTCGTATGGAGAGGCCCGGTAATCGGCGGAGTAGTGGAGCAGTTCTGGACTGACGTATGCTGGGGCGACCTCGACGTGCTGTTCATCGATATGCCGCCGGGGACAGGCGATGTGCCTCTGACTGTATTCCAGTCACTTCCGGTCGATGGCATTATCGTAGTAACTTCACCTCAGGACCTCGTATCCATGATAGTCGCCAAGGCTGTCAAGATGGCGAACCTGATGAACATCCCGGTACTCGGACTCGTTGAGAACATGAGCTATGTCACATGCCCGGACTGCGGACGCAAGCTTGAGATCTTCGGCGAGAGCCGCGCAGAGGCAGTAGCCGCTGAGTACGGCATCAAGCTGCTCGAACAGCTGCCGATCGACCCTGTGCTCTCGCAGGAAGCGGACGCAGGCAAGATCGAATTCAACGAAGGAACACAGATGGAGTCCATACTCGGAGTACTGGACGAGCTCGGACTGAAGAAGTAATACCAGGAGGGTACTTTATTGGGCGAACTGATAAGACTAGAGGGTATCGTCAAGAGCTTTGACGACAATGTAGTGCTGAACGGCATAGACCTCAGCGTGGACGAGAACGAATTCGTCACACTGCTGGGGCCTTCAGGCTGTGGCAAAACGACTACACTGCGCATCATCGCGGGCTTCGAGAAGCCTGACGAGGGCAGGGTGTATTTCGAGGGCAAGGAAATAACCGACCTGCCTGCAAACCGCCGGCCGGTCAACACTGTCTTCCAGAACTACGCGCTCTTCCCGCACATGAGCGTGGGAGAGAACATAGCGTTCAGCCTGAGGGTCAGGAACAGGCCCGAGGATGAGATAAAGAAGAAGGTAGCGCAGGCGCTCAGACTAGTGAACCTCAAGGGCTTTGAGAACAGGCGCATAGACCAGCTGTCGGGAGGCCAGCAGCAGAGGATAGCGATGGCGAGGGCCATCGTGAATGAACCGAGAGTGCTGCTGCTCGACGAGCCGCTTGGCGCGCTCGATCTCAAGCTCAGACAGGAGATGGAGTACGAGCTGGTACGCCTCAAGAAGGAGCTCGGCATCACCTTCATCTACATCACTCATGACCAGGAGGAAGCGCTGACGATGTCCGACAAGGTAGTCGTCATGAACGAGGGATACATCCAGCAGGAGGGAACTCCGCAGGAGATCTACGACGAGCCGGTCAACGCCTTCGTTGCGGACTTCATCGGAGACAGCAATATCCTTTCGGGCCAGATGGTCGACGAGAAGGTCGTCAGGATAGACGGCACGGACTTCCCGTGCATAGACGGAACGGCAGAGGGCTTCCCGCCGCGCCGCAGGGTAGACGTGGTTATCAGACCGGAGGATATCGACATAGTGCCTTACGGCAAGGGCCTCTGGAACGGCACGATCACATCCAAGCTCTTCATCGGCGTCCATTACGAGATGCTCGTACAGAGCGAGCACGGCAAGGTCGAGTGGCTTCTCCAGAACTACGACCAGCACGATGTCGGAGAGAATATCGGCATGTATGTAGATCCGGAAAACATCCAGATAATGCACAAGCCGAAGAGCGAAGCTGAAAAGTCTATAGAACTGGATATCTAGGTATTTAAAATAGCGGAGTGCGGGTAAAGCTCGTTCCGGACTCGCTCGCGCTCATTTTCCGCTCGCAGCGGTACTAAGCTCTGACTTCGCCTTGCGGCTCGTCAATCGCATTTATCGAAGGAGCTAGCCTCCGAAGATCAATGCATTCTACCTTACGGCAACGCCGTTCAATCACAGAATGCATTTAGTGCCGGCGGCTCCAACGGTCCGGCCCGGGCTTACCCGCACTCCGGACTACAAAGAAATACATATGAGTAGTAACCTAATCGCTAAAAAACAATACAGCATCCCATTCATAATATGGATCATAGCGGGTACCATAATCCCGCTCGCTTCGATTGCATATTACGGGTTTACGACCAGGGAAGGAGGCTTCACTTTCGACAACGTTCTCGCGATGTTCAGACCGGATCACCTCCAGGCCCTGTGGCTCTCACTCGTGCTCGCATTCATAAGCACGGTGATCTGCCTGCTGCTCGCATTCCCGATGGCCATGATCCTGAGAGAGAGCAAGTACGGCAAGCAGGGCTTCCTGATATTCGTTATCATACTGCCTATGTGGATGAACTTCCTCCTGAGGACGATGGCATGGCAGGTGCTGCTCGAGAGGCAGGGCGTCATCAACTCGGTGATCGCGCTTTTCGGGCTGCCGAGGCAGGAGCTGATGAACACTCCGGGCGCCATAGTGCTCGGCATGGTTTACGACTTCCTGCCGTTCATGATACTGCCTATATACAACACGGTTTCCAAGATCGACAACCACCTCATCGAGGCGGCCTACGATCTCGGAGCCAGCAAGGCCAAGACATACACCAGGGTGATACTTCCGCTGTCGGTGCCGGGCATCGTGAGCGGCATCACCATGGTTTTCATACCGGCGCTCACTACATTCGTTATCTCCAACATGCTCGGCGGAGGCAAGATCAATCTGATCGGCAACATCATCGAGCAGGAATTCACGGTCAACTCGAACTGGTACCTCGGATCGGGACTATCGCTTGTAATGATGGTGTTCATCATATTCAGCATGGTGCTGCTCCAGAAGTTTGACAAGACCGGAGGCGCGAATCTGATTTAGAAACGGAATGCGGCCGTGGGCAAGATCACACACAGATACGTGCTAGTGTATGTGTGAGTGGATATGCTTGTGTATTATCTGCTGGTTCGCCGCTATTGTTACACATTTTTGGCCGCCTTACTAAGGTTTTGAAGCTCCAAAACTCAGATTTTGTGTAATATTGGTCAAAAATCGAATGTCTATACACCATTTTTTACAAATATTGTGTATGAGATCCCGAATATAGCTCAGGATTACACAGATCGCACTAAATCACTGATGCCTTCACGGACTGATCCATCGGAATGGTGTATAGATAGACAGAAAGGCTCGATAATTACACAAAACAGCACAGAACAGGCTTCGCCAGATGCTGCATAATAGAACATGTCGCTCATGATGTTGCAGAATAGAACGTGGCAGTCATGACGTTGCAGAATAGAAAGAGACAGATTTGAAGAAAGCACTTGGACGGATCTACATAGTAATAATAATGCTGTTCCTGTATCTCCCGATACTGACGCTTATAGTGCTCTCATTCAACGGCACGAAGTCGATGTCCGTATGGGCGGGCTTCAGCCTGGAGTGGTACTATGAGCTCTTCCACAGCAGGCTCATGATGGGGGCCATAGTCAACACCTTCTCGATCGCCATACTCGCGGCACTGATCGCCACGGTGGTCGGCACATTGGGAGTGCTTGGCATGGCGACGATGAAGCCGAGGACGCAGAATACATTGCTCGGACTCAACAACATACCGATGCTCAACGCTGACATAGTCACGGGAATCGCGCTGATGCTCTTCTTCCTGATGGCGGGAGCGCCGCGCGGATACATGACCATACTCTTCAGCCATGCGACATTCTGCATCCCGTACGTGATACTCTCAGTGAGGCCGAGGGTCAACAGGAACACCGAGAGGCTGTACGAGGCGGCGCTCGATCTGGGCGCATCGGAGGGATACGCGTTCAGGAAGATAGTGCTGCCTGAGCTGAAGCCGGGCATCATGACGGGCTTCCTGCTGAGCTTCACGATGTCGGTCGATGACTTCATCATCACCTACTTCACCAGAGGCGCCGGCATCAACACCATATCGACACTCATATACAGCGAAGTCAAGATCGGCATCAGACCGAGCCTCTTCGCGCTTTCGACCATAATATTCGTGGTGGCGCTCATAGTGCTGCTCATAGTAAATGTAAGACAGGACCGGGCAGACAGGCTGAACTCAATGCCGCCCGCTCTTGTAGAATGATCCTGCAGCGAAAGGAATACACCGGATGTTTAGAGAACTTTGCGGTGACGTTGTACAAGAGAATATAGAAACGTATATCAAGAGCGCTGTAGCGGAATTCGGAGAGCGCGGGATCGTGCCCAAGCTCGCGGTCATCAGGGCCGGCGAGGACAGCGGGCAGCAGTATTACGAGACCGCCATCCTGAAGCAGAGCGCTGAGTACGGGATCGAGACCCAGGCCATCAGATTCACAAGCAATATAAGCCAGGCTCTCATCGATGTCACGCTCGAGGCCGTCAACGAGGACGAGGGAGTGCACGGCATCATCATGCTGAGGCCTCTGCCGGAGGGCTTAGACGAGGAGAAGCTGAGGAAGATGCTCAATCCGGCTAAGGACGTCGATGCGATCACTGACATCTCGATCGCAGAGCTCTTCACCAATAAGAAGGACGCGTTCTACGCATGCACGGCGGAGGCCTGCATGGAGATACTCGATCACTACGGCATAGACCCGGCGGGCAGGAAGGTCACTATACTCGGACGGAGCCTCACGGTGGGCAAGCCGCTCGCGATCATGATGCTCAACAGGGATGCGACGATCACGGTGTGCCATTCCGCGACTACGAGGGAAGACCTGATCAGGGCGAGCCGTGAAGCTGACATCGTAGTGCTGGCTACGGGCATGACCCAGGCATTCGGCTCTGAATACTTCAGGGACGGACAGGTCATACTGGACGTCGGCACCGGGACCGGCAGGGACGGCAGGATGCACGGCGATCTGGATATAGATGAGATAAGGGCAAAGGGAGAGATCACTGACCTCACATACACACCGGTACCGGGAGGCATCGGAGGGGTCACTACGGCGATACTGCTTCGCAACATAATAAAAGCAGCGGGGAAATAATAATGAGTTTCAGATATTACCATGCGGACAGGATCCGCGAGAAGATGCCCGAATTCAAGGGCACGGACGAAGAACTGCAGAGAGCCATAGACGACATCAGCCTGCAGTACAACTCGGCGATAAGAGAGCTGGAGGCAAGGCTCACTAACATATCCGACGACTTCGACAAGCAGCATTCGTACATGCCGATACATCACGTCCAGTCGAGACTCAAGAGCTTCGACAGCCTGATGGAGAAGGCAGACAGATACGGGATCGAGGATCCCATCAATAACCTTGATGTCGTGAAGCGCGAGATACTCGACATCGCCGGCATCAGGGTGGTCTGCAACTACGAGGAAGACATAAGCACGATGTCCAAGCTGCTGCTCATGCAGGAAGACATCGAGATGATAAGGGTCAAGGATTACTGCGACAAGCCTAAGGAGAGCGGATACCGCAGCCTGCACGTGGTCGTTGCCGTACCGGTATACCTCGTCAACAGGAAGAAGATGGTGCCTGTTGAGATACAGTTCCAGAGCATAGTGATGAACGCCTGGGCGAGCCTCGAGCACGAGCTCCGCTACAAGAACAAGGGCGAGCTCTCGCAGGAGATAGTGGACACTCTCAAGGGCTGCGCCGAGGACCTGCACCGCATCGACGAGATCATGTCGCGGGTGCGCCACGAGGTGCTCGACGACGGCAACAAGTACAACGAGATGTAAAAACGCGCGAAGGCGCTTATAGATAAAGGAGAAGAAATGAAGAATCTTGCAAAGACGTACAATCCGAAGGAATTCGAGGACCGCATCTACGAGATGTGGGAATCCGAAGGCGCGTTCAACGCCGATATCGACAAGGACAAGAAGCCTTTCACCATCGTGATGCCGCCTCCGAATATCACGGGGCAGCTCCACATGGGCCACGCTCTCGACCAGACTCTGCAGGACGTCCTCACCAGGTGGAAGAGGATGCAGGGCTACAGCGCTCTGTGGCTTCCGGGCTCCGACCACGCGAGCATCGCGACCGAGGTCAAGGTAGCCAATGATCTGCGCGAGAAGACCGGCAGGGACAAGAGAGACTTCACAAGAGAGGAGTTCCTCGAGCATGCATGGGCATGGAAGAGGGAATACGGCGGCCGCATCACAAAGCAGTGCCGCAAGCTCGGTGACTCCTGCGACTGGAGACGCGAGCGTTTCACCATGGATGAGCAGTGCAACAAGGCTGTCGTAAGATTCTTCATCAACTTATATGAAAAGGGCTGGATCTACAAGGGCAACCGCCTGATCAACTGGTGCCCTTGCTGCAAGACCTCGCTCTCCGATGCTGAGGTAGAGCACGAGGACGAAAGCGGCAAGTACTGGTACTTCAGATATCCGGCCGCGGACGGCGGAGAGGGCATCACCGTCGCCACATCAAGACCTGAGACGATGTTCGGAGATATCGCTATCGCGGTACATCCGAGCGATGAGAGATACAAGGACCTCGTGGGCAAGACAGTGATACTGCCGCTGGTCGGAAGAGAGATCCCGGTCATCGCGGACGAATATCCGGACCCTGAGAAGGGAACGGGCGCCGTCAAGATCACTCCGGCTCACGACCCTAACGACTTCGAGGTCGGACAGAGACATGATCTCGAGATCATCTCCTGCATGAACGACGATGCCACCATGAACGAGCATGCGGGCAAGTACGAGGGCATGGACAGATACGAGTGCCGCAAGGCGTGGGTGAATGACCTCGACGAAGCGGGCTTCCTCGTGAAGACTGAGGACATGGAGATCCCTGTCGGCAAGTGCTACAGATGCCACAGTGCAGTAGAGCCGATGATGTCTGATCAGTGGTTCGTCAAGATGAACGAGCTCGCCAAGCCTGCCATCGCAGCTGTCGAGACGGGACGCATGAAGTTCGTGCCTGAGAGGTTCTCCAAGGTATACCTGAACTGGCTCTATGAGATCAGAGACTGGTGCATCTCGCGTCAGCTCTGGTGGGGACACAGGATCCCGGCTTACTACTGCGACGAATGCGGCGAGATCGTGGTCGCAGACCACATGCCTGAGGTCTGCCCGAAGTGCGGATGCAAGCACTTCACGCAGGACGAAGACGTGCTCGATACATGGTTCAGCTCAGCACTCTGGCCGTTCTCGACACTGGGATGGCCTGAGAAGACTCCTGATCTCGACTACTTCTATCCAAACAGCGTGCTCGTCACGGGATACGATATCATATTCTTCTGGGTAGTCAGGATGGTATTCTCGGGATACGAGTGCATGGGCGACGCGCCTTACGACTACGTCTTCGTGCATGGCCTGGTAAGGGACGAGCTGGGACGCAAGATGAGCAAGTCCCTCGGCAACGGCGTCGATCCGCTCGAGTCGATCGATCAGTACGGAGCCGATGCTCTGAGATTCATGCTCTGCACGGGGATCTCGCCGGGCAACGACACGAGATACATCCCTAAGAGGATAGAGGGCGCGCGTAACTTCGCCAACAAGCTCTGGAACGCTTCCAGATTCACCATCATGAACCTCCAGGATGAAGAGGGCAACTGGCTTCCTATGGAATATGACGAGGAGAAGCTCAGACACGAGGACAGATGGATACTCCAGATGGTCAATGAGGGCGCGAAGTACATCACCGAGCAGCTCGACAAGTTCGAGCTCGGGCTCGCAGGACAGAGGATTTACGAGCTCATATGGGATGTCTTCTGCGACTGGTACATCGAGATGACCAAGAGCAGGCTCTACGGAGACGATGAAGAGGACAAGAAGATCACGAGATGGGTGCTGGTCAAGGTGCTCAGGGATCTGCTGAAGTTCCTGCACCCGTTCATGCCGTTCATCACAGAGGAGATCTGGGGAGCACTGCCGCCGGAAGAGGGCAAGACAGGCGTCGATGCGATGCTGATCAGAGCGGAGTGGCCGAAGTATGACCCTGACATGGACTACGCGAAGTCCGTCAAGAGGATCAATGCCACGATGGCCATCACCAAGGCCGTGCGTAATATAAGAGCAGAGGCAGAGGCTGCGCCGGGCAAAAAGCTCAATCTGATCATCAGGACCGACAGGCTCAAGGATGAGATCAGCGCTGTTCAGGATCGTGTCAGGAAGCTCGCCAACGTAGTGGATATCGACATCAAGGACTCGAGCTACGAGATGCCTGACGATGTTATGACCGCAGTTATCGACGGAGCCGAGATCGCAGTCAAGATAGGCGACCTCGTGGATAAGGATGCCGAGATCGAAAGGCTCACCAAGGAGAAGAAGAAACTCGAGTCCGAGGTGGAGCGCGTCGAGAAGAAGCTCGCCAATCAGGGCTTCGTATCCAAGGCGCCGCAGCACCTCATCGACGAAGAGAAGGCTAAGGGTGAGAAGTACAGAGCCATGCTCGATACAGTCGTTGCAAGACTGGAAAGCCTGAAATAGGATCATTGTGTGCTGCCGATAGACGGTTAGCCCGAAACATGTTAGGCAAAATAGCCGCCCAAGTTATCAGACCTGTGGGCGGCTATTTCTGTTCCGTTCGGCTTCCATTGGCCTCACGGTGTCCGTCAACCGCTATCGGGGCAGACATGAGCTGCTCAAATTGTAGCCAAAACCGGGAAATAAGCGAATCGGCTACAATTTGAGACTGAAATGAGGAACGAAATTGTAGCCAAAATCGGGATCTGAGGGAAATGGCTACAATAACAGCTTTTTACGAATTGTATTGCTATAAGCGCGATATAAGTATATACTTATATCGCCAAGGAGGTGTTTTGTATGGCTACTGAAGCACAGAAGAGAGCATCTGCTAAATACGATAAGGCAAATACAAAGTCTGTTCTGCTCAAGTTCAATACGACGAATGACGCGGACATTCTTACCATGCTCGATGAGGTGGATAACAGACAGGGCTACATAAAGGAACTGATCAGAAAAGACATTAAAGGCAGCGGGGATATCCTTTCCGTAGATTCGATACGCAGACTGATACAGCCGGTAATAAAGAAATTCGGCATAACCAAAGTGTTCCTGTTCGGTTCTTATGCAAGAGGCGAGGCTACTCCTCAGAGCGATATAGATCTTGTCGTCGAAGACTGTAATGTAGACAATCTCTTTGATTTCATCAGTCTCAAAGAGGCTCTGTCAGAGGCGCTGGGCAAAAGTGTTGATGTAGTAGAGAGAAGGGGCATAGAGGAGAATACTTCAAGATCCGGACAACGCTTCCGCTCACGTGTAGAAAGGGATCAGGTATTGATATATGGCTAAACAATTCAGCGAACGCGATACAGACAGCCTGCTGATGATACTGGATCATTGCGAAAGGATCGAAGCCTGCGTCAAACGTTTTGGCAATGATTATGAATCATATTTCAATGACCCGGATTATCAGGATGCAGTGAAGATGAATCTTCTTCAGATAGGGGAGATCAGCAACAGATTATCAGATGATTGCACGGGAAAGATAAGTAGTATTCCTTGGAGAAAGGTGTACGGACTTCGCAATGTGATCGCACATGGCTATGAGAGCCTTGTTGAGGAGCGCATTTGGGATACTATAAAAAATGATATACCTAAGATGTCTGCTGCATTGACCGGGCTGCTTTCTGAGCTGGGAGAAATATGAACAATGGCTAGTTTTGATGGCTTGGGCAGGATGAAGGCGCTATTGGAGGCGCTGGGAAATCCGGAAAAAAATTTCAATGCGATTCATATTGCCGGTACGAACGGCAAGGGCTCTACTGCGGTGATGATCGCCTCCATGCTAGAAGAGGCGGGATACTCGGTCGGCCTCTACACCTCACCGCACCTCGAGACCGAGTGCGAGCGCATACAGATCTGGGACGGGACACATCACATGATAGAGCAGTGCGAGCTGGATGAACTTCAGGACAGGGTTCGCTGGACAGGAGCGGAACTCGAAGAGCGGTACGGCAAAGCGACCGTGTTCGAGGTATACACGGCGGCGGCTTATCTGTGGTTCAAAGAGCAGAATCCAGACTATGTAGTCCTGGAGACGGGACTCGGCGGCAGGCTCGATTCCACCAACACGATAGAAAAGCCGCTGGTATCCGTGATCACTCAGGTAGGCCTCGACCATACGGCCCAGCTCGGCGATACCATATCCCTGATAGCGCGCGAGAAGGCGGGCATCATAAAGGCGGGTGTGCCTGTCGTATCGCAGACACATGACCCGGAGGTCAAGAGCATCTTCATGCAGATCGCCTCAGAGAAGTGCGCTGAGTTCATCGACGCTTCAGATACAGAGAGGATACTCAGCCGCTTCGGATCTCAGGACGGAGGCGCTCTTATATCGATGAGCGGGGAGCATCAGAGACGCAACGCAGCGACAGCCGTGGCAGCGATAGAGGCATCCGGGATAGAGATATCGGATGATGCGATGGAGATCGGATTAGCAAGCGCAGAGATGCCGGGACGTTTCGAGATCCTGGGCGGAGACGGCCGCAGGGAAGGCGGGCCGTGGTTCATCGTCGACGGCGCTCACAATCCGGACGCTATCGAAGCTCTGACTTCAGCTTATACGGAATTCGCGCACAGCAAAAAGATCAAAAGAAGTCTTGTAATTTTTGGATGTATGAAAGACAAGAATTCCGTTCATATGGTACAATTACTGACAGGAGGACTCGAAGGGTGCTCCTACGCAGCGACAGCCGTATCCTACGCAAGGGCTGAATCTCCGGAACACATAGGCGAACTGATCGCGGAGGCGGGCGGAGACTGCATAGTATGCGACTCACTCGAAGAAGCTTACGGGCTTGCATCGGATCCGGCATATGAATGCATATTGGTAACAGGCTCCATTTATCTTGCGGGAGAAATGAGACGCCTTTTTATGCATGACAATCATTAACCAAAGCCAACAATTTAATAATTATAACCTAGTAATCTAAAGGAAATGGGGAAAGGATCAGCGCTATGTTTGACAGAAACGGAAACGACAACAGCAACTACAACCAGATGATCGTTGAAGAGATCCGCAAGAGCTCTGAGAAGGTCGCAGACCTCGTAAACAAGGAGTATCTCAGACAGAAGAACAAC
>JAZUNV010000101.1:0-3171 GCA_045604305.1 Anaerovoracaceae bacterium | reverse complement strand
CCATTATGCCGAGCTTAAGGTTTATGCTACCACACAAAAAGGTGTACAAAACACCAGCTGCGAGTTCAATGTTGGGACCCTCAAACCCACTTACAGGCTTCTCAATGGTGTACCGGGAAAGTCCAATGCCTTTGAGATATCCGAGAAACTCGGACTGAGCAGGGACATCATAGAGAGGGCAGCGGAACTCATGGGAGAGGAGCAGCTCGAATTCGAGGAAGCGGTATCGAGAGTCGAAGCGGACCAGGCCGAGGCTCAGGCTGCTCTTGCGGAAGCAGGCAGGGAGAGAGCAGCCGCTCACGAAGCCGTGAGCGAGGCCGAACGCGAACTCGCGGAGGCCAGAGCCGAGGCCGCCAAGATAGTCGAGGAGGCGAGGAAGAAAGCCGGTGTCATGCTGAGGGACGCTCAGGGTACTATAGATGACATCACGAGCGAGCTTCGCCAGATACAACACCGCAAGAAAGACGCGGGCTTCAACGAAGGCCATATAGCCGGAGGGGCTGCCGAGAGCAGGAAGAAGCTCAGACAGGCGGAATCCGCGCTTAGACCTGCGGAGATCCCTAAGGTCGAGACGGTGCAGACCGGCAAGATGCCTGAACCGGCGGATCTCAAGGTAGGCATGAGGGTCAAATATACCAGACTGGATCAGACAGGCGAGGTGGAGACCCTTCCGGATGCCAGAGGCAATCTCAGGATAGCTCTCGGATCCCTCAAGATGGATGTCAATATAAAGGACCTCGTCATCGCGGAGTCGGAACCTAAGGGCAACAAGGAGAAGAACAGGGCCAAATACGGCAGCATGTCGTTCGGCAAGTCAAAGAACATAAAGACGGAGATCAATCTGATAGGCAAGGACCTCGACGAGGCCACCGATCTGATGCTCAAGTACATAGATGACGCATTCCTGGCAGGGCTCACGACCGTGCATATCATACACGGCCGGGGCGCGGGCATACTCCGCAACGGGCTCAGAGCTGAGCTGGCCAGGAACAAGCACGTCAAGTCATATAAGTCGGCTCCGTACAACAACGGCGGCGATGGATGCACTATAGTTACGCTAAAAGACCGCAAATAGGACTGTTTTCAGAGTTTTGCGCTTTTAGTCCTATAATCAGGGATGTTTCGCGAGAAAAAATAGGACTAAACGGGTCAGGCATAAAGAATAGTCTTATATCAGTTAACGATATGATTTTTATTGTTCACTAAGTTTCTTAAGGATGGCTTCTGCCCGCTATCCCAGCAAGAATCCGTGATTAGAAAAAAAGAACGGCGTTAATGATGAAAGCGCCGCTCTTTTTGTGTTATAATAATTCGTCAAACTATGTGATGTTTCAAAGGATACAAAGACAAAGGATACAACGACAAAGGATACAAAGACATATGTATATAATCAGCAGATGCCTTCTCGGATTTGACTGCAAATACGACGGGGGCAATAACAGAAACGAGGACGTTATAGAGTTCTGCAGGACGCACGATTACGTGACCGTATGTCCGGAGACTGCGGCGGGACTCACATCACCGAGAGAACCGGCGGAGATAGTCCCGCTGGACGACGAATATTTCAAGGTACTGGATAAGTCGGGCACGGATCTGACCAGAGCATTCGACGAGGGGGCAAAGCTCTCACTGAATTCGGTGCTCGTGGAACACGGCTCGAGGAAGCGCGGAAGCTGTAAGATCGAGGGCGCCATACTAAAGGCCAACAGCCCTTCCTGCGGATCCGGCGTGATATATGACGGAAGCTTCAGCGGCAATAAGGTGGGCGGCAACGGGATATTCACCGACATGCTCATCGAGGAATGCCTGCAGGAGCGCGCAAATCCGGATATAGCGGACGAAGACAGGGCCTTCGCAGACGACTTCAAAATATATGACGAGAACAACATGAAAAGGATAAACGGTTAGACATGGTAGATTTCAAAGAACTCATAGCAAACGCGATATACGATGAATCACTCGGGCTCGATGCGGACGAGATCAAAAGCTGGATCGAGATCCCGGCAGACGAATCCATGGGAGACTACGCATTCCCTTGCTTCAGGCTGGCAAAGACCCTGCGCAAGGCTCCGCCGCTGATAGCTCAGGACGTGGCAGAGCGCGTAAAGGGCACGGACGGCTTCGCAAAGGTCGAGAACGTGAACGCATACGTCAACTTCTTTATCGACAGGGCATACTTTGCAGGCCAGGTCGTTGAGGAAGTGAACAGGGAAGGCGGCGAATACGGCAGGTCCGATGTAGGCGGCGGCCGCAAGGTGATCGTTGAGTATTCATCTCCTAATATCGCAAAGCCGTTCCACATAGGACATATCAGGAGCACGGTGATAGGCAATGCCATCTACAAGCTTTACGATGCAGCCGGCTACGATGTCACCAGGATAAACCACTTGGGAGACTACGGGACCCAGTTCGGCAAGATGATAGTCGCATACAGGAAGTGGGGAAGCGAGGATGAACTCGCAAAGGATCCTATCAAGACCCTGCTTTCGTACTATACGAAGTTCCACGACGAAGCAAAGAAAGATCCTTCACTCGAGGACGAGGCCAGAGAGACCTTCGTAAGACTCGAGGCGGGAGAACCGGAGGAGACGGAGCTCTGGAAGAAGTTCAGGGAGCTCAGCCTCGCGGAGTTCAACAGAGTATACGACATGCTGGACATCAGCTTCGATTCATACGCCGGAGAGAGCTTCTACTCCGACAAGATGCCGAGATTCATAGATGAACTAAAAGAGAAGGGACTTCTGATCGAATCTCAGGGAGCTCAGATCGTCGATCTGGAGCCGTACGACATGGGCGCAGCGATGATCACGAAATCGGACGGATCGAGCCTCTATGTCACAAGAGACATAGCCGCCGCTGTATACCGCAAGGAGCACTACGATTTCTACAAGTGCATCTATGTTGTCGCATCGCAGCAGAACCTCCACTTCAAGCAGTGGAAGCAGGTGCTCCAGCTCATGGGCTATGAGTGGGAGAAGGACTGCATCCACGTTCCGTTCGGACTGGTCAGCCTGTCCGACGGAGACGACATCAAGATGATGTCAACGCGCGAGGGAAGAGTAGTATTCCTCGAAGACGTACTGAATACAGCAGTTGCCAAGACAGCCGAGATCATGCGCGAAAAGGACGCGCAGGGTGTGGATATAGACGAAGGTTCAAAGGAAGTCGGTA
>JAZUNV010000100.1:0-21586 GCA_045604305.1 Anaerovoracaceae bacterium | reverse complement strand
CTATGCACTGATCATGGACCTGCCACTCAGTCTCGTTATCACTCTCGTGGCTCTCGCGCTCGCAAATATCGACGCACCGGGAAGCCTGAACGGACCTAATTTTATATGAATGGCATGCATCGCATATGTGGTTACATTCTTTGTAAACTTCCTTCATGCGGAGAGATGGGGCTTCCAGGTAGCTGTAAAGCACGCGAAGCCTGGTACTTTCAAGTTCGGACTTATTCTGAACATGGTAGTAGCTGCAGTATTCTGCGTGATACTCGACCTCATCATGACAGCGATCGGCATGATGAACTCGCCGGCCGGATTCCAGTTCGGACCATACATCGCTTCATGCCTCAAGGGCTTCATCCCTTGCTACATTCCGACTCTGATCATCGCAATGCTCTGGAACCCTGTCGCTGACAAGCTGTCGAGAGCGATCTGCAACGAGCCTGCACCTGAGGTGCCTGGAGCACCTGGTCACAAGTAAAAAACACAAAAGCATTAAAAAACCAATCCATTTCGATGATATCATCGAAGTAACAATCAACCAATGTGGAACGCATATTGCAGGAGGGAAACAATATGAAGATTCTGGGTATTTCTTTCGGAACAAAAAACGGCAACAACGATACCATGTGCAGAGTAGCACTCGAGGAGTGCAAGAGACTCGGCGCAGAGATCGAATTCATCCATGCATTTGACTGGGATCTCCAGACATGCACCGGATGCGTAGCATGCTCAAGAGGCCTCGTAATGGGCAAGGGCATGATCTGCACAAGAAAAGACGACTATGCAGCTCTCTATGAGAAGATGGTAGAGGCAGACGGCGTACTCGTGGTAGATCCTATATATGAATCCGGCGGTTCCGGACTTTTCCACATCTGCTGCGACAGAATGGGTCCGGGACACGACACAGGCATGCTGATGATGCTCGACGGAAAACTCAAAGAGCAGGGAAAAGAAGGACTGAATCCTCGCATCTTCAAACAGAAGGCTCTTTCATTTGTAGGTATCGGCGGCTCTGACTGGGCTTGCCGCGTTGAGACTGATCACGCAATGCTTGCTTTGTCACCTGGCTGGAAAGTAGTCAACAATGACTTCTTCTCATGGAGCAAGGACGTTATCATGCAGGATGAAAAGATCGAGCGCATGAAAGAGATCGGAAGAAACCTGGTAGATGCTGCTCAGTACATTATTGATAACAATGTCATGATCCCTGGTTCAGAGAATCTGGACCTCTGGAAGGGTGAGGAAGGCGGATGCCCGCATTGCCACGGTAATAATTTCTATGTCTTCCCTGGCACAAACCACGCTGTCTGCGAGCTCTGCGGCCTTGAGGGCCACCTCGAAATGACAGATAAAGGCGTAAAGCTGGTCAACGATCCTGAACTGGGTGAGAACGGAACGATCGAGCATTGCCATGACCTGCTTTCCGGTAAAGCTGCTCACGGCAAAGACATCTTTGAGAACGAGGGAAGACTCATGAATCTCTTCAAGGATCCTGAGTTCAAGGCCCGCAAAGAACACTACACAAGCGTTATCGAGCCTACACCATCACCATCCAAGGACAAATAGGATTGCTTTATTAACGGATTTGATATTGCTCTGACAGGCAAACAGAGGACGCAGCGTCCGAAATTAATGATTTCTGAGATCATAACGGCGTTGCCGTGATGATGAAATCATTGATCTCCGGCGGCAAGCGCCTTCGATAAATGCGCAAGCGTGCCTGGCAGAGCAGATATCAAAGACGTATTTAAATCGGTTTTTGATATATAGTGTAATAGATAATAGGAGACAACATGAACAGACCTGAATTCTATCCTGTAAGATCGCTCATATACGTAGACCTCGCTCACGAGGATTACCGTATCAAACTCGAAAACTGGCTTTACAGATATCATGTACCGGACAGCATTTCCCAGTTCGGACCTTATGTAAGCAAATATGCGTTCTATCCGGCACTTCCGACTCCTCCGGGCGGAGAGAGATTCGGAACCGTAAGGATGCAGATGACTGAGCATTACTGGCTCGCAAATCCTAATGATGTCGCATTTGCAGGCGATCATCACAAAGTTCTGACAGAGTACTTCCCGACAGATGTACTCGTCTGGCAGAACAACATCCCTGATACAGGGCACTCGCACAGCATCGACAAGTCCGAGGAGATCAACCTTGAAGGAGATGACGCAAGAGCAACTAAGGGTGATGAGGCTGCAGGCACTGTACCATTCATCTTCGCATTCATACCTGTATGGTGGGAAGAGGATTTCAAGGGCGAAGGCCGCACTGTAGAGGATGGACCTAACTACAGATGGCAGTTTATGGTAAGATATCCAGAGGGTGTTGCAAAAGAAGCTGGCGATAAGTGGCTCAAGGAAGAGTTCCTGCCTTCGATCTACGAACACGAAGGCTGCACACGCTGTGTCACAAGTCTTATAAAGAAGGAAGTCAATAATTGCGATTTCGACCGCGTCGTAGAGATGTGGTTCGAGTGCCAGACTGCCTGGGTAGAAGCGATCGAGGCAGCCGCAAAGAAATGCGCTAAGCCTGAATGGGCTGAGACAGATGACTTCCCGTATCTTAAAAAGTCTTACGGCATCAGCGGTATCTTCCTCTCGGATTATGCAAGATCCGACAACATGACACAGTATCGCGGGTATATCACTATGAGATAGGAGAGTTAACATGGCAGGAGGAAAGTACTTTTACTCCAAGGGCGAAGGCAATGACGGTTACATAAAGAACCTCGAAGTGCTCTCGTACTGCGACATGGACGGTACATGCGGCATGTTCCAGATGGCCCTGTACAGGACCGAATCCGGAAGATACATGCTCTACGGCGCATGCTTCGCAGCAGGCCCTGAAGGAGTCGGCATCATGATAAGCGATGTCACGGATCCTAGAAATCCGGTTTTCATCAAGAAATGGCTGCCGTTCGACATTGATGAGTATCCGACTACATCGATCCCAAAACTACAGATAGCAGAGGACAAGCTGATCTTTGCGCTCACTTCCGGATCCGGACCTAGCGTCCTGGTCGGAGACCGCGCCAAGATGAAGAGCCTCCAGGGTATCATGATCTATGACCTTAAGAAGGATCCTGAGAACCCTGAGTACCTGGGATACTGGGACTGCGGAGTTCCGTATTCGATGGGCGTTCACAGATTCATGTATAACGGAGGAGAGTATGTACACCTGTCCTCCGAGGCGGATGAGTTCGAAGGCCTCATCTACAGGATCGTCAGCATCAAGGACCCTGCAAATCCGGTAGAAGTAGGCCGCTGGTGGGCTCCTCATCAGTACATCTACGGAGTACCGGGACGCGAGGTAGACCATTCGGCGCCTCATAATCCGGACTTCATGGATAAAGGCTGGCTGCACGGGCCTCCGTTCGTAGTAGGCGACAAGGTATACTGCGGCTACTGCGGAGACGGACTCTATGTACTGGATATCTCGGACATAGAGCATCCTAAGGCTCTTGGTAACCTGAAGTTCATGCCGGCATTCTCCAGCAGACTCGCCGGAGCCAGGACTCATACAGCTCTTCCGCTGGTGGGCAGAGACCTCGTCGTTGTAACGAATGAAGGGGAGAGGTTCGGCTTCATCAAGGACGGAATGGTCAGGCAGGCACAGGCCATGAACAACCTTCACATGGTCGACGTCAGCGATCCGACTAACCCTGTGCTCATAGCAGAGTTCCCGTATCCTGAAGTGCCGGAAGATTTCCCGGCTCCTAACTTCAATACGTACATGCTCGCTGAAGGCTCGAAGGGCGGACCTTTCGGACCTCACAATGTACACGAGCCTATGAGCAACAAGCCATGGCTCGAGCAGAGGACAGATGTGGTATATGACTGCTACTTCGCAGCAGGACTCAGGATATATGATGTGTCCGATCCTTTCTACATCAAGGAGAAGGCATACTTCATCCCTCCGAATCCTACAAAGAAGTGCTTCCCGTTCCCGGGCCCTATGATGGCCATGACAGAGGACGTAGTAGTAGACGACAGAGGCAATATCATCATCGATGCCAACAGCGACGGATTCTATATACTCAGGAAGACGTATGAAGACTAACAGAAAAGAAGTATTGACACTGGCAGCACTCATAGCAGTGCTCCCGCCTTTATGGGCAGTGATAAGCCCATATGTTGGCATATCGGTAGGGCCCATAGCTCTGATATGCGCTGGCATATACGCGACCAACGGAAACAAGTTCGAAGATGCCCACAAGATCGCTCTCGGCTATCTCGCAGGCGATATATGGGCTCTGATATCGGCTCAGATCATGGCTCATACGCCGTTTAACGCCGATCTGACGCTGTTTTGCACACTTGCGGTACTCGGTTTCCTTGTAGTAGTAATTTCATGCAGCATACCGGATATCATCCACATGCCATCATGGCTTGCCGGATGGGCGATAGGGATGCTGACCATGAACCTGGATACAAGCACTCCGATTCTTTCTCTGACAGTACAGATCGGAGTCGCGATGCTTGTCGGCGTATATTATGTCGGAGCCCTACTTGACAAAATCCATAAAATGATTAATAAATAGTATCATGAACAGAAAACCTGAAAGATACCGGAAATATTTTGTCATCACAGTACTTCTGGTATTTTTTGTGTGCTCGTGCGTTACCGTATTCGGAGCAGCAAATGATACCACTCAGTCATCTTTTGATTACAAAAAATACGATCAGCCTTCACAATACAGAAGAGCTCTGAAAAACAGAATGAAGGAAGTCAGCAAAAAGCTGTCGCCTAAGATCGATGATGAAAGCACCATACCTATCCCCGGACTTGTAGAGACAAAGATATATACATCTGACGGCATCGGAACTTCCGATAACTACATCCCTCAGGGCATATGCAGCACCGGAGATTACTGGCTTATTACAGCCTATGATGCAGGAAAGAAAAACCTGTCCGTAATATATGCTGTCGATCCTAAGGAAAAAAGCATAGTTTCTACTGTCTCGATCCCTAATAAATATCACGTGGGAGGCATCGCGTTTGACGGCAAACGGATCTGGCTGACAGGCAACACCTCTGACAAATATCAGGGAAAGCCTTTCCTGCAGTACATAGATTACGATGCATTCCTTGGGATGATCAAATCAAACCTTTATAAAATGTCAAAAAAGGAGATCTCACCTAAAGTTTACATAAAAAACAAGCCGTCATATCTTGAGTACGACAACGGTAAGCTCTGGGTCGGCACATATATCGGCACAAAAGACACAAAGGATGCCTACATGTACGGTTATCCGGTAGTTGAAAACGAAGACGGGAGCGCAGCGCTCAACACGATACTGTTCTCTGTAATAACAGGCATAGATTCCAGCACTCAGGGCGTCGATATAGATGGAGACAGTCTTTATGTATCGAGCTCATATAAAGGAACTTCATATGCAGTAAAATCATCTTTCGTGACACGATACGATATAAGCCCTGTAAATAATGGAAAAGGAATACTCTATGTTAAAAACAGAGAGAAGAAAAGGGTGGAAGTCCCTAAGATGAATGAAGAGATAATAGTTGAGAACGGAAAAGTATATATCAATTTCGAATCCGGAGCCAACAGGTGGAAATATGCCGTAATAAATACCGATAGGGTACTGGCTGTGGATTCGTCACTCTGGGGTAAATAGATTTGAAGAAAACGCTGAAGACTATTCTCAAAATCGTACTTGTCATAGTAGTGCTGCTGGTCGTTGCGCTTATTGCTATGTACAACATATACAGGAAGGATCCCAATATCCTGCTGACTCATTTTACGACTCCGCTGAAGCTTGACGAGGCAAAAGATATAAAGTTCAAATATGATTCTTCCATGGTGACAGGCAGAAAGACCATTCCGGTATTCATGTTTGATCCGGAAGATGACAGCCCATACAGATTCACCATATCGAATATAGAGACGGATGAAGGTGTGCACCTCAGCATGAACGTCTGTGATATCGATCTGAACGATTACATCTATACTGAACAGGTCGATGACAACGGCGATCTTACCGGAACTGAATACTTCAGCAGCGGAACGAAGTGCTTCGTAATAGTGAGTCCTGTTGCAATGGAGGAAAAAGAAAAGTACTCAGGCTCTTTTACCATAGAAGTTACAAGATCCACCGAAGATGAACTGACAAAAGCGAAAGTTGCTGAACCTTCCTATCTCACAGTCAGGCAAGATGAAAAGACATCGCTGATGTTCACACCTCCGGAGACCGGCTTCTATAGATTTACTGCTTCGATAGAATCAAAGGACGAAAAGTCCGGATACGCATACATCGACTCGATCAAAACAGGCAATAACGATGAAGTCAAACAAAGCGGGGGAATATGCTGGCTTGAAAAAGACAAGTTCTATTACATATGGGTCAGCACCAATGATCTCATCAATCTGACAGCCAATGTATCTGTCGTCTGTGACAAGCTGGATACCATTGATGTGGATTCGCCGTCTTCAAATAAAATATCAGATGACACTATAATAGTGTTCAAGGCGCCTGAAAGCGGGAACTATGCTGTTTACTCGCAATCTGACGGGAAGACAGTCGGTTCCGTATATGATGAAAGGGGATTCATGCTGAATTACGATGAGGATTCAGGTGGTCCTTTGAGCGGTAATAAAAACGATTATGCATTGATACTTCAGGCAGAGAAGGGCGATACATACATAATATACTCCGGAGGAACATTCAATGATTGCAATATAGTGATCACCGGGTATAAGGGTGACGGAAGCTCTCTGGGTCCTGAAGATATCGAGCCTCTTAAACAGGATGAAGAAAAAGATGAAAACAAAAACGGAGAAATAACTGAAGAAAAAGCAGAGGAAAAAACAGAAGATAAAGCAGAAGATAAATCAACTGAGTGATAAATGGCACGTACTATTTAGTTGTAAAAGTGTTGAAGAAATACAACATCTTGCATTAGAAGAGAAGTATCATCCATAATTCAGAGATCCACATAAAGATCCATGGCTTGAAACCCTTGAAATTCCATGGATCTTTTGATTTTGCAAATTATCGTAGGGTATAATTTAAAAGTCCAGGGAGTCACTAAGGTGACAATAATGTATTACGGTTATTATCATGAGTGATATCTTATCAAAAAGAAAAAACCTGCTCATATGTCTGATCATTGTACTGGAGATCGCAGCCTGCAGCTTTAGCAGCGCTGAGATATTCAACCTTTCCAGTGCGCAGATATATGAGCGCAACTTCTCCAGGAGCAGCGGCAAAGTAAGCGTAAACGTAGCTCACGCTGCCGTAGGACACACCCTCAGCCTGAATGCAAAGCTCGCCCTTGCTATGGAAGACATGCGATGGAAGGGACCTGTGCTCTCGAAGAGCAGAGGTACTATTACGGGTCCGTCAGGCAAGGAGACGTACTACAATCTCAATATGGCTGGTGTAGTAAGGATCATGAGACGCATGGGCAATACCGATGAGTACTGGGTCAGAGACGACGGAGTAAAGATGCTGGGCGATTATGTCATGGTTGCTGCCAATCTGAACCTGCGTCCCCGCGGATCCCTGATCGATACTTCGCTTGGCAAGGGCATAGTATGCGATACAGGCTCATTCGCCGGCCGCAATCCTACGCAGCTTGATATAGCAGTGACCTGGTGATACATCTTACAATTACAGAGCATTCTAAAAGGCTTCACGATGAAGCCTTTTTTAAGTGATTATCTCAGGTATTACTATTATTTTGAGAGTGTTTTCAGATCGAACTGTTCAGCGCCGTCCTTGATGTCAAAGTAGCTGTAGTCCTTCATCCTTGGCGCCTCTGTAGGTCTGAAACCCAGTTCCTTAAAACATGGGATGCATATCTCGCCGCCTTTAAGATCGACCTGACCGCGTACAGTCGTGCTCATTCCGCAGTTGATACATTTAGCCATTGTATTTACCTCCGAAAGATCATTATCGATGTTTTCCTTAGCACAGTTTTCTTTTGCGCCTTTATTATAGCACCAATCTGGGGTATACTATCAACTATATTATTTGTTAGAAAATAGGAGGACTAGAAGTATGACTATTACAGGAATTCGCCCATTGATCGTTACAAAGGATCAGGAGAACGTTACAAAGCTGTTTGAAGAGCTTGGCTTTGAGAAGCGCCATACAAAAACGGATGTAGAGGGCGGAGTTAATCTTACTTACGCGATGAAGGATGCCAATGGCAACTGCATCAATATTACAAGAACAGAGACCCTTCCACAGGATATGACTATTATCAGCATCAGTGTTGATGATTTCCAGGAGGCTTATGATTTCTTTACTTCCCGTGGCTTCATCAATCCACGCGGAGATAAGGTTACAGATACAAGTTCATCAAGAGCAACATTGCTGATCTCGCCGTCAGGTTTTCCGGTCAGCATCTCGGAACATATCAAAGACTGATATCTGACTATAAAAGGACGGAGTCGTGTGTACTCCGTCCTTATGGAAAGGGGACATATGCTGATCAAAAATGCACTGATTGAAAACTCTCTCAACCCTAAGGATATTCGCATTGAGAATGGATCATTCGAGGAGATAGGAAACCTCAGTGAACGGGAGAATGAGGAAATCATTGACCTGGAGCAAAAGCTTGTGCTTCCTCCATTCGTCGAATCTCATGTACACCTGGATACATGCCTGACGGCAGGCGACCCTGACTGGAATATGTCAGGAACTCTGTTTGAAGGAATTGAATGCTGGAGCAAGAGAAAAGGAAAGCTCAGCAGAGATGATATCAGAGACAGGGTGCACAGGGTCGTTCAAATGTACGCTGCGAACGGCATACAGTTTATCCGTACTCACATCGATGTTACCGATCCGTCACTGATGGCAATGGAGACGATGCTTGAGCTTCGGGATGAGCTGAAGGATAAGGTGGAGATACAGATAGTGGCTTTTCCTCAGGAAGGCATCCTCAGCTATCCCAACGGAAAGCAGCTGCTTGCCGATGCGGTCAGAATGGGAGCTGACGCTGTAGGCGCCATACCTCATTTTGAGTTTACTCGCGAATACAGCGTTGAGTCTCTGGATTTTGCGCTAGATCTTGCAGCAAAAGAAAACAAGCTGGTTGATGTACATTGTGACGAGATAGATGATGAGGCATCCCGCGGTCTTGAAACACTCGCAGCGAGAGCGTTGGAACTCGGATTGTATGACAAAGTGACAGCCAGCCATACAACGGCGATGCACTCATATAACAACGCATATGTCATGAGACTGATGCGTCTGCTCAAAATGAGCAATATTAATTTTGTAGCTAATCCGCTGGTGAATACACATCTGCAGGGAAGGATAGATACATATCCGAAGCGAAGAGGTATCACCCGAGTCAAGGAGCTGACCGAAGCCGGGCTGAATGTATCGTTCGGTCATGATGATATCTTTGATCCATGGTATCCAATGGGTAACGGAAGTCTGAGAGACGTTGTTTTTATGGGACTCCATGTGTGCCAGATGATGGGATACGAGGAAATAATGAACAGCTATCGCTTCATTACCCAGAATGCGGCAAGGACTCTGCATATAACAGACCATTATGGTATCGAGCAGGGCAAGCCGGCTAACTTCATAGTAATGGATGCCGAAAACTATTACGATGCTCTTAACCGGAATGCATCTGTTCTTTATTCATTCAGAAACGGTACGATCATAGCGCAAACAACACCGGCGTGTACAAGGATAAGGGAAGATTGAGATAACTATTCCTAAAATCATAATTTTGGGAATAGTTAATCACCTGAGACCGAACAAACATCCATAATGTTCAAATACAGCAGTTTCAAGGCTTCCGGCCTGCTGCTGTATTTTTATTACATATAAAATATTCTCCTGTGTTATGTTTCAGGAATAGTTGATTTCCTGCTCCTACACTCCCATATCGTTTACTGTAAATATTATATATATATGTATTTAATCAGTTATAGATACCTGCATTATGCCTTGTACGTTTCTGTACTTCAATGACTAGCTCTATGCATCTGTACAGTGGCTGCGCGCCCGGCGGGCTCCATATGAAAACAAACAACAAGTTGTTTCATGATTATGATCTGTTCTGTATCAGTACATGGCCGCGCGCTCCGAAGCTCATATGGTCCGAACGAAGAGTGACGTTTCGGATCTGCCACGAGCTCTCAAATGCCAATACAGTGTCTTGCCTTCACGTAAAGCACTTTGCGAGTGCTTATGAACGATTGATTTCGGAGCATATGACTTCGGTACTGCAGCGGCAAACCGATCAGTCATAAGCCTGAAAGCGTTGAAATTTCAACGAAAAACGAGGCCGAAATTTGCGTTTTAAGCGATTTTTTATGCCTCGTCGATATCTTATACCTTGTGATTTTGCCCGTTTTTGGTCATCATATTGAAAATCCGAAGCCTGGCTGCCGGGATGCAATGTGCGGCCATAACTTCGGATCTTCGATAAAACACACTTCTAGACATATATCGATCAAGGGATATATGATGCTAGCTATTTAATAGACCGGAATGAATATCGTATCTCCCGGCTGGATGCTTCCTGCCTCGATGTCGTTGATCTCATATATATCATATATGACGCTCTGTACATCGATGTTGGCATCCGGATTGAACTTCTCTACAAGTCCCCAGAGTGAGTCGTTCTCCTGAACGGTCACCTGAGCGTATGTATTGACTGCTGCAGCCTCGGCCTTGCCGGAGCTTATCACTGTGTATCCGGCAAACGCTATGATCATAGTGCATATGAGTATGAATATAAAGAACCTTACCGGATCAGCTATTCTGTAATGATGTCTTCTTGTCTCTTTCGTAGTTGTCATATCGATCACCGTCCTTTTCTCTGAACGCTTGTTCTAATGAGATTATAAACGTCTGTTCGATACATGTCAATACTATTTTGAACAAAAGTTCGAAATATTCAAAAAACCTTGTAAATCAGCGCCGAAACGTTGAAATTCCAAGGTTTTCAGAATATAAACATTTGTTTAATTTCCGCTCTGAGCATCCTACATCTTGATCAGATCCGCATATTCCGCCCCTGTCACTCCGCACAAAATATCTGCATTCAGGATGATCTGCGTCCCCCTTCTGCCGGCAGAAAAGTATATCTCGTCATACAGCTGAGCGGTCTCATCTATATATGTAGGGAACGCCTTCTTCATGCCTATAGGCGAGCACCCTCCCCTGACGTATCCTGTCAGATCAAAGAGTTCCCTGAGGTGGATCATCTCTATGCGTTTGTTGCCCGAAGCAGCAGCCGCCTTCTTGAGATCAAGGTTCTCTGCAACCGGTATGATGAAGACGAAGAGCTCGTTACCGTCACCTCTGGCGACCAGCGTCTTGAAAACTATCTCTTCAGATACTCCGAGAGATTCTGCTGCATGCACTCCGGACAGGTCTTCCTCGTCGACCTCGTACTCCGCCATGCGGTATTCTATGCCCTCGGAATCGAGTATCCTCATCGCATTTGTCTTGCCGGCAGTCTTCTTAGCCATTGATTTCCTTCTCCTTTTCTTTGCCTGTTTTCTCCAGATTATCGAGCAGGCTGAATATCGCATTTCGTTTTACGAAGCATATCACGAGTATCACCGCGACTACGACACAGAGGATCGCGATCGCAGCATAGTTGCCCTTCCTGAAGAAATATCCCGTGAGCAGACTTCCCGCCATGCCCGGTATCCTTCCGATCGTGGATACTATCAGGAAAGGAATGAAATTCATCTCGGATATGCCCGCTACATATGACACGAGGTCCTTGGGAACTCCCGGGATCAGATATATCAGAAGCGCGATGCTCAGGCCCTTGCCGGAATTCAGCTTCTTATGATAGTCGTCGACCTTCTCCTCGCCGAATATCATGTGCATGGCGTCTCGTCCGAGCAGCCTGGCCGTGTAGAAAGAAATGACCACGCCTATGACAGCTCCGATCAGTGAGAGCGCAAGCCCTCCAAGCACACCGAACATGTAGCTGGCGGCGAACTGTATCGGCTGCCCCGGCAGAATGCAGATCACGACCTGGAGAACCTGTATGCCTATGAAAAGCAAGGCAGCTGTCGATTCGTGGGCCATGAGGTATGCCACGAGGCGCGAAGCCGCGTCCTTGCTGAATATCTCGCTGCCGAATCTGAAATATAGAAAAGCCGGTATGCCCACGATGATGATCAGGAGCAATATCAGCTTCAATATCGCCATTATTCTTTTGGTCCTGTCGGCACGATTATCGTTCATCTGATATCTATCATGCCCTTCTTATACAGGGAATCCAGGCTCTTTATGATTCCGTATCTGGCATGCTCGTATGTGAGTCCTCCCTGGAAGTACGCGATATACGGTTCTCTGATCGGCGAATCAGCGCTCAGCTCGATGGATGAACCGTCAACGAATGCGCCGGCAGCCATTATGACCTGATCAGCATAGCCCGGCATGTCCCACGGCTCAGGCGAAACGTATGAATCGATCGGTGCCGCTGACTGTATCGCCTGGCAGAATTCTATAGTACGCTCAGGAGAACCGAACTTGATAGCCTGTATGATGTCGCTGCGTTTCATGTCAGCCGGAGGCATGACCTCGAATCCGAGGGAATCGTACAGAGTGCCGGCCAGCACAGCGCCCTTCAGCGCCGAATTAACGACCTTAGGAGCCATGAAGAGGCCCTGCAGGACGTTCCTGTTCTGACCGAAAGTAAGACCGCATTCAGAGCCGATCCCGGGGCAAGTGAGCCTGTAGGATATCTGTTCGATCAGATCCGCCCTGCCTACGATGTAGCCTCCTGACAGAGCAAGACCGCCGCCCGGATTCTTGATAAGAGAACCCGCCATCACATCAACGCCGAATTCAGTAGGCTCAACAGTATCGACGAATTCGCCGTAGCAGTTATCGAGCATCACGATGATGTCAGGATCTATACCGTGAACGAGTTCAGTGACAGCTTTGAGACTTTCTATCGATATCGCAGGCCTCCAGTCATAGCCCGTGGAACGCTGAAGAGCGACTACTTTAGTATCTTTGGTAACAGCAACCTTGATCGCGTCAAGATCGACATCCATCTCATCATTCAGAGCCACTTCTTTATAAACTATACCATAATCTCTTATGGTTCCCTTGAAGGCGTCATCACTCAAAAGACCGTGATCCGATCTGGTATTTGCCGGATTCTCCGAAGTCCTGCCAATGACAGTCTGTAAAGTGTCATAAGGAGTGCCCGTCACCTCAATGAGCTCATCACCGGGCCCGAGCATGCCGAGCAGCGTGGCTGCGATCGCATGAGTGCCGTTTACTATATTAGGCCTGACGAGAGCCGCTTCAGTACCGAAAACCGAAGCATATACCCTTTCTACCGCTTCCCTGCCTGCATCGTCGTAACCGTATCCGGTGCTCCAGTTGAAGTGAGTGGCATTGATATGGTTGTCCTGAAAAGCTTTGAGGACCTTCATCTGGCATATGGCAGTGATATCGTCAATCTCGTCAAAGCGTTCTGCCAGCAGAGTTTCAGCGTCCTTTACTATATCCAGGACCTTTTCATCTATATTGAATTGTGAAATCAAATATTCTCTGTAATTCATATACGTTTATCTCTATTCTATTTATTGCTGTATCAGTACCCGGCCGCGCGCTCCGAAGCTCATATGATCCGAACGAAGAGTGGAGTTTCGGATCTGCCACAAACTATCGAATGCCAATACCGTATCTTGCCTTCACGTAAAGCACTTTACGAATGCTTATGAACGATTGATTTCGGAGCATATGACTTCGGTACTGCAGCGGCATACCGGTTCCGTATCAGTCCTCGTCGGTGCGCTCCAGCTCCCATTCCATACCGCTCACAAGATCCCGCTTCACGTTCTTGCGGTGCTGGGCATAGAGCTGAGTAGTCGTGACCTGTTCGTGATCGAGAAGCGCGGCCACATCATAGATCGAGTTGCCCCTGCCGATCAGCGAAGTCGCAGCCGTGGCCCTGAGCTTGTGCGGACTGTAACCGGACCGCCTGCTAGTGTTGAGCGCTATCGAAGTGTACTTCTTTACCAGCTCCCTGATCGCCCTCTCAGTGATTCTTCTGCCCTGCATCGACAAGAAGAGCGCATCCTCCTCGCCCGAATTTTTCTCAGCAACAGCCTTTCTCTCGCCGTTGATATAATCGTCCAGTACCATCAGAACAGATCGGTTCAGCGGCATTATAGATTCCTTGCCGCGCTTCCTGTATATCTTGAATTCGCCCCTAGAGAAGTTGAAGGAAGACAGATTGAGCTGCTGGAGCTCGCTGAGCCTAAGACCGTAAGTGACAAACATCACGAGTATCGCCTTGTCGCGCAGCTTCGTCTTCTCCCAGTAAGTCCGCTCATGATCAGTCAGCCCGGTGCCGTTCGTTACGGCGTCCAGCATTATCATGACCTCATCGTCCTGCAGAGCCTTGATCTCTCGCTCTCCAGGCTTGCCCACTCTGATCGGGTCGAATCCGTCAGTTATGTTCTTCTCCATGATGCCCTGGCGGTAGAGCTGCTTGAACATCACGGATATGGAGGACTTCTTGCGCGCCAGTGAGCGGTTGCTGTTCTCGTATACGGTGACCGTATCGCCTTCCTCCACCATGTATTTGCGGCAGTAGTCGATGAAGAGGTTGATGTCAGCAGCCTCGATCTGATTCAGCTCCTCAGCCGTGATCCTTTGCGTCGTTTCAGCCCGCGTGAGATCTGTCTCATTTATGAGGTAGTTCATGAAGAACCTGATGTCATGCAGATACGCAAGCCGCGTCATCGGCAAGACATTGCCCTTAAGATATGCAAAATACGGCCGCAGGAAAGAAGGCAATTCCTTCTGGATGCCTTCACATTCCAGATATATATCGTTTTCCTTCTTTACGATATTATCCGGCTTATCGCTCTTGTTGTGCGATCTGTATTCCTTGCTGTCGTAAGTGGTCTTTGCCATTAATTCTGCTGGCCCCGCTCGTAGACCTCGTTGCTGACGCTGAGGATGCGGTCGACTATCTCGCCTACCGTCTCGCCCTTGCCGATCTCGATCCAGTTTACGAAGTCATATCTCTTGAGCCAGGTGATCTGTCTCTTGGCGTAGTGCCTGGTGTTCTTCATGATCAGCTCCTTGGCGTCGAATAGATCGTACTCGCCGTTGAGAAAGGCTATGACTTCCTTGTATCCGATGCCCTTCATCGATGAGAGATCAGCTCCGTAACCCCTGGCAAGCAGTCCGCTCACTTCATCGACAAGTCCGTCGGAAACGAGCCTGGATACCCTGCGGTTGATACGGTCGTACAGCCACTGACGCTCCATGGTGAGCGCAAAGAATCTGAAATCGTAATTCGGATTCCTAGGGCATTCGGAGAGGTCCTTGATGCCGCGGCCGAACTCGTAGGCTTCTATGGCTCTGATGATCTTGCGTGAATTGTTGGGATGGATCCTGGAAGCAGCGTCCGGATCGAGCGCCTCGAGGTACTGATACATGTAGTCGCTTCCGCGCTCCTTCGCCATCTTCTCGAGCTCCTCCCTCCTGACACCGTCATCCGGATTGGCTCCGAAATCCATGTCGTAGAGTATGGAATTGAGGTAGAGTCCGGTTCCGCCGCATACGATAGGCGTCTTGCCCCTGCTAAGTATCTCGTCGATAGTCTCTAGCGCCATCTTCCTGTAACTGGCGACGGTCATGCCCTCAGCCGGATCGACTATGGAGTACAGGTGATGCTTCACCTCCCTCATCTCCTTCTCACTCGGCTTTGCGCTTCCTATATCCATGTATTTGTACAGCTGTACCGAATCGCAGTTCACGATCTCGCCATTGATCCTCTTGGCAAGATAATAAGCGATCAGGCTCTTGCCGACAGCTGTAGGTCCCGAAATTATATATACGGTCCTGTTTTCCATTATTTACTCCGTTCTGTATTATGTAATCAGTGCTGCGGGTCCGCATGCAGGCGAAAGCCGGTCGATGCGGCGTAACAATCGCAGCTCTATTTTCTTCTGAAGGATCTTTCGATATCGTAGGAGCTGAGCTTGATAAACGTAGGCCTTCCGTGCGGACAGGCATACGGATTCTCACAGGAAGCAAGCTTCCCGATAAGCTCCCTTATCTCGAGCTCAGATAATCTGTCGTTGGCTTTGACCGCGGACTTGCACGATCTCATGATCAGCTTGTCCCTGACGACATCATTGCTTCCGCCCGCATCATATAAGGCCTCGGCATAGGCGCGAACGAAGCCGTCCGCTTCCTCAAGGCTCATGTAAGGCGGCACGCCCCTGACTATGAAGGTGCATTCGCCGAAGTCCTCTATGTCGTAGCCCATGCGATGCAGATCATCGAGCCAGGCCCTTTCCATAAAGTATACATCAGCGCTCACGTTTAATGTGAAGGGTGTGAGAATTGGCTGTGGTATATGCTCCTCATTATTGTAAGCCGCCATGAACTTCTCGTAGAAGATGCGTTCATGAGCTGCATGCTGATCGAATATGTACAGCGTATCGCGGCCTTCCATTATGATATATGTGTCGAATACATACGCCTTGAATGTAAGCTCAGAGAAATCGAAAGGCCTGTAGACCGGCTTCTCTTCTTTCACCTGAGTCTGCTGAGGCGCAGTATATTCGTACTCTGTATCCGTTTTTTTATCTTCCTTGTCCTCAGGTCTCTCAAGCTTGCTGAGGAATTCCCTGATAGTGGATTGCTCTGTCTTCTCCGGAAAGCTTTTATCTCCATCAGCCGAATCGACCTCCGGGCTATAGTCTGAAGTTTCTGCCGGATTCGTGATCGTCTCCGTGGTCTCTTCAGTCTCCACCGGCTTCTGCTCTGTCACTGCAGGCACTTCAGTCTCCCTGATATATCCTTCAGGTATGCCTGCGTCAGTGCTTACAGCCTTCGATACCGCTTCGGATATCCCGCTCCTGACCTCATCCTGTCTGAGGAACCTGATCTCCCTCTTCCCCGGGTGAATGTTGACGTCTATGTCGTGAGGATCCGAGTCGATGAAGAGGATGGCGATCGGATATCCGCTGAAAATACGTCCGCCGTAACCCTCCGTCAGTCCCTTTTCTATCACGCTGCTGTCGACGATCCTGCCGTTCACGAAGAAGAGCTGGTATCTCCTTGTAGACCTGGTAGTGCCCGGATCCGAGACATAGCCTCTGACTGCTTCGCCTTCCACCGAGATAAGTCCGGATCCCTTTATATCCGGATAGAGCGCCTCGACAGTAGCTCGTACGTCTCCGTCGCCTCGGGTCGTAAAGACGGTCCGGCCGTTATTGATCATCATGAATCTGATGTCAGCATAATAGACCGCGAACTGCTGTATGAGTTCGATAATGGCCGAGGCTTCCCTGGCATCGCTCTTCATGAATTTGCGTCTTGCGGGAGTGTTGTAGAAGAGATCCTCCACTACAATGGTGGTGCCGGTATTGGCGCCGGCTCTCTCACTGGATACGACCTGCCCTCCGTGCATCACAAGTCTGATGCCCGTAGGAGAATCAGCGGTGCGGCTCACCATTGTGATCCTCGATACCGCAGCTATGCTTGCGAGCGCTTCGCCCCTGAATCCGAGTGAAGCTATTGCATCTAGATCCGCTATGCCGCTTATCTTGCTGGTCGCGTGTCTCAGGAATGCGGTCTCGGCTTCGTCCGCAGCTATGCCGCAGCCGTCGTCCGTGACCCTGATATATGATTTACCGCCGCCTCTGATCTCGACTATGATCGAGGACGCGCCGGCATCTATCGAGTTTTCTACAAGTTCCTTTACAGCAGAAACCGGCCGCTCGATCACCTCGCCGGCCGCTATCTTATCCGCTACGAAACTGTCCAATACCTTTATCATCTGTTATTTATCGCTGTCCCTGAATTCTTCTATTATGTCCTGCAGTGCCACGAGGGCTGCCACAGGCGTCATCTTATTGATATCCATCGAGGATATCTTTGATCTAAGCTCTCTGTACTTCTCGGCATCCGGATCGCTGTATCCGACCCTCAGCTCATCAGGCAGGAATGTAAGCTGCTCGGAGACCTCCGGCGCAGAGCCTGACATCAGCTCGACCGATTCGAGCTCCTTGAGCTTCTTCCTGGCATTGCTCCTGATGACCTCAGGTATGCCGGCTATCCTCGCTACGTGTATGCCGTAGCTCTTGCTGGCCGGTCCCTCGATTATGTTGTGGAGGAAGACGACATCGCTTCCGTCCTCAGCCGCTGCGACCGAGAGATTGTGTATGCCCTCCTGCTCGTCCGCCAGCTCAGTGAGTTCGTGATAATGAGTCGCAAACATTGTCCTGACCCTGTGCTCAGGCTGCGCCAGATACTCAGCAGTAGCCCACGCTATCGAGAGCCCGTCGAAGGTGCTGGTGCCTCTTCCTATCTCGTCGAGTATGATGAGACTCCTGTCAGTGGCATTCCTGAGAATGCCCGCGAGCTCGCTCATCTCGATATAGAATGTCGACTGGCCGTATGAGAGATTGTCCGAAGCGCCGATGCGCGTGAATATGCGGTCGACCACTCCGATCTCAGCCGAAGCAGCAGGAACGAAGCATCCGATCTGTGCCATAAGTACTATCACGGCAGTTTGCCTCATGTAGGTAGATTTACCGGACATGTTAGGCCCCGTGATGATCAGCATGCTCCTGTCGCTCATGTTGATATACGTATCGTTCGATACGAACATACCGGCTCCGAGCAGCTGCTCTACGGCCGGATGTCTTCCCGCCCTGATGTCGATCACGTCACCGCTGTTGACCACAGGCTTCACGTATGCGTTGTCCGCAGCTACTTTGGCGAATGATGAGAGCACATCGAGGCACGCGATCGCCGCTGATGCAGTCTGTAGCCTGTCGATGTACGGCTCCACAGCCTGCCTTATCTTCCTGAACTCCTCGTACTCCAGCTTGTTGATCTTTGTCTCCGCCGTCAGCACGAGGTCTTCCTTTTCCTTGAGCTCAGGAGTTATGTATCTCTCGTTATTGACGAGAGTTTGCTTGCGTATGTAATCATCGGGCACCTTATCAGCCATGCCCTTGCTTACATCTATGTAATAGCCGAAGACCTTGTTGTATCCTACCTTGATGGTCTTGATGCCCGTGCGCTCCTTCTCGCGCGGCTCCAGCTCAGCTATCCAGGTCTTGGCATCGGCTATGCTGTCCTTTAGAGCATCGAGTTCGGCAGAGTATCCGTTCCTTATAATACCTCCCTCTGTAACAGTGAGAGGCGGCTCATCCACTATGGCCCTGTCGATGACCGCATAAAGCTCATTGAATGTATCTATGTCATCGTTGATGCTCCTGAGAAGCGGAGCGTCAAGCGTCGCTAGCTCATCCTTGATATCCGGCAGCTGGGCCAGAGTCTTCCTGAGCGCCACCAGGTCCCTGGCATCCGCCCTTCCCGTCGCGACTCTCGCAGTCAGGCGCTGGAAGTCATAGATGTACTTGAGTGAATTCGTTATATTGTTTGAGACGACCGGCTCGTCCCTGAGTGCCTCAACGGCATCGAGCCTCCTGTTGATCTCCTCCGTGTCAGTGAGCGGTTCTCTGAGCCAGGCCCTGAGAAGCCTGCCGCCCATCGCAGTCTTTGTCCTGCCGATCACTCCGAAAAGCGACCCCTTTACATCTCCGTCATATATCGTCTCGAGGAGCTCGAGGTTCCTCAGAGTCGACTTGTCGAGATGCATCAGGCCGTCATGCCTGCGTATGTTCAGCTCTCTTATCTGGCCCGGATCACTCATCTGAGTCTCTCTGAGATACATCAGCAGCGAACCTACAGCAGAAGTCATGGCCTCTCTTCCTTCGATATCGAGAGGTATCAGTGAAGTGACATCGAAGTGGTTCATGACCGCATCCCTGCAGGCCTGGTATCTGTAATAAGAATCATCCACATCATCGAGATACACGCTCTGCATGTGATTCTGGAGAGCCTTTTCGAGAGCCTCCGAATACACATTGCTGATGATCAGCTCTTTGATCCCGAGTACTGAGATATCATTGATGAGCCTGTCGAAGGCCCCATCCATTTCCCTGCCATCGATCTCAAATTCGCTTGCAGAGAGCTCACCTGTGGTGATATCCGCAACAGCGAGCGCCGCAGTGTCGTCCGTAAAGGAGACTGAAGCGATATATACATTGTCATCGCTCCTGCCGGCTTCGTCTATGTCCAGAGTGCCCGGCGTATATATCCTGGTGATCTCGCGCTTTACTATGCCCTTGGCAGTCGCAGGGTCTTCCACCTGCTCACATATGGCTACCTTATGGCCGTTGTTGACCAGTCTGACTATATACTGATCGACAGCATGGTGGGGCACTCCGCACATCGGAGCCCTCTCCTCGAGACCGCAGTTGCGTCCCGTAAGCGTCAGCTCGAGCTCTCTCGATGCAAGCAGGGCATCATCAAAAAACATCTCGTAGAAATCTCCGAGACGATACATGAGGATGGTATCTCGGTACTCATCCTTGATTGCCATATACTGCTGCATCATCGGTGAAAGTTTTGGTTCAGCCATATCCTAAATCGCTGTAAATTGCAAAAAGTATAGGGGGAATACATGATTCCCCCTACAGCCTTAGTCATATTGAGACTGAGAGACTTATTACTTCTTGTTGTAAGCCTCAACGCCGAGCTTGATGAGTTCGCATGCTCTTCTCATCTTGTCAGGTGTCAGAACGTAAGCTATACGCATCTCGTTGCCGCCGAGTCCCTTTGTTGCATAGAATCCAGGAGCCGGTGCGAACATAGTAGTCTCGCCCTTGTCGTCGAATTCCTTGAGCATGAACATCAGGAAGTCTTCGATATTGTCTACAGGCAGCTTGCATGTCATGTAGAATGCGCCTGCAGGCTTCTGGCAGACTACGCCAGGGATCTTGGAGATCTCTTCGTAAGCTGCGTCTCTTCTTGCCTCGTACTCAGCCTTAGCTTCATCATAGTAGCTCTTGTCCATTCTGTACAGAGCTGCAGCGCCTACCTGCTCGAGTGTAGGTACGCAGAGTCTGCCCTGTGCGAGCTTGAGAAGTGCGCTCATGAAATCTTTGTTCTTCGAGATAGCTGCTCCGATACGAGCTCCGCATGCCGACCATCTCTTGGATACGGAGTCGATGATAACGACTCTATCTGCGATGTCGTCGAGCTGTCCGAAGGAGTGAGCCTCAGCACCGTCATATACGAACTCTCTGTATACCTCGTCGGAGATGATCCAGAGGTCGTGCTCTTTGGCGATGTCGCCGATGAGTCTCATGTCTTCCATTGTGAGAACTCTGCCTGTAGGGTTACCAGGCGAGAGGCAGCAGATAGCCTTTGTCTTAGGTGTGATAGCAGCCTCGATGAGGTCTCTCTTGGCCCAGTTGTAGCCGTCCTCTGCGGAAGTTGTCAGCGGTACGAGTACGCCGGAAACCTCGTTGCAGAATGTGTTGTAGTTTGTGTAGAAAGGCTCAGCGATCAGAGCTTCGTCTCCAGGATTGAGAAGAGCCGTGAATGCGAGGATAAGAGCTTCGGACCCGCCGTTTGTGATGAGGATGTCCTTTCTCTCATAATCCATGTCGAAGTCTCTCTTCATGTAGTAGATCATTGCGTCGCGCAGTTCATCGATTCCCTGTGACTCAGCGTATGCGATGACCTTCTTATCGAAATTTCTGATTGCTTCCATGAAG
>JAZUNV010000099.1:0-4518 GCA_045604305.1 Anaerovoracaceae bacterium | reverse complement strand
GAGCCTGCCGACGGAGGTCAATGCTTTCGTCCTTACGGCAACGCCGTTATGATCGGCGAAAGCATTTAGAACCGGTCGTCGCAAGCGAAGCGTCAGACTAGGTTCTCCAAGCGGCAAAGTCGACGAGCCTGACACTCTCGGCAGTTATCGGAGGAGCCCAGCCTCCGTAGATCAATGCTTCCATCATTACGGCAACGCCGTTATGATTCTCAGGAAGCATTACGGAGCCCGTCGAAGCGAGGCGGATGGCTGTTCGATGATCAGTTACTTTCAGGGCGCGTGCCGCCGGAAATTTCTGAAAAAATTTCTTGACATAGGAAGCCCGCTCAAGTATATTAATTGAGCGACTTTAAGAGGAAAATCGGAGCACTGGGACACCGGGCTTCGAGTTTTGATTTGAAAAGACGTATTTTCCAAGCATTTAAAGATATAAGGAGTAAACAGATGGCAGCAGGCGTAAGACAGAAAGTCATCCTCGCATGCACAGAGTGCAAGCAGAGAAACTACAATACCATGAAGAACAAGAGAAACAATCCTGACAGGATCGAGCTCATGAAGTATTGCAAGTTCTGCAACAAGGAGACTCTCCACAAGGAGACAAAGTAATCTACTACTGATATTGGCGGAGACACAAAATGGCTGATAACAACAAGAAGGAAGCAGTACAGACTTCCGAAAAGAAACAGAGCCAGAAAAAGGAAAGAACGGGGCTGATCGCCTATCTCAGAGGAGTAAAGCAGGAGTTCAGCAAGGTCGTATGGCCTACCAGAGAGGAACTTACTACGGATACTATCGTGGTATTTGCCTGCGTCGGCTTCTTTGCACTTATGTTCTGGCTGATTGATACAGGGTTCCTGGCTGCCCTCAAGGGCATCCTCGGCATAACCCTGTCCTAATCAAGGAGCAGGCAGATGACAGATATCATCGAAAACGAAAACATCGAAACAACAGAAACGATCGAGACAAGCGAGCCGGTCAAGATGAGCGCAAGCGTTTCACCTCTCGAGGGCGAGGGCCTTCGTGGTGACGGTACGGCTAAGTGGTATGTAGTACATACTTATTCCGGCTACGAGAATAAAGTCAAGACGAGCATCGACAGGATGGTAGAGTATCGCGGCATGCAGGATCTCATCCAGGAGGTCGTTATCCCGACTGAGGACAGGATCGAGATCAAAGACGGAGTCAAGAAGGTCAAGACCAGAAAGCTCTTCCCGGGATACGTAGTCATCAAGATGATAGTCAACAACGAGACCTGGTACCTCGTGCGTAACACCGAGGGCGTTACAGGCTTCGTAGGTCACGGTTCCGATCCTATTCCTCTGACCAAGGAAGAGATCGTAAGGATGGGTATCGAAAAGCTCAAGATCGATCTGGATATCGAGGTCGGCGATACGATCCGTATCATCGGCGGCGTCTTCGAGGGCCAGCTAGGCATCGTGGAAGCCATCAATCCGGAGAAGCAGATCGTCAAGGTCCGCATCTCGATGTTCGGAAGAGATACTCCTGCGGAGATCGAATTCTCCCAGGTAAGCAAACTCCGTTAAGGGTTTGCAGATCAAAACTTAAGAAAGGAGCATACAATGGCAAAGAAGATCGACGGCTATATCAAGCTGCAGATCCCTGCCGGCGGAGCAACTCCTGCACCACCAGTCGGCCCTGCTCTCGGACAAAAGAGTGTCAACATCATGGACTTCTGCAAACAGTTCAATGCAAGGACCCAGGACCAGGCGGGAATGATCATCCCGGTCGTAATCACAGTTTACACTGACAGATCATTCGACTTCGTGTGCAAGACTCCACCAGCTGCAGTCCTCATCAAGAAGGCAGCAGGCATCGAGCATGCATCCGGCGTACCTAACAAGGAAAAGGTCGCAAGCATCACGCTCGCACAGGCAGAAGAGATCGCAAAGACAAAGATGCCGGACCTCAATGCAGCATCCCTCGAGGCAGCAGTAGACATGATCAAGGGAACAGCTCGCAGCATGGGCGTAACGGTAACTGAGTAATGACGTGGGAGGCGACAAGCCGCTGGCACCACAAGGAGGAAATTGATGAAAAGATCAAAGAGATACGCAGAGCTTGCTAAGACTTATGACAAGCACGAGCTCGTAGACGTAGAAACTGCTATCAAGCAGATCAAGAGCTTTGAGAATGCAAAGTTCGACGAGACAGTTGAGATGCACTTCCGCCTCGGAGTAGACGGCAGACACGCAGATCAGCAGGTAAGAGGAGCTATGGTTCTCCCTCACGGCACAGGCAAGAGCAAGAAAGTACTCGTATTTGCCAAGGGCCCTAAGGCAGAGGAAGCTACAAATGCCGGCGCAGACTATGTAGGCGCTGAAGACATGGCTGAGAAGATCCAGAAAGAAGGCTGGTTCGACTTCGACGCAGTAGTAGCTACACCTGACATGATGGGAGTTGTAGGACGCCTCGGTAAGATTCTCGGACCTAAGGGACTCATGCCGAACCCAAAGAGCGGTACAGTAACCATGGATCTTGAGAAAGCACTTGCCGACATCAAGGCAGGTAAAGTTGAGTACAGACTTGACAAGGCTAACATCATCCACTGCATCATCGGTAAGAAGTCCTTCACAGAGGAGCAGCTGGTAGAGAACGCTAACGCACTCATCCAGGCTATCGCAAAGGCTAAGCCGGCAGCAGCTAAGGGACAGTACTTCAAGAGCATCAGCATCGCAGCTACGATGAGCCCTGGAGTAAAGGTAAACCCTGCAACAGTTACCCTCTAGTCAGTACTGACAGAACGGAAACAGAATATCCAACCTAAGACAGCGGGTGCGAAAGCTTAATTTCCCGCCGAGGTACAAACAATAGATTTGGACCCCCGCTGTCTGCACTGACGGCGAGGGTATTTTGTACCTGCATGACTACAATAGGCGAAGGGATATCGCCGGAAAGGAGAAAAGATGTCTGTAGAAGCAAAAGCAGCTAAACAGGTTGTCATCGACGAGATCAAGGAAAAGTTTGAAAAAGCTCAGTCCGTAGTAGTTGTTGACTATCTGGGACTCACTGTAGCCGAGGCTGACGCTCTGAGAGCAAACCTCAGAAAGGAAAGCGTCGACTTCACAGTATACAAGAACACTCTCATCAGAAGAGCTATCGACGGAACTGATTTCGCCGGTCTCGCTGAGGGAGACACTCTGAAGGGATCGACAGCGCTCGCATTCAGCGGCGAGGACGTGACCGCAGGAGCAAGAGTAGTCGCAAAGGCCATCAAGGATTACAAGAAGATGGCATTCAAGGGCGGAGTCGTAGAAGGAGAAGTATATGACAAGGCTCAGATCGAAGAGTTTGCAAGCATCCCGGGCAGAGATGTACTCATCGCAAGATTCATGGGAAGCATCCAGAGCCCGATGACAAAGCTGGCACTCACACTCAAGGCTATCGCAGAGAAAGGCGAGTAAGCTGAGAGATCAAGCAGTATAAGTTCACGGCCGCAAGGCCATTCATCCAGAATAGAAAAAGGAGATTAAAAATGGATAAGGATAAAATCATTGAGGCTCTTAAGAGCATGAGCATTCTTGAGATCAACGAGCTCGTCAAGGCTCTCGAGGAAGAGTTTGGCGTAAGCGCAGTAGCAGTAGCAGCACCGGCAGCAGGCGGCGCAGCAGCAGCTGAGGCAGAAGAGAAGAGCGATTTCAACGTAATCCTCAAGGAGATCGGACAGGAAAAGATCAAGGTTATCAAGGCTGTAAGAGAAGCTACAGGTCTCGGCCTGAAGGAAGCAAAGGAACTCGTAGATTCCGCTCCTGCAACAGTCAAGGAAGGCGCACTGCCTGACGAGGCTAACGCACTGAAGGAAGCACTCGAAGCAGTAGGCGCAGTCGTAGAACTCCAGTAGTTCGAGACAAAACATCGAAAGAAAGTATTGGTAGCACGGGTGTGGGCGTTAGTCCCGCCCGGGCAACCGAAGCCGCCGGCACTTAGCGATTGACGAGCGTCAGCGAAGTCAGAGCTTAGTACCGCTGCGAGCTGAGATTAGCGCGAGCGGCCCGGAAGGGACTAACGCCCGCACCCCTCGCAAATTGGACCGTGCGATATCGGTTCGACCCACGCAATAAAATGAGCCCCGGCTATACGAGGCTCATTTCGTGCGTTTCGGGGAGCCCTTTTCAGGGCGAAATACGTGTATTTTTGCAAAAACAAGGAGACATTACACATGCCAACACCAGTAAAAGTTGGAAGAAAAGAGCGTATGAGCTTTGCCAAGATCCATGAGGTCTGCGAGATGCCTAACCTCATCGATGTACAGACAAAGTCATACAAGTGGTTTATCGAAGAGGGCCTCGGCGAGGTGCTCGAGGACGTATCTCCTATCCGCGACACTACCAACACACTGAGTCTGGAATTCGCGGACTATCAGTTCTCCGACACTCCTAAGTACGACCAGGAAGAGTGCAAGGAAAGAGACGCCACATACGCCACATCCCTGACTGTCAAGGTCAGACTGATCAACCGCGAGACCGGTGAGATCAAGGAGCAGGACGTATTCATGGGCGA
>JAZUNV010000098.1:0-7462 GCA_045604305.1 Anaerovoracaceae bacterium | reverse complement strand
AACCGTTAGGGTTCGTTATAGGGCCGCATGGGTTCGAATCCCATCTTCTCCGCCACAATTCAGGGGTATAGCTCAGTTGGTAGAGCAGCGGTCTCCAAAACCGCGTGCCGTGGGTTCAAATCCTACTGCCCCTGCCAATATCGGGGTGTAGCGCAGTTTGGTAGCGCAACTGGTTTGGGACCAGTGGGCCGCGGGTTCAAATCCTGCCACCCCGACCACAAATTAAATATGCGGGCCATTAGCTCAGTGGTTAGAGCAACCGGCTCATAACCGGTCGGTCCTTGGTTCGAACCCAAGATGGCCCACCAGTAAAAACGGGGTGTAGCGCAGTTTGGTAGCGCAACTGGTTTGGGACCAGTGGGCCGCGGGTTCAAATCCTGCCACCCCGACCATTTTGCCCAGATAGCTCAGTTGGTAGAGCAGTAGACTGAAAATCTACGTGTCCTTGGTTCAATTCCGAGTCTGGGCACCATCAAAGTGAGATCTGAAGATAAGCTTCAGATCTCTTTTGTTTTGCTTACAATATTATTATATATGTAAAGTAGGCTTGACATATTACGACCTGATGGTACAATTGAATCAAGTTAACGATCTGTATCATTTGCCGTGAGGTATCATGGAAAACCGTCTTGCAGAGATAAGAAAACAGAAAAAGATAGGGCAGGGATACCTTGTTGAAAAGCTGGGCGTCTCCAGACAGTCCATCAGCTCCATTGAGAACGGCAGATGCACTCCTTCACTTGAACTGGCTTTTGACATAGCCGACCTCCTTGAAATGCCTGTTGAAGAGATCTTCTTACACGAGAACCGCTTCAAATAGGATCTTTCATAATATTTAGTAATAAACATTTATCCGTAAAGCGAATCAGTATAGAATTCGCTCATGCACAGAAGTTTCAGATCAAGAACCAATATTATTTTGATAATGACGATAGCCGCGGTATTATGCATCGCGGCTACTGTTGGCGCGTTTGCTGCTTCCGTACCGAAGGCCAAAGGGGTGGTCATATCGGATGACGGGGCGGTGCTGCGCAAGTCTTCGTCGACCGCTTCCAGAAAGCTGGTCGTACTCTCCAGCGGAGCGGGGGTGACGATACACAAGGAAGTATTCAAGAAGAAGAAAAGCACTGCGGACAAGAACAAGTGGTATTACGTAAGCGCTGCCGGTCAGAAGGGGTATGTAAGAGCGGATCTGGTAGGCAATATCAATTACGGTTCGGTCAGCGGCAAGCTCAGGACTAAGGCCAATTACCGTAAGGGTGCCGGCACAAAGATGAAGAAGATCGGCAGTCTCAAAAAGAAATCGGTCGTTACGGTATGCCTGACAGCCAATCCGGTATCTTCGACCAAAGGATCCAGCAAGAAGTGGTATAAGATCAAGGCGGGCCCGAATTATTACTACGTATGCTCAAGCAATATAAAGCTGGGAGGAGACGCTGTAGCGGCTGATCCTGCAGCTCCATCATATGCCAGCTATGTCAACACACCGATGGCCAATATGACTGATGCGCAGTTTGCATCGTATCTGAAGGATCAGGGCTTCCCTGAATCCTATAAGAAAAAGCTTACCGCGCTTCATAAGAAGCATCCTAACTGGGGCTTTGTGGGATATAAGACCAATATCAAGTGGAGCACAGCTCTTGACAAACAGGCGGGAGGATCCAAGAACCTCATAGCGGCTTCCCAGCCTAAAAAATACAGAAGCGGGAGCTCTCAGCCTGAGAAGGGCTGGTATGTAGCCAATTCGCAGGTAGTGGCTTACTACATGGATCCGAGGAACTTCCTGAACGAGGACAGGATATACATGTTCGAGGATCTCTCGTACAAGCCTCAGTATCAGACCGCAGCCTCGGTGAGCGCGATACTTTCGAACTCAAGGCTGCCTGCATGCGGCTTCGGAGCCAATATATTTATAGATGCAGCTGCGGCCACCAACGTGAGTCCGGTATTCCTGGCGGCCAGAGCAGTGCAGGAAAACGGAAACGGAGGGGATGCCGTCAACGGAAGCACCGTGTTCGGCAATGTATATAATCCGTTCAACATCGGAGCTAACGGCGGGACAAATCCTCTGTATAACGGCCTCGTATATGCGGCCGCAAAGGGCTGGAACACCCCGGGCAAGGCAGTAGCGGGAGGCGCGAGCCTTCTGGCTGAGAATTACGTTAAGGAAGGGCAGTATACGGGTTATTACCAGAGATTCAATGTGAGGAACGGCGTCAAGAAGATAGGTACTCATCAGTACATGACGAACGTGCAGGCGCCTTACAGCGAGGCAGGTCAGACTGCCGGTTCATATAAGAAGTACGGGATATCGAATCAGGCTCTCGTCTTCGAGATACCGGTATTCGAATCGATGCCGTCTTCGACGAAGCTGCCGTGAAAAAGCCTCAGAAATAATAGAGCGGGATGCCATGCGGAAACGAACTGCATAGCGTTAGGATCTAAGACTGTCGAGTTTATTTACGCGCTGCAGTCCTAGATCAGCAAGTTGCAAATGACGAAATCTAGGACTGTGCGGGATCATCCTGCTGAACAGTCCTATTTCAGTTGACGATATATTTATTAATGTTGAACTCCTGTCCACTTTTTGCCCTGATACGTATCGCGCTCCTTTAGTTCGCGGTTTATGGCGTTCAGTATGGTGCGCTTGCGGTAGCTCCATTCAGGCGAGACCAGATACCTGCGCGGCACGTCTCCGGTAAGCCTGTGTATGGTTATTTCAGGCGGTATCATCTCCAGGCACTCGATCACGAGATCCACATACTCATCCATGCTCTCAAAGGATACGTAGTCAGGTATCATCCGGTATAGAGCCGAATTCCTGACTATGTTCATCAGATGGAGCTTTAATCCGAATACAGGCTTTTCGCATACATGTCTAACGGAATCCATCATCATCTCATGCGTCTCTCCGGGCAGGCCGAGTATGAGATGCGTCACCACTCTGATGCCGCGCGAGATCAGTTCATCACATGCCGTGTCATACTGAGATACGTCATATCCTATGTTCATGGCTTCTGATGTTTCGCGGTGTATCGTCTGCAGGCCGAGTTCCACCCACATGAAATGATCGCGGTTTATCTTTTCGAGCAGGTCCAGGACATCATCTCCGAGGCAGTCCGGTCTGGTTGCTATGACTATCCCGCTGATGCGAGGATCATCAAGAGCCTCAAAGTATCTCTCCCTGAGTACATCGACGGGCGCGTAGGTGTTGGTGAAGGCCTGGAAGTATGCGAGGTAGGCTGCATCCGGCCACTTATCGGAAAGTCTTTCTATCTGTTCGCTGATGGAACCTGAAATGTCGGGGGACTGACCGCCGGCGTGAGAGGCAAGCTCACCTGAGCCTCCCTCGGAGCAGAAGGCGCAGCCGCCGTATCCTGCGGTCCCGTCTCTGTTTGGACAGGTGAAGCCAGCGTCTATGCTGAGCTTTACGGTCTTGCGGCCGAACTCCTTCTTGAGATAGTCGCTTATGGAATTATATCTTTCGCCACCTTGCATATGTATTCCTTACTATGTTTGTGCTATAATATCTGAGTCGTTTTTTGTTTTGACGCTTACGCCGCATTACAGGGGAGCACCGTATGGACAAGACATCCGCCTACTCGCAGTTCACTGCAGGCGAAGAAATGAATACATACGCCGACGAGATGTCCAATCCCGGACTGATGCCGAGGAAGCCCTCAGTATTGCTTCATGCGTGCTGCGGACCGTGCTCGACTTCATGCGTCGAGAGGCTCGTTCCCGATCACTCCGTGACCGTTTACTATTATAATCCAAACATCACGGACAGAGAAGAATATTACCTCAGACGCGACACTCTGATGCAGTTCATCCGGGCCTACAACGAGGAGAACAAAGACGCATTCACTGTCGGCTATCTCGAGGGCGCGTACGAACCGGGGAAGTACCTCGAAAAGGCTCTTCCTCTTGCGGATGAACCCGAGGGAGGCAGGAGATGCGACATCTGCTTTGCGATGAGGCTTGCCGAGACCGCCAGGATGGCAAAAGAGCTTGAATTCGAATACTTCACCACGACGATGTCGGTAAGTCCCCACAAGGACTACGGAAAGATCAAGGCTCTCGGACTCATGCTTGAGGAGGAGACCGGAGTGAAGTACCTCGACGTGGATTTCAAGAAGAAGAACGGCTTCGGCAGGAGCGTCGAAATGTCAAAGCAATACGGCTTATACCGGCAGAATTTCTGCGGCTGCGAATTTGCGAGAGCTGCCATGCAGGAACTGAGATAACAGAGGCCGGATGTCACCCGCCTCAACGGAGTAGGCGGGGGGTTCCATACTCGATCGTCAGTAGCGGGTCGCAATCCCCAACTAACGATCTCATAAGCTGAAGCTCCCGGCGTCTGTAAATGCTTCCTTCGGATCATACGGCGTTGCCGTAATGTCGGAAGCATTGATCTCCGGAGGCTGAGCTCCTCCGATAAGTACGGCGTCGCTCGCTCCAATCAAGCGAGCTTGTTGGAGCTTTGCTCCTGGTTGAACCCGAAGGTCAATCCCAGATATATCGACTCGAATATACTCATGGCAATCACCTCCTTTCAAAATGATCGGAGGGATTGAACCCTCCGAGAGGAGGGCTAACCGCCTACCGCTATGGTAGCTCATGTACAAGCATACCATAAAAGAACGCTTGTTCCCACGTGTTTTTTCTGTTACAATAGCTTAAATGGATAAGTTTGTAGTTAAAAGTGAATACTCTCCGACGGGTGATCAGCCGCAGGCGATCAGGGAGATAGCGGACAGCATACTTGCGGGCAATGAAGCGCAGACGCTGATGGGCGTGACGGGTTCCGGCAAGACTTTTACCATGGCCAAGATAATCGAGGCTGTGCAGAAGCCGACGCTCGTGATCTCGCATAACAAGACACTCGCGGCCCAGCTCCACGGCGAGTTCAAGGAGTTCTTCCCGCACAACGCCGTCGAATACTTCGTCTCGTACTATGACTACTATCAGCCTGAGGCCTACGTGCCTTCGACAGATCTGTACATAGAGAAGGACTCAGACATCAACGAGGAGATAGACAAGCTGCGCCACTCCGCGACGGCTGCCCAGCTCGAGAGGAGGGACGTTATCATAGTCGCTTCCGTTTCATGCATCTACGGTCTTGGTAGTCCGTCATCGTACCGCAACCAGCTGATCAGCCTGAGACCGGGGATGGAGATGGACCGCATGCAGCTTCTCAGGAGGCTGACTGACATACAGTACACGCGCAACGACATGGACTTCGCCAGAGGCTCATTCCGCGCGCGCGGCGATATCGTGGACATCTATCCGGCCGGCGGGGAGAGCGCTGTCAGAGTGGAGCTCTTCGGTGACGAGATCGAGAGCATACGCGAGATAGATCCGATGACAGGAGAGGTCACGGGAGTGCGCTCGCACATATCCATCTTCCCGGCAAGCCATTACATCACGAGCAGGGAGGACATGCAGCTCGCAGTCGCTTCCATAAAGGAGGAACTCAGGGAGAGGCTCGACTGGTTCCGCGCCAACGGCAGGCTGCTGGAGGCAGAGAGGCTGGAGCAGCGCACCAACTACGACATAGAGATGATGATGGAAGTCGGCACCTGCAAGGGCATCGAGAACTACTCGAGGCATATCAACTTCCTCAAGCCGGGGGAGAGGCCGTACACGCTGCTCGACTACTTCCCGGACGGGGATTTCCTGACTATAATAGACGAATCACATGCGATGCTGCCTCAGCTCAGGGCCATGTACAACGGCGACCATGCACGCAAGGAATCGCTGATAGAATACGGCTTCAGACTGCCTTCGGCATTCGATAACAGGCCGCTCAAGTTCGATGAATTCACGGAGCTGACGGGCCAGACGCTGTACGTATCCGCGACACCGGCCGCATATGAGCTGCAGCGCTCGGGCGGAGTCACGGCTGAGCAGCTCATCAGGCCTACAGGCCTCCTCGATCCGGAGATCGAGGTGCGGCCGGTCGAGGGCCAGATCGACGACCTGATCGGCGAGATATACAAGACCGCAGACAAGGGCGAGCGCGTGCTCGTCACTACACTGACCAAGAGGATGGCGGAGGATCTGACCAAGTACCTCCAGGAGCAGGGGATCAGGGTCAGATATCTGCACTCCGAGATAGACAACTTCGAGAGGCTCGAGATCATCAGGGATCTGCGCCTCGGCAAGTTCGACGTGCTGGTCGGCATCAACCTTCTGAGAGAGGGGCTCGACCTGCCTGAAGTCTCACTCATCGCCATACTCGATGCGGACAAGGAGGGCTTCCTCAGGACGGAGACTTCGCTCATACAGACCGTCGGCAGGGCCGCGCGAAACGAGCACGGCCGGGTCATAATGTATGCGGACTACATCAGCAAGGCGATGAAGGTCTGCATAGATGAGACTTCGAGGAGACGCAGAGTCCAGGACGAGTACAACAAGGCGCACGGCATAGTGCCTAAGACCATAGTCAAACCGGTCAGAGAGATCGCGCGTGCGACCGACGAGTATCACGCGGAGGTCGACGTCAAGGATCCTAAGACCATGACAGCAGCCGAGCTGCGCAAGACCATAAATGAAGTAGAGAAGAACATGAAGGAAGCCGCGAAGCAGCTCGACTTCGAGCGGGCCGCAGAGCTGAGAGATGTATTGTTTGAATTAAGAGCCAGTATGCGCGCATAGGAGACAGGGGACGGTTCTCTGTCTCCGGAGTGACCATCCGTGGCCGACAAGTAAAAAAGAATGGACAAAAACATAGTTATCAAGGGTGCCAGAGAGCACAATCTCAAGAATATAGACGTTACCATCCCTCGCGACAAGATGGTCGTCCTGACCGGGCTTTCCGGTTCGGGCAAGTCTTCACTCGCTTTCGATACCATCTACGCCGAGGGCCAGAAGAAGTACGTCGAGTCCCTGTCTTCATATGCAAGGCAGTTCCTCGGTCTGATGAAGAAGCCGGACGTCCAGCTCATAGAAGGGCTGTCTCCGGCCATCAGCATCGACCAGAAGACGACCAACAAGAACCCGAGGTCGACGGTGGGTACCGTCACCGAGATATACGATTATCTGAGGCTGATGTATGCGAGGATAGGCATCCCTCACTGCCCGGTCTGCGGGCGTGAGATCACGAGCCAGAGCATAGACAGCATCATTGAAAACATCCAGAGCCATGAAGAGGGCACGAGGCTGACGGTCTTCGCGCCTGTCATCAGAGGCCGCAAGGGTGAGCATAAGAACATCATCGACAGGATACGCCGCGACGGCTACACGAGGGTCAGGGTCGACGGCGAGATGAAGAGGCTCGATGAAGTCGGAGGCCAAGCGGTCTTAGGAAGACAAGCAACTATTGCAACTCCTTGGCTCACAGAACGACATGGCTACGATCCGACTTCATCAGAGGCCGCAAGGGTGAGCATAAGAACATCATCGACAGGATACGCCGCGACGGCTACACGAGGGTCAGGGTCGACGGCGAGATGAAGAG
>JAZUNV010000097.1:0-9178 GCA_045604305.1 Anaerovoracaceae bacterium | reverse complement strand
TCCACGCGGATCTCCATGCGGCCGCGGTGTCCTCTGTATACTCCGCCGTCAGTAGGCTCAGTCGAGATGACGAATTCGATCTTACTTCTTGCATCTTCAGGACCGTCGAAGTACTTGTTGACGATGTACTGCCAGCACATGCCGTCGCAGTCCTCCTCCTGTACCGAGCCTACGACCATGATCTTGTATCCCTCAGGGATGAGCCCGAGGTCCTTCATGATCTTGGTACCGTATACCGCGCTCGCCATTCCGCCTTCCTGGTCGGAGCCGCCGCGTCCGTAGATGATCTCGTCGGTCTCATATCCTTCGTACGGATCCTTCTCCCAGTTGTTGATATTGCCGATGCCGACCGTGTCGATATGGGAGTCGATGGCGATGATCTTGTCTCCGTCTCCCATCCAGCCGATAACGTTGCCGAGGCCGTCGAATTCGGTCTTGTCGAATCCGAGCTTGTCCATCTCAGCCTTGATGCATTCGGCTACTGCCTTCTCCTCGCAGCTTTCCGACGGATGAGAGATCATCGCGCGGAGGAATGCCGTGAGGTCCTTCTGATAAGATTCTGCTGCTTTCTTGATCGCATTATAGTCCGGTGCCATTGTTTTGTACTTCCTTTCTGTCATTAATATGGCTGTATTATCGAGTGATTTATTATCTTGATTGAAACTGTATTGCGGCAGTCAGCAGTCTCGTTTCGACGGGCTCCGTAATGCTTCCTGAGAATCATAACGGCGTTGCCGTAATGATGGAAGCATTGATCTACGGAGGCTGGGCTCCTTCGGTAGCCGCCTGCAGTCTTCTCGCGACACTCTTAGCGGCTCCTCCACAGTCTCACTTCGACTGCATAACTGTAAATTATTGTTCTATGAACCCACTCTTATCCGATACCTGGAACAGGCCTCTCGGAGTCACCCTGAGCTCAGGTATTACCGTCAGAGCCATGAACGAGAGTGTGATGAACGGATCGAAATCCTCCGAGACTCCCATCTCGTACGCCTTGTCCTTCATCCTCTTGAGCTTCTCGTTGACCTCTTCGAAACCGACGTCTGTCATGAGTCCCATTATCGGAAGCGGAAGAGTCTCAAAGACCTTTCCGTTCTCAACTACTGTGTAGCCGCCCTGCACGCGGGCGATCTCGTTGACGGCGAGTGCGATGTCCTCATCGTTGTCGCCTATCACTATGATATTGTGCGAGTCGTGCGATACCGAGGATGCCACTGCGCCGCCCCTGATGCCGTAGCCGCTGGCGACAGCGACGCCTATCTTGCCGCTCTTGTGATGCCTCTCGACCGCGGCGATCTTGAGATAGTCGTCATGCGGCACGAAATTCTCCGTCTTAGGGAAGTGCACCTGTATGTCCTTTGTGACTATCTGCCTCGGCTCCATGCCTATCACGTGAGTGCGCGCTGCCCTGATAGGGAGCGCGAAATCGGATGCATGCACTTTGTTCATGTGCATCGTATGCTTGAGGCCGGAAGGACAGCGTTTCGGCTTGGCGGCGCTTCTCTCCCTGATGCTCCTGCCCTTGTGGTAGACATCGATCACGTTGAAGTCCTTCAGGTTGTCGAATATGACGAAGTCCGCCTGATAGCCCGGAGATATGGCACCGAGGTTCTTGAGGCCGTAGCACTTGGCCGTGTTGATCGTAGCCATCTTGATGGCCTTTAACGGGCTTAGTCCCAGAGCTACCGCAGCCCTTACGTTGTATATGATGTGACCTTCTCTGAGGATATCTTCGATATGCTTGTCATCTGTGCAGAAGGAGAAGTGCTCGGTATCTATCCCGGTCGCGACTATCCCCTTGACGATGTCTTCGAGATTGTGGGCCGCAGAGCCCTCCCTGACGTGGACGTGTATGCCTCTCCTGACCTCCTCGAGGGCGTACTCAAAGCTCGATGCCTCGTGGTCTGTCTCAACTCCGGCCATCCTGTAGGCCGAGAGCTGCTTGTTGGTGAGGAACGGAGCGTGTCCGTCTATCGTCTGATGATCGAAAAGCGCGAACTTGGCGAACATCCTCGGGTCTCCGTTGATGACCGCATCATCGTCCATGACTTCTCCGAGGCCGAGTATGCGCGGATTGCCGATGAACGGGTACATGTCGTTGGCCGCTATCATGCAACCGTTGTCGTCTATGTCCGTGGCCGGCACGCATGACGGCAGCATCACGAATACGTTCGCAGGCGACTTCTCAGTCTGATCGAGTATGTAATTGATCCCGTCCGCTCCGGATACATTGGCCGCCTCATGAGGGTCCACTATGAAGGTGGTCGTCCCGAATCTCGCTGCGGTGTCAACCAGCTCCGCCGGAGATACCATCGTGGATTCCAGATGGAGGTGGGCATCCATGAGTCCCGGCGCTATGTAGGCTCCTCCGAGATCGATCTCCTTCTTGCCCCTGATCGATCTGGATACGCCCACGATCACTCCGTCCTTGACGCACACATTGCTCTCGACGATCTCACCGGTGAACACATCCACGATCTTGCAGTTCTTGAAGATGATGTCCGATTTGACCCGGCCGAGCGCAGCAGGCGCCAGTTTCTTGTACATATCGTGTCTCACGCTGTCTCCTTTCTGCTGTTAAAGCATGATGATATTATCTGAATGCAGGCTCACAGCCATTATCTCTGTACCTGCCAGGTATTTACTGTCTCTTGCCGCTCTTCTGAAGCTCACTGCGAAGCGCCGGGCTGCTTCTGTCTCCGCCGGGCCGTCAGTCTGGTTGAGCAATACGCTAAGCCTTGCTCCGCCCGCGGCATGTTTCGCAGCATATCTGCCCGCCTCGCGCGCGACGGATGCGGCATATATCTCCGGAGTGACGATGCCGCCGCTCTCAGCGAGCCTGTCAGCCCAGACATCCGCGAATATCTCATATCTGTGTACCGCCTCCGAAGCGGGTCTGCCGAATCCCGATGCGCCTGTCATCAGTATGATGCGGTCCGCGCACGGCGGTATCACCGGCTCGTAGTCCTCATGAGCCTTGAGCGGAAGCCCCTTTGAACCGTCAGCCTCCGTCAGCACGTAGTCCGCCAGCTGCTTCAGCTCCTCAAAGGATATGTCCGGCGCTGTCAGCTTGGCTCCTGCAGGCCTGCCCGCACAGACGACCCTCTTCGCAGAGAGGATTTCTCTCAGCTCCTCAGCGTCGTCTCCCGTGTAAACTTCCATGCCCTCAGGCGGATATATATGAGTCGAAGTCGCCACTATGACGCATCCGTCCAGCACGGACGTCAGATGATTTATCAGCGTGGTCTTGCCCCCGCTTCCGATCACGGCCGTCAGGCCCTTTTGTATATCCAGGCGGTCTGAGACATTACTCATTGCCGGCCGCTGCCTTTCTCATGAAGTCTGCGCAGACGAGCTCGAGCACGCTGCCCCCGATGGATCTCGACTTGTCGGAGATCGTAAAGCAGTTCTTATACTCTCCGAGCCTCGGGTCTATGTCGGCCGTCTTGAAGCCCTTCGTGACGTGATAACCGTCCCTTATAAGTCCTCTTATAAGGCCGGATATGGACGCGCGGACTTCGCTGACATTGCCCTCTTCATCCCTTATGTATGCCATGATCTCTCCGGCTTCGACCGTATCGCCTATCTTCCTGACAGTCTCTATGGTCCCCTCAGCCGGTGAGTGTATGACTCTCTCCTTGCTTACGCCGCCTACCACGCCGGGCACTCCGGTATCCGGCAGCGTGCTTCCTTTATTTATGATGCGGGACAGATCATGTCCCCTCATGGTCTCTATCACGTAGTCACAGTCGCTGCCGGCTTCGAAGCCCGGTCCGAGCGCTATGGTCAGAGGCGCCATCTCCCTCGATGTACCGAGGTTCTTCTTGGCAAGTATGGCGTCTATCACCGCATCCGGCCGGTATTCTTCTATGCATCTGCCCTCCGGGTCGATCAGTATGGGGATCTCGTCCCTGCCTGCGATCCCAAGGGCTTCTCCGAGGTCCTTTGCCAGCCTCGCCGTCACGCCCTCAACGCATACGCTTCCGTCATATACCGCCTCGCACATCGAGACCTGTCTCCTGATAGCTGACGGGCGGTCCGTCTCGAGCACGACCGGTCTGAAGCCGGCCTTGAAGAGTCTGTGTATGCTGCCCGTAGCGATGTCTCCCGCGCCTCTTACGATTATCCTGTAATTATGTTGATCCATTAACTGTCTTCTGTCTGTTACACTGAGATCCCACCGTCATCCTGAACGGAGTGAAGGATCTCCACCATCTCTTCGAGCTCTTCGGGCGTATCAGCGTCCATGAGTTCGTATGCATTCTCCGCTTCTGTTGTATTGACCTTAGCTTCCCTGAGAAGTCCGCCCCCGCCGCTGTCTCCTTTGAGACTCATCAGAGCCGGGTAATATGACTTCGGGAATATGACCGGACTGCCCTGCCTGCCTCCTGCGCACAGTCTCGCCGGATGTTCCGGATCGGCATAGAAGGCTTCGATCAGCCTCGCTACACTCTCCCTTCCCAGCAGGAACTGATCCGACTGGAAGTACATGATGCCGTCGCATTCCGCGAGAGCTTCAGTCGCAAGCCTCACCGTATCGCTCTTGTCCGGATAGCTGTGAAGCACGCTTCTGAATCCACGTGCCCCCGCTTCTTCCTCTATCTCAGGGTATCTGGTGACCACGCAGACGTCCTGCCCGTCAAAAAACTCCGTATCTATGCAGTCGAGCGTCCTCTGCATCACAGTCCGGCCGGCCGCATCAGCCAGGAGCTTATTGCTCCCGAACCTCGATCCGGCTCCAGATGCCATCACGGCGGCACCGAGTCTTAGGTACGGCCGCTTATCTCTGTTATCTGTCATCTCAGGCATCGAGCAGGCTGCTTGTCCCGCGCTTCAGGTAGCATCCCGCGCCCTTCCTTCCGGTGAATTTATTGTCCTCCGCAACGAGGCTTCCGCGAGAGAACACCTTCTCTATCCTGCCCGTGAGCTTCATGCCCTCGTAGCAGGTGTAGTCGTTGGCGCCGTGCATGTCCGCTATAGTCAGCACGCGCTCCGCCTTCGGATCCATGATCACAAGGTCAGCGTCGGCGCCCGGCATTATCGCGCCCTTCTTAGGGTAGAGCCCGAATATACGCGCCGGCTCAGTGCTTAAGTATCTCACCATCTGAGGCAGAGTGATGCGTCCCTTCACGACTCCTTCGGAGTACACCACGCTGAGTCTCTCCTCGACCCCCGGCGCTCCGTTAGGGCACTTCCTGAAGTCATCCCTGCCCTGCTGCTTCTGCTTGCTGAAGGTGAACGGACAGTGGTCGGTGGCTATGGTATCTATGATGCCTCCTCTGCCGAGAGCCTCCCACAGAGCATCTATATCGCTCTGTTTCCTTAGAGGCGGCGACATTATGGCCTTGAGTCCTTCGCTGTCGTCCTGATAAGCATCGTCAGTCAGAGTCAGGTACTGGGTGCATGTTTCCACACCAAAATGCTTCTGTCCTCTTGCGAGCGCGTACTCCACTTCCCTGAGCCCCGCTTCCGAGGACAGGTGGACTACGTACGCCGGAGCCTCGCCGGCCAGCTTCGCCAGATACAGAAGCCTGTTGACCGCCTCGGCCTCAGCGACCGCCGGTCTTGAGAGCGGATGATACTTCGGCTGCCAATGACCTGCCGCTCCGTTCTCCGCCTTGAGAGTCTCGACCATTGCGTCATTCTCGCAGTGGACCGGTATGACCAGTCCCGCCTCATTGGCCGTTCGGAGTATCCTGAGCATCCACTCGTCTTCTATCATATTGGAGCCGTAGGTCATGTAGGCCTTCCAGCTCGTGATGCCTTCACTCTCTGCGATCTCCTTCATCTCGGAGAGCTTGGCGTCGTTCATCAGCTGCAGCACGCCGTGGAATCCGTAGTCTATGACTGCTTTGTCATCCGCCAGCCTGTGGTACTCCTCTACCTGATGCATCAGGCTCACGTCATCATGGGCGAAAGCCATATGATCGACAATGGTCGTAGTGCCTCCGCAGGCAGCAGCCACGGTGCCGGTGTAGAAGTCGTCGCATGCGCGGGCTATGCCCACGTCAAGATCCATGTGGGTATGCACGTCTACCGCACCCGGCAGGAGCAGCCTGCCTTCCGCATCGATGATCTCAGCGTCAGGACAGTCGATCGTCCCTCCGACGCATTTTATGACCTCGCCGTCTACCAGCACATCGCCCCTGACGACTTCCGACTCTGTCACTATGTCTGCATTTCTGATGAGCTTCTTCATGTGGAACACCTATTTGAACGGCATCGGCTCAGGGTACTCAGTGATACCCTGCGAATCTACCTTGTCAGCCTCCTCGAACTTACCGAGGCGTCTGAGCATCGTCTTCTTGACAGCGCGGAAGATGTTCTCATATCCCGTGCATCTGCAGAGATGACCTGAGAGCAGCTTCCTGAGCTCGTCGTCAGTGTACTCTCTGCCGGATTTGAGAATCTCCCAGCTAGTCATGATGAATCCCGGAGAGCAGAATCCGCACTGGATCGCGCCCTCATCTATGAAGGCCTGCTGGACATCCGAGAGCTCTCCTCCCGGTCCGGTCAGTCCTTCGAGGGTCCATATCTCCTTGCCCTCGGCCCATACCGCCAGGTAGATGCATGAGTTGAAGCCCTCTCCGTCGATGATGACGGTGCAGGCTCCGCACTCGCCCACCTCGCAGCCTTTCTTGACCGATGTCAGGCGGTAATCGTTGCGAAGCATGTCTGTCAGCGACGCCCTGACGTCTACGACCTTTTCGACTTCCTTGCCGTTGATGGTGCAGTGGACTGCCTTATATTGCTTAGCCATTGATCACACCTCCTGCCAGACTTATCGACTCGCGCAGTGCGCGCTCTGCCATGACGACGGATATGTGTCTGCGGAGCGCTCTCGATGCACGCCAGCTGTCACGCGGATTGATGTCCTCGAGGACCGTCTCCGCGAACTTCTTTATATTATCCTCTGTGATTTCTTTGCCGTTCAGGAACTCCTCGGCAGTGACCGCTCTGACAGGCACAGGAGCCGCGACTCCGTAGCCTATGCGCACGCGCTCGAAGCTCTTCCTGTCTTCACTCAGCCTCACGTTGACGGAGCAGCCCGTCGTGGCTATGTCGAGCGCATTTCTCATCGAGTATTTGATATAGTGGCCGAAGCATCTGTCATATGATGATTTCGGGATGAGTATCGCGGTCTGTATCTCGGCAGGCTTCAGGTCTACGACCTTGGCCTTGATATACCAGTCCTTGATAGGAACCCTTCTCACGCCCTCAGGTCCGGTCACTTCCATGACAGCATCCCATGCCATCAGGGTGGAAGCCGAGTCGGCGGAAGTTACGCCGTTGCATGTATTGCCGCCTATCGTCCCGATCGCTCTTATCTGAGGACCGCCGACCATGTCGACAGCTTCGCCGAGCACGTTTATGTATTTCTGGATTATCGGATCGTTTGTTATATGCGCGAAGCTCGTCAATGATCCGATGCGGATGTTCTCCTCATCGTCTATGGATACGCCCCTGAGCTCATCGAGCATGTAAATGCTGACCAGCTCCACTCCGGCCCTGCGGCCTTCGCGCACCTGGACGAGGACGTCCGATCCGCCCGCGATCACCTGAGCCTCAGGATGCTCCTGAAGCAGCTTTACCGCATGTTCTACGCTCTCCGCCTCGTACAGCGCTTTAATGTCATACATCGTCTGTTATCTCCTTTCGCTGTTCCTACTCCGCAAAGGAGTCGTTTATAAGCCCCGCATCCGAGAACTCTCTGAAGAGAGTGTGCGGAGAGAGCGGAAGTTCATTGATATACAGTCCCGTAGCCTGCCCTATCGCGTTCCTGATCGCAGGAGCGACCGGACATGCCGGCGGTTCGCCGAGGCCCTTCGTGCCGTATGCACTCGTAGGCTCGTAGTTCTCCACGAAGTCCGCTACCAGTCTCGGGTGATCCATGAAGGATGACATCTTGTAGTCCAGCAGGTTGTTATTGAGCGGCCTGCCTGTCTTCTCATCCCACATGAGCTTCTCCGACAGAGCGTAGCCTATGCCCATGCTCTGGCCTCCGTGTACCTGACCGGCTGCGAGCAGAGGGTTTATCACCTGTCCGCAGTCGTGTACGTTGACTATGTTGAGAAGTCTTACGCGGCACATCGGTATGTCCACCTCGACTTCGGCGAAGCAACATCCGAATGAATATGCGTTGGACTTTATCTGATATGTCGACTCGGCAGTCAGATGCTGCGAGCCTTCCGTTGTATACAGCTTCGACAGTGCGAGCTCCCCTATGGTCATCAGCTCGCGTCCGTCAGTTGTACGGATGATCATGCCGTCGACCAGATCGAGATTGTATACAGGCATGCGCGTGAACTGATGCGCGGCCTCGAGTATCTTCTCCTTGAGAAGCAGCGAAGTCTGCCTGACTGAGAATCCCAGAGTGTAGGTTCCTCTCGATGCGTATACGCCCGTACCGAACGGAGTGATATCCGTATCCTGGCAGGACATCGGATGCACCATGTCGAGCGGTATGCCGACCGTATCCGCTATCATCTGAGCCGCTACAGTATCGGCGCCCTGACCTATCTCGGTCTCGCCCAGCTGGAACTGCACCGAGCCGTCCTGGTTCATCACTATGCGGCAGGACGAGGTCTCGAGAGCTATAGGATATACGGCCGTGTTGTACCAGAATGTCGATACCGCTATGCCGCGCCTAATATCTCCCGTCTGATTCGCATACTTTTTGACCTTGTCATAGTAGCCTATGATCTCAGCGCCCTTGTCGAAGCACTGGTTGAATGTATCGCTGTAGAGCTCGTTCTTGGAGAAGGCGTGATAGTATCCGACAGGCATGAGGTTCTTGCGGCGGAATTCCAGAGGATCCATCTTCATGGCTCTCGCGCAGTCCTCAGCGTGGCACTCGAATGCGTAGCTGGCCTGAGGCATCCCGTAGCCTCTCATGGCGCCCGCTACCGATCTGTTGGTATACACCGTCCATGTCTCTCCGTCGATGTTGTCGCAAGGATAGAGCTGCGGGAAGGCATTGAGTCCCTTGGCTGCAATGGCATGGCCGTGCGAGCTGTAAGCTCCGTTATTGCACCATGCCTTGATGGTCCTCGCGGCGAAGCTGCCGTCCGGACGCATCCAGGATGTGATGTGATACCTGATCGCATGCCTTATCCTGTTGGATATGAAGGTCTCCTCACGGGGAACGTCAAGTTTTACGAGTCGGCCGCCGAGCTGG
>JAZUNV010000096.1:0-11970 GCA_045604305.1 Anaerovoracaceae bacterium | reverse complement strand
CATACAATATATCCCTACGTTGGCATTATCCAAATCAGGTTATGGGTCCGGACTCCGCGTCCGTTCTCAGCCTGCGTTCGCAAGCTCCCCTTTTGTCTATATTACTTTACTCCTGCCGCCTGCTCTTTGCAAGCCTGTTTTTCCTACTTCTTGCTTTTCCATATCGAGGAGTACTGGCTGTACTTCTCATACGATGAAGCAGCGTTCCAAGGTATGAAGCCACCGTCCAGGCCGGCGTCCTTCAGGCCCTTTATCTGTGCTTTCAGCTCGGCCGGACCGTAATTGACCACCGGACCCCAGTGAGGCGTATCGTAGCCCGTGATCCACGTCCTGGCGACTGCCGGATGCTCCAGCTTCTTCTGCTGCTTATTCGCCTTCTTGCCCCAGCTCTTCATGATGCTGTATGGGTGTTCCCAGCCACCATCCACTCCCATGTGGTCGGTATACGGCATGGCACTGATGGCATCGACTATATTGGACAGCCCCGGCCAGTACTGACCGTAGGCAGTCATATATCCGTAGGCGCTCTCGCCGAACACGTCTATCGAGAAGTAAGCTCCCGCCTCATGTATCTGGTCGGCCGCGTACAGGCAGAAGTTCTGTATCGCCTGGCCCTTCTCCTCGCCGTACTTGTTGCGGAAGTCAGCTTCGCCCGACTTTGACATATCGTACGAGCTCTCAGGGAATCTAACATAGTCGAACTGTATCTCGTCGAAGCCGAATTCCCTGATAGCCTCCTGCGCCAGCCTTACGTTGAATTCCCAGACGCCGCGCGAGAAGCCGCTAGGCCAGTCCGTGCTGCCCGCATATTTGATGCAGTTCTCAGGATGATCCTTTGCATAGATCGGGTCGTTGAAGACCACTATGCGCCCTATCAGATAAGCGCCGGTCTCCCTGTAAGCATCCACTCCCGCCTTATACTCGTCAACGGACACATAGGCGGTCTTATAGGAATGAGGCGACAGCTCCTTTGCCACCTCCGACTTATATGCGAGCACTCCGTCCTTTATATCCAGCACCACCGCGTTGCAGCCGCTGCTCTTCACCAGATCCACGTAAGGTCCGTAATTGACCACCGCAGCGCAGTTGAGGTACATGGCTCTGGCATCGCTGCAGAATTCCTTGCCCTCGATTACCGGCCTCTCGTAAGGATAGTAGTCCAGATGGGACGCCTTTCCTCCGTGGAGGTTGAAGCTGTATTTGTCAGCCTTGGCTTTGTCATATATGCCGTTCTCGTTGTAGACAGCATCCGCCTTCTCCTGCGTATCCGTCATGTACTTGCCGTATACGTAGCCCTCGGCAGGCTGTCCGTCGTCACCTGTATAGCTGATCCTGTACCTGTTGACGCCTCCGTCCTGACCTATCCTGTCATAGCCGGTCACATCATAGCGGCTGCCCTTAGGCGCGAACGAAGCTATGGCCGGTCCCTCGGCCTCTGCATAGATGGTCGCCGGTGTCCTCACATAAACTTCCTTCTCACGGACCACGTCATCAGCGGTCTCTGCGAGGTTCTCTTCTTTTACATATTTGTATTCCTCTTCGGAACTTTCAGCGGTTGATGCCGTATCCGACTCCTCTGCACCGGCATCCTCTATCCTCACATAAGTGACGCCGTCTATCTCCTCGGTCTCGTTGTACTTATTGACAGCCGTGCCTCTTACAAGTCTGCCGGACTCAGCAGCTGTCTCATCCGATATGGTGTATACGGCTGCGTCCTTCGACGCTGATGCGATGAAAGCTTCTTCGAAGCTTATCGCAGGCGTACGGCTTGCGATGATGAGTACTATTAGAACTCCTAGAGAAGCAATGGCCGAATGGATCAGCATCCGCCTAACATCCTTGTCAGAGAGGTCCGATCTGAAGCGGTCCGCAATCCCCGCGGTGACTGCTCTCCAGTCGTTTCCTTCTATACCTGCGGTCTGCCCCTCTTCATGAGTCCGCCTTTCCGGAAGTTCCCTGCCTGTTTTCTCTATCAGTTTCGCGTATGCATCCCTCGATGCGTCACGGATGTATCTGAACTCATCCATCCATGCATCCCGGAGCTTTGACAGCATAACTGCAGCTTCCCTGCCGAATCCGCATGCCTCCCTGCACAGCACTGCCCATGCCTGGAGCAGCACTATGCGCAGCTTTTTGAGTGCATCCGAGCTCTTAACTTTCGCCGCTTCCGGTTCCGGTTTTGGTTCTTCCTTCGGCTCCGGGGCTTTCTCCGATTTCAGCTTTTTCTCCAGCTTAGCTTCAGCCTTCATTTCTTCGGGCTCCTCTTCAGGTGCTTCGTCCTTAGCGGAAGACTCTTTCTTCTCATTCTTCATAGCCTGGATACGGCTGTTCAGTTCCTTTTCGATTTTTTCTTTCTCTTCTTTAGTCATATCTCACTTTTCCGTTTTTTCGTTTCCTACAAACTGTAACACTACCCGCACCCGCGTTCAACAGTCTCGATTGTACAAATAAAAGAAATAATGTAGAATTTTAGAGGATTTACAGAATTGCATGGTGTTTCTCAGAGACACTGAAGACTAAAAGGAACGGAGAAATGAGCACAAAAGAAGACAACAGCCCGGCTTCATATGAGATCGACAAAAAACAGGAAAAGAAGAATCTGATCTGCTTCCCTCTCGGGACCTTCGGCAGGGACATGATCTATACCCTGTTCACGAATTTCATCCTGCTGTACGTCCTGTTCACACATCAGCTCACAGCAGGCCAGCTGATGGCCATAACCGGCATCATGATAGGAGCGCGTGTATTCGATGCACTCAACGACCCGCTGATGGGCAATATCATCGAGAGGACACGTACGCGCTGGGGCAAATACAAGCCGTGGCTAGTCATAGGCATACTCAGTACCTCCGTCGTGGTATATCTGGCCTTCAACGTGAAGCTCGAGGGCTGGGCCTTCATATGGTTCTTCGGCATAATATACTTCGCCTACAGCATCACCTATACGATGCACGACATATCGTACTGGGGCATGATCCCTTCGCTCAGCAAGGACGGCGGCATGAGAGACAAGCTCACCGCAATGACCAACCTTGCTGCGGGATTCGGCGCCGGACTTGCGGGACTCTTCATCCCGATGTTCACCACCGGAGCTCTTACCATAGGCGGCAATGCACAGACGGCCTACGGCACCATGGCACTGATAATCTGCATACTCGCGCCGCTCTTTCTCTGCTTCACGATATTCGGAGTCAGGGAGGACCGTTCTTACATGGATGTGACTCCTCCGCCTGTAAGCTTCAGGAAGATCATATCGACCATAGCGGGCAATGACCAGCTCTCGTGGATGTGTCTCATATTCCTCTTCCATCAGATCGGTGCCGACCTGATCGTCGGAGGCATTGGTTCGACATATATCTACTTCACTTACGGTTATGAGGGCGGACTGTACTCGCTCTTCAACACCATAGGCCTCTCAGCATCGGGCTTGCTCCTGATCGCCTATCCGTGGCTGTCATCGAGATGGAGCCGCAAGGGCCTGATGAAGGGCTTCGGTGTCGTCATGATCATCGGATTCGGGATCATGCTCATCGCCGGACTTGCGATGCCGGCCACTATGACCTCCTTCTGGATCACGACTGCAGGATACATGCTGGCGATGCTCGGCATGAACGCCTATTACGTCATCATGATGCTCTCCATCATCAACACGGTAGAGTATAACGAGTACAAGAACGGAACGAGGGATGAGGCCATCGTAGCTTCGATCAGGCCGTTCTTCACAAAGTTCGGAAGCGCGCTGTGCATACTCCTCACCTCGGGGTCATACCTGCTTCTCGGCGTGACTGACTTCACCAACAAGATCAGCACCTATGAGCAGGCGGCAAACCTCGGCACTCTCACTGAGACTGAGAAGCTGTCTATGATAGACTCCGTGATCGCGTCGGTCACGAGCCTTCAGAGCCACGGGCTGCTGCTTGTGATGGTGCTGGTGCCTTCCGTCATGATGCTGCTGACATATCTGCTCTACAGGAAGCACTACATACTTGATGAAGACGAGTACGATCGCATCGTAGCCGAACTCGCCGCCCGCAACAACTGATAATACGGCCAATGTAACAGAGACACATTGCTTCACTTCGAAGCAGTGTGTCTCCTTTCTGTTCTATGCTGATCTTTACCACGTGCGTGGATCCGCACATTCTTCTTATTTATCTTGTAATGAGACAGCTGACAACAGTCTCTCCGTCTCTTTCTATGATGAATGCTTCCGACTCACCCGGCTCGCAGCTGTACACGCTAAGCCTGTCTCCCTCGTGAGTCTGGTTGGCATACTGCACCTCGATCGACTTCACCGGCTTCTCCACCAGATCATTGACCTTGTACTGGTTGAGGAAGTATCTCACATACGAGATGTTGTTGGTGTGGTAGCAGTAGTCGATGTCGCTTGCCCTGACGCTTATCTCATCCAGGAGCCCGGCCTTAACAGGCTTCTCTCTTGAGTAAGCGATCTCGATGAGCGGCTCCTCCGGAGGGGTCTTGTCGCCGACACCTACGGTCTCAGCCTTCCTTATCTTGCCGGTCTCCAGATCGACCGCACAAAGCTCGAGCCTCGATGCCAGAGCGATGCTGCCGTCAGCCTTCTCAATGACCGTATCGATGTACAGCCTGATCCTCGAAAACGAGCTTATGTAGCTGATCGCCGTGTACTCGTCCATCCAGCCCAGGGGCTGCAGCATATCTATGTGATTGCGTACGAAGACCCACATCCCGCCGTACTCGCGCATGCAGGTGACTCCGTCTATCTTCTGTTCACCCATGAGTTCGGTGACCATGTCCTCGACTATCCGGAAGCCCCCTTCCACGGAGAGCATAACATCAGCTCCGCAAAAGCTCGCCGGCAGCCTGTCCTTTTTGATCAGTTTCATTTTCCGTACCTTTACTCGGCTGCGCTGTTGAAGATGACGCTCTTCCTCTTGAGGAGAGCTGTTCCCAGCAGTTCTCCGAGGATGTAGCATCCGCCGATCTCTCCGATAAAGATCTGGAGAGCGAGTATCGGGATGATCGTATCAGTGAAGCCGTAGCCGTAATACAGCACGAACGGCACGATGATCGTGTTCGCCAGCACTGCCGGCAGAGGCACGAGCCATCTGTTGCTGCGGAGCATGTACCCGAGCCATGCTCCTATCAGTGTTGCAAGGCTGCCGAATACGACATCTACTATGATGCCGCCTCCCAGCAGATTTGCGATGATGCATCCCACGAACAGTCCCGGTACCGCAGCCGGAGTGAAGAGAGGCATTATGCAAAGCGCCTCGGCAATCCTCAGCTGCACAGGACCGAATGAGATCGGTGCGAATACCAGTGTGAGCACCACATAAAGCGCAGCGATGACAGCGCCCTGAGTGATCCACTGGATCTTTGGATCTGTGTTTTTCATTATTATTTACTCCTTTGGTTTTAGTATTTTACGAGCAGGATATCGGACCCGAACTGCTCGGCCGGTCTTTTACTTCGCTGCCGGCACGCGCGTTATTGTATCACATTTCCCTTCATTGTCAAAAAGTATTTTTTCGCAGCCTCATAATAAAGCTCTTCTGCACGCTCCATGGACTCTTCCGTAGTCATGTCTCCCGTCATGAGAGGGATGACCCTGCTTATACCGCAGTCAAGCAGGTCCTGCCATCCATCGCCGAGGCTGCCCGCTATGCCGACAGCCGGTACTCCGGCCGCCTTCGATCTCATGCCTACAGCCTGCATCACCTTGCCGGAAAGGCTCTGGCTGTCCGCTCTGCCCTCTCCCGTGATCACAAGATCCGCGTCCTTTACCTCATCGTCGAAGCCGCTCAGATCGAGCACTACATCAGCACCTCTCCTGAGCTCTCCTCCGAGGAACACTTTGAGCGCTGTTCCGAGGCCCCCGGCCGCACCAGCTCCAGGAACTCTGTCGCAGTCGATGCCCGTCATGGCCTTTATCACATCTTTGTAGCTGCACATGCCCCGCTCCAATATCTCAAGCCCGGCCCTATCTGCTCCCTTCTGGGGGCCATATACATATGTCGCCCCTGAGGGTCCGGTGAGAGGATTGTCCACGTCGCAGATAACGCTGATGCGTGATCCTGCTATTCTCTTATCGATCCCGGACATATCTATCGAGGCCACTCTTCCAAGATCAGCTCCTGTGCCGGCGAGCGCACTTCCTTCCGCATCTCTGAAATCTATACCAAGCGCCCTCATCGCGCCCATGCCTCCGTCATTAGTGGCTGAACCGCCGATAGCTATGCTGATGTCGCGCGAGCCGCCGTCAAGGGCATGCCTGATCAGCTCCCCCGTACCGTAGGAGGTGGTGATCAGAGGATCCCTGAGAGCTTCCGGCACCAGAGTTAGTCCTGAGGCCGCTGCCATCTCTATCACGGCCCTGCCTCCGCTGAGTATCCCGTAAGAAGCGCTGATATCGTTCATCAGCGGATCGTGCACAGAAGTGCTGATCATCTCGCCTCCGCAGGAAGCGACCAGCGCTTCGGCAGTGCCTTCCCCTCCATCAGCCATGACGATCGCCCTCACTTCAACCTTGCCGAGCACATCGCGTGCGGCTTTCTCAATTAGTTCAGCCGTTCTGATGCTCGACAGGCTCCCTTTGAACGAATCGCTGGCGCATACTATCTTCATACGATCACCGGGGTCGACGTTTTCAGTTAACTACGTTTACAGGCTTGCCGTCCGCCCATGCGCGGATGTTGTCAGCCGTGATGTCCATTATCCTCTGCCTGGCTTCCTTTGCGGCCCATGATATATGAGGCGTTATGATGCAGTTCTTCGCTGTCAGAAGCGGATTATCCGCTTTTATCGGCTCTGTGGAGACCACGTCACAGGCGGCTGCGTATACCTTGCCGCTCTCGAGCGCATCAGCAAGATCCTGCTCTGCGACCAACGGCCCGCGGCTGTTATTGATGATGATCACGCCATCCTTCATCTTCGCGATATTATCCTTGTTGATGATGCCTTCAGTCGACGGGAAAAGCGGACAGTGCAGGAATATGACATCCGAGCGTGCGAACAGCTCATCCAGTTCAACGTAATCCGCGACACGGGCTCCCTCCTCCGACCTTTGAGCATCGAAGGCTATCACATCCATGTTGAGAGCCCTGAGTATCCCGGCCGTCGCCTTTCCTATCCTGCCGAGACCTATGATGCCTGCAGTCTTGCCTGCGAGCTCTATCATCGGGAAATCCCAGAAGCACCAGTCGATGTTGTTCTGCCATCTGCCTGCCTTGACCTCTCTGTCGTGATGACCGAAATGGGAGCATATCTCCATCAGCAGGCCGACTGCGTACTGGCTGACTATATTGGTCCCGTAGGTCGGTACGTTGATGACGTCTATGCCTTTGCTCCTCGCATGCTCAGTATCTATCACGTTGTATCCCGTGGCCAGCACGAATATCGCCCTGAGCTCCGGACACTTATCGATGGTAGCCGCACTGATCGGGGTCTTGTTGATTACTGCTATGTCGGCATCGCCTATCCGCTCAGCGATCAGACCGGATTCCTCATAGGAAGTCCTGTCGTATACGGTCACATCGCCGAACTCCTCTATCCCGGCCCAGCTCAGATCTCCCGGATTCTCGGTATACCCGTCAAGTATCACTATCCTGTGCTTATCCATATCCATCTCCTTTGCAAAAGACGGCAGAGCATATGCCCTGCCGCCTGTTATCTTATAGATTGAAGTCTTTATTCGCCGGTCTCTTCGCTTTCAGTGCCGTCTTTGGCTGCATCACCGGCTTCGAGGTCCACGCCGAGATCCTTCAGGATCTCCCTGGCCTTGGTGCATGCAGGGCAGTCGCAGAAGGTCTTGCCCTCTGCCTTCAGAGCCTCTGCGTGCTTCTTGATCTGCTCAGCAGCTTCCTCTCCAATGTCCTCTCTTACCTTAGGATCGCTGAAGTGCTCGATCGTCTCGTTCACTGTCGCGATGCCTTCCTTGAGCTTGGCGATCAGCTCGCTGTCACTGACCTTATCGATAGCAGGAGCTGCCTTGTCCATCAGCTCATCGATCTTAGGAGCTGCCTTATCAACCAGCTTCTCTGCGCCGGAAGTGAACTTTTCACCGGCCTCGCTCATCTTCTCGTTGAATTTTTCGGAAGATTCAGCAAAGCTGTCAGCAGCCTCTCCGAGCTTGTCCCAGGCCTTGCTTGCCTTTTCCTTGACATCGTACTTCTCATCAGCCTGTTCGAGCCACTTCTCAGCAGTCTCCTTGAGAGGTGCATATACGTGACCGTCCAGAAGTTCTTTTACCTTATCTACTGTCTTTTTCTCAGCCATGGTGTAACCTCCTGATATCGTTCGATCATATCGCCTTGACTATTGTCAGGATATTTTGTCCGTCTTTGTACTCGTAAAGCACATCATCCATTGATTTTTTGACCATGAAAATACCAAGTCCTCCGATAGGACGCTCCTCCGCGGACAATGTGACATCCGGGTCCTCCTTTGCCAGCGGATCATAGTACACTCCCTGATCAATGAAAGTGATATACGCCCTGGCAGGATCATCCTTGACTTCAAAACGGATCCTGGCCATGCCAGGTTTATCCTGATTCTTGTAGGCGTATTTGGCTATGTTGATGTAGAGCTCCTCAACGGCAACAGCTATCTGCATCTGAGCTTTAATGCCGGCTCCGACAATCTCCAGGTTCTCTTCGATGAACCCCATTACTTTATTGAGATTCTGCGGGGTAGCTTCTACTTCGATTTCTTGGTAGTTGACTGTAGCTTCCATAGTTCTTTCAAAAGTAAGCGAATCCTTCTCTTTGAGAAGTTCCACCAGTTCTTTGGTCCAATGGTCTATCTCGGCTTTTCTTTCCGGGATCTCCAAGCCCCTGCGCCTTATCGATCGCCTGATGAGTCTGGTATATCCGATAATGCGGGCCTTGTCTTCAACATCCTTGATCACGGTCTCGTCGGTCGTCTCGAGATACTCTCTCAGGCTCTTGTGCCAGAATTCCGAGGCTGTCTCAAAGTCGAAGCCCTGGAAGTCCTTGATACCGTCATGATCGAGTTCAAAGAATCCCGCATAAGCATTGAACATGGATGCAAGCTCAAAGATCGGATGTCCGACAGCGAGCGTATCCATATCGATCAGGAGAACCTCGTCATTGGTCAGCTCGAGATTCTTGGAATGATAATCACCATGTATCATGTGATTATCTTCAGGGATCTCGGAGATCAGTCTGACGAGCTTGTCTCCCGCTTCTGCAGGCAGATATTCCCTCACGAATTCGGCCCAATCCAAAGCGACCGCTTTCATGTCAGGAAGCTTGCCCTCCGGTACCTCTGTGTTGTGCAGGATGCGAAGTATCTTTGTAGCTTCTGATACGCACCAGTTTATCTTGTCCGGCTTGGTAGCCAGCACCTTGGAAAACGATTCCGCGTTCAGAAGCTCGAATACCGAGCCGTAGCTGTCACCTACACGCACGACATCATACGAAATGGCCGTAGGTATGCCCAGAATGAGCGCCAGTCTGGCAACTTCCCTTTCGTGCTCTATCTCAGCCAGGGCATCCGCATTATTGTACACCTTTACGACATTGTCCCTGTCGATACGGTATATCGAGCCGTTGGCACCCTTGCCGATCACCTCGCAGCCCTCGATGCTGACCCTGCGATATGCCTTCGTGACATCCATCATCTCAGTAAAGCCCGTCATCTCGAATATCGCATAGACATCAGCGCTGGCGTTGATGACCTTAAGATTCGGATGTGACTTTCTGAGTCTGAGAATTGCCCTGAGACCGGCACTCGAAATGTATTCAAGCTCGTCAAGATCCAGGACCAGTTTAGCGGCATTACCTTCCGCAAACGCTTCTTGGATCTCGGCTTCGACAGTCGGAGCGTTATTGGAGTCTATCCTTCCGGTAAGGCTGAGAGTTACTTCATCGCCCTTCCATACGCTCTTCATATTTCGGTTCTCCTTACTCGATATTCAGGATATCGGAGAAACCTGTTACGTCGAAGATCTCCTGGATCTCATCAGAAACATTCTTTACTACCATGCTTCCGTTAGCGTTCATTGTCTTCTGAGCCGACAGAAGAACTCTGAGTCCGGCACTGGATACATAAGCAAGATCTGAGAAATCGAATACGAGCTCAGTAACTCCGTCGATGTTCTCCTTGATGGCTGCTTCCAGATCAGGCGATGTCATAGTGTCGAGTCTGCCTTCGAGTGCAAATTCAAGTTTGCTTCCGTCCTTTGTTTTCTTGATGTTAAGCATTTATTATGTCCTCCTAAAACAGAAATTCATACCTGATGCCATTATACTACAACAACAAGGTCATTTGTAAATATAAAAATAATTTCTTTCTAAATACCGCGTCAGAATATCAGGGTCTTATCTCCTGACGGGGCAGTTTCCACCCTGCGGGCCTCACCCTTCCTGTCCGTAAGCACGCGAGATCTCACAGGATGCTCCGTCACCATCAGGGCGATACCTCTGTCATCGCATATGCCGGTTTCATGCGAAGGCATGTACATCTGAGCCCCTATCTCCTCATACGCCTTCACGGCCTGCTGATTGTAGATATTGAGTCCGTAATCTCCGTAGACTCTGACTCCGGCCTTTGCGAAGCGCTCTATCCACCCGAGGTTGCCGATAAGTATGCCGCTCTCTCTGCATGCAGATACTATCTCATCGAAGTTCTTTCTGATGTAATCATCCAGATTGCCCCTGGATACATTGAGGATGTATGGCGTCCTGCCCGGCTCCCTCGTCTTCATGAACTCCTCGAGCGGCACCGGCATGATGCTTCCCGACCTGATCTGCTTCTCAACAGCGGCCGTATCCAGCACATCCGTCCCGAGCCCTTCCTCATCGCGCATCCTGTCTCTCTCCTCACGGCTGAGTTTCGGTCTCCTGCCTGACGTGACGAATGTCAACCTGTCATCAAGCAGCTTCTCGGACGCCTCTCTTCTCATCCTGTTTATGATGGATACAGGCATCATGATATCGTCGTCGATCTGTATATCTATCCCCGTGAGTCCCGGTGAATACGGGGTGTCTCCTAGTCTCCTGAGATTCCCTTCTATCCTCTCGGTGTCTGTCGGCACCCTGCCGGCACGCTCCACCATATAGTCCGCAGTTATCTCAACGCTGTTGTCTGCCCTGACATCTGTCATGATCAGCACGGGGAACTGCCCCTCGCGGGCAGTGAACTGCATCGTCACAGGCAGCTTCTTCTCAGGCGCATCCAGCGCCCTCTCAGCCAGCTTTTTGTCGCTTACTTTATACGCCGTATCTCCGGTCTCGACACCCCTGTCGAAGTCTCCGACGAGGTAGTATCCGTCCCCTATGTCTTTTATGTAAGTCGCCACATTGCCTATAGGCGAGTTGACGAGATAATCAGAATCTTCATTCCTGAATTCTATGCCGTCGCTCGGGTTGATGCCTATGCCCAGCTCCCTGGCAGCCTTATCCAGCTCGATGCATACGAGCTCCCTCCCGCGTCTGAGGGCTCCCCTGGCAGCGGAGCGTTCATCCTTCTCGCTCACCTTGCTCTCGCTGTCTATGACCGCTATGACTCTGCCGAGCTTCAGTCCCTGATTCTTTGGGCTCGCACCTGAGAGTATGTCATCTCCGGGATTCCCGAAGAGGTATCCTTCGGTGAAGTCGCCCCTGTTGAATACCTGTCTGAGGTCCATCATGTCAGCCTCGTCTACAGCATAATACTCATCCGCCTTATCACCGTACTTCCTGTACAGTTCGTCATAAAGATCGATGTATTTGCGGTATATCGAAGTGACCACCGCCACATACTCAGGGCTCTTCATCCTGCCCTCGATTTTGAATGACGCGGCCCCGCTTCTCATCAGCTCAGGGATGCGTCCGATAAGGCAGAGGTCCTTCGGGCTCAGAGCATAAGTGCTAACGCCGTTCTCATCTGTGTACGCGTGTCTGCACGGCTGCGCGCAGGTCCCCCTGTTTCCGGTGCGGCCGCTTCCGCCTCCAGTCACCCTGCTCATCTGGCACTGGCCTGAAT
>JAZUNV010000095.1:0-14168 GCA_045604305.1 Anaerovoracaceae bacterium | reverse complement strand
AAAAGAGAAAGTACATAATAAAACTAATGAGTGATGGTCCCTGATATGAGATCACTTCGGAGCTCCAATTATGGTCGATGTTAATTGCCCTGGGCGATATATGGGCGATATAATTAATGAATTAGGGTGAATGATAGGGTGAATGATCAGGTGAACGAAAAAGGTGAGTAGAGACAATGACTGATGACAATCTGACTGTATACGAAAATAACGATTACCAGGAACTTCTTGATCAGGTAGGCGAGGAATTGCATACTGGAATATCGGAAGAGATATTGTCGAGTATGAGCAAAAAGGTAATTCCAAAGCGGAATACGGCAGCAGTTTGCTAAAAAGGCTATCGCGCGATCTGACTGACAGATACGGCTCTGGATTTAGCATGAGTAATGTAAACAAGATGCGCAAGCTATATATCGAATACCCAATTTTGCAGACAGCGTCTGCAAAATTGACATGGAGCCATTATATCGAGCTTCTAAAGATCGACGATCCGCTGGAAAGATCCTTTTATGAGAAGGAATGTGCCAATGAAGGCTGGGGCGTGCGTGAGCTCAAGAGACAGATGAAGAGCATGCTGTTCCAGCGTCTGGCTCTCAGTACGGATGAGGTCCTCAAATGCAATATAGCCCACGATCGCGGTAGCCTTGATTAGAGACACAAGTTCGCCCTTGTACTGCGGCAGTATGTACGGCATCGCCTGCGGAAGAACGATCTTAAAGAAGGTCTTGTTCTTCCCGACTCCGAGAGCATACGCCGCTTCTGTCTGACCGGCGTCTATAGTGCTGACGCCTGTCCTGACCATCGAGTAAACTGCTGATGCGAATGTCAGAGTAAAGGCGATGACCGATACGAAGACGCCGGTGACAGGAGCGCTCGCGAATATTACGTAATAGAGTATCATCAGGATCACCACGACAGGCAGGCCCTGTATGAGTGCCGTGCATATTCTCGTGATCATGTTGGCTGCACGGTTTCCTTCCCAACATGACCCTGACATGCTCAGGGACCTTATCTCAAAAGCAGATGAGAAGATGTATGAGGAAAAGCAGCGCAAACGCGCCTGACTCAGAAAAATATATCTTTCTGCCGAAAAACAGAAAGCAGAAAGCGCGATGTTGTAGTATAATGAATATGTTGATGGCTCGGACACGGCATTTCCGGGTATTGAATAACAGAGAAAAGAAAGGAAATACTATTATGGCAAAGGAAATGGAAAAGAATGTAGTAGTAGCAGTATTCAAGGTTGAAAGCGAAGGATATCAGGCACTTTCTCAGCTGAGACAGGCAGCCGGCGGAGAGACATACCTCGTTTCCGCAGCATCTCTGATCAAGAAACAGGGAGACGTATGCTATTACCTCGATGGATTTGATACGGGAGTTCACACCGCAAATGACGCAATGGCAGGCGGACTGATCGGAATGCTTGTCGGAATCATCGGCGGACCTGTCGGAGTGCTTCTCGGCGGAAGCTATGGTGCTCTTGTCGGAGCTACTGTAGATGCCGGCGATGCTGCATTCGGAGCATCGATGCTCGACCAGATCGCAGGCAAGCTCGACGACGGAATGGTAGCCATCGTAGCCCTCGCCGGAGAGGAATCAGATGCTGAGCTGGATGCGCTGTTTGCACCGTTCGATGCTGTAGTAGCCCGCTTCGATGCTGAGGCAGTTGCTGAAGAAGTCGACAGGGCATATGAGACTCAGGCTGAGATGGCAAGACTGCAGAAGCAGCAGATGGAGAAGGAGTGGAGTGATCAGGCAAGAGCTGACATCAAGGACTCCATCGAGAAGGGAACCGAGAAGTTCAAGAGCGATCTGTCCTTCACACTTGCTTCCATAAAGGAACTCAGCGCTGAGTACGAGGCTGAGCAGAAGGCAAAGAGAGAGCAGCAGGAAAAAGAGCTCGAGGAGAACAGCGAGATCCTCAGACATGGATTCACAAAGTAATCTGACTGCGATCTCACAATGACGATGCAGTATGCGGCCTCCGGCATGACCGGAGGCCGTTTTGCGCATACATAATAACAATTACCACGTTCTTTTTGAAAGTGCCATCATGGATCGGAGCCGGTACGACCGGGGGGTGACATTCCGGAACCCCCTCTTGACTGACTGCGATCGAAATGGAAAAATATATGAGATAAATATATGAAAGACAAAAGGCTCGTTTTTTCGGCATAAAAAATGTATAATCAAGCAGTATGTTTTACGCTGAGAGCGTTTTTTGACAGGGAGAATCAATGTTTCTGACTATCAGAGGATTACTGGAAGAACGAGGAGTAAAGGCAGAGGAATCAGCATACAGGGACTGCAGCGACGGTCTTCTGGATTTCAAGATAACGACCGGAGACTTTTACGAGCTGCCGTACGGAGAAGACGGGCTTCTCCGCTTTAAGAATACAGCTGATGTGATGAGCTTTGAACAGCTGTCGGCCGTGGTCGAAAAGATGAGCGGCCTACAGTTCAATCACAGGGAGGATTTTCCATATTACTGTGAGGATATCGAGACCTTAAAAGAGGCTCTTGATGATGACCCGGACAGCGTATGTGTGGAGGGCGGACCGTGCCTCTTCAGCGACTATGAGGTGATGGCGCGGGTCAGGCTCAGCAGCGGGCAGGATATTACTTTTGATTTCACAACAGGTAAACGCTATAAGGATGGAAGCGAGACGGAGCTCGCTGAGGATCCGCAGGCGGAGCTTTCTGACTTTCTCTCCGCTTATGCTGATGAGATAGCCGATCTGAGCTTCTACACCGTTAAGCCGGACATTACATATCAGGAATACATGCATGTGCTTCTGCCGTTCGTAGTAGCGCATGCACTTGACGTGGCTCTTGTCGTATCGCTTCCGGACATATCATACCGCAAGGAGCTCCACTCTATGACGGAGCCTCTCCATGCGGAGGTCAGGGACAAGGCCCGTGACTCGTTTGACAGCATGCTGTATTATGTCACCGACATGTATCTCAGACTAATCGAGAGACTGAACGGCATACTCAGGATCGAAAAGCTGACGGTATTCCACAGCAGGGATGAGGCTGTCGTGAAGCGCTTTGAAGAGGCCAGGAGGCCATACATCGAGCGCAACAAGATCCTGAGGGGACTTACTGACAACATGGTCAGGGTCGAAGCCATCAAGGATTATATCTCCATGCCGGCTCTGCCGCTTTATGTTTACGGAGCCAGGACGATAATAGAAGTCAACAGTGTCGTTGAGATCGACTCGTACCGCAAGTGCCGCAAGGCGCATAAAGGCGCTGCGACATTCTGCGCCATACTCTTCTCTGAGATGCTGAGCAGAGACGGTGAGAACGTCAATTACACGGCTCCGGTCGAGTACAAGGAATACGGACACTTCAGGCAGGAACTCTGAGGGTACGCGGATGAAAGAAAACAACACAAAGGGAAAAATCAAGAACTATCTGCTGTCAGGCAGTCTGTGTAAAGCAGATGCCGCTGTCGCAGCAGTACTGATCCTGCTTATCGTAGCCATTCAGATGGTTTCGATGCCTCTGTCTGAGGCTCTGAAGGACAGTACCGAGGTGTCTTACGGATATAAAGCCGTAGAGGCCGGTGGTCTGTACTATGTGATAGACAGCGGACACGAAAGGCTGCTCTGTTTCGATAAGGACAGCAGGGCCCGCTTCGCACTGACGGAAGGACCTGACGGCTTCGGCCTGTACATCGATGATGTTTCGGTGGGTAAGGACAGCCTGTATATTACGGTCTCCGAGTGGGACGGAATGCTTCTGGCCGGTGAGAAGGTGCTCAAATACGATTTGGACGGTAAGTATATCGATACAGTAGCCGTGAGAGATTACGCGGCGGACAATGAGGTCGTAAATAAACACAAGCTCTACGGTGTGCAGGCTTCGGATGAGGGAGTGTCATATGCGGAATGCCTCAAAGATAAGGTAGTATTCTATACCAACGATGAGGCGGTATACACGCTCAATTATGACGATGCCTTCAATGCAGTCAGCGATATCGCTATCAGCGGAAGCGATCTCATAATACTCAACAAGAACGGAGAGATCAGACGCTTCGATCCATCAGGAAATGACAATTTGATCTATACTACCGAGTGGGCAGCTCAGAGGATAAGGATCCCGTTCCGCATAGGTCTTAGCGGCGACAATGTGCTGTTTACAGACATCAGGACTCAGACGGTGCTTATTACAGATGCCGCTAACGAGACCGCGTCCATCGTTGCATATGAGACTGAAAGCCAAACAGTTACGGCTGCAGAGGATGGAAGCGGCGTGCTGCTGACGGATTCCGAAGGTCTCAGAGTAACGGGCAAGAAAGACACAGTCTACACGACCGTGAGGAAGTCCACTCCGGTGCTGGTCAGGCAGACGGCGTTCCTGCTCGTCGTGATCCTGCTGGCTGCAGCTGTTGTGATCACTCTCATCAGACTGATCATGATACTGAAGGCCAACAAGGGAAAGAAAGTGTCAGGCTCCGATACGCTCATAGTGCTCGGAATGGCGGCGTTTGTAGGCATCATAGTAAGCGCGATGCTGCTCGGCGCATTTGAGGACAGCTACAAGGACAAGATCCGCGAGCAGCTCAAGACCACGGCATATGTGGTCGCTGCAGGAATAGATGAATCGGATCTTGACGGGGTAGTTTTAGCAAGGGACTTTGGAAACGAAGCTTACGAAAACCTGTGCACTACGATGAAAAACGCTATCCCGATGAACGTGGATTTCTCGCGCACCGCGTACTGTAATATCATGAGGCTGAGCGATGAGGGGAACTACGGATACGCTATCGCATACCTCGATCAGTCGATAGGAACCTTCTTCAGGGTCGATGATTTCGAGAAGAAGGAGCTCCAGGAAGTCTATGATACCGGCAAGCCGGTTTGGAACGACCAGTCTGCGGACGTATCCGGTACATATCTGTCGGTGAAGGTCCCTATAAAGGGCGAAGACGGCAGTGTCGTGGGTGTCGTTGCCGTAGGATCCGACACTTATGTCGTCCAGGATATGATCGGAGCCATGAGACGAAAAGTGCTCCTGTCGATCGTTGCGATCGTGCTGCTGCTCTGGATAGTGATAAGCGAGGCGACATCGTTCATAAAAGCCCGCAGCGAGTACGTAGAGAACGCTGTGAAAGGCAGGATGCCGGCACATCTCGTACGGATCCTGATATTCACGATCTTCTCAGCGTACAACCTCGTGTCATCGTTCCTACCGGTCTACATACTCAGGAACAGTGACGCTCTGCCTGCAGCATGGCGCAGCACGGGCGCGGCTCTGCCTATGACGGTCAATATCTTCGTCATGGGCATCATGTCTCTCTTCTGCGCGAAGGCGGTCAGGAAGCTCGGCATAAAGCGGGTGTTCATGATCAGCATGCTCTGTTCTCTTACGGGTAACCTCGTAATAGTGCTCCTGAAGGGATATGCGCCTATAATGGCGGGCCTCGTGCTCGACGGTATCGGAGTCGGTCTCATAACCAACGCCGTATACGTGATGCTCACATATCTTCCTGATGAGGCAGAGCGCCAGGAGGGCTTCGCTATATATAACACGGCCAGCCTTTCGGGCATCAACTTCGGCATGATACTCGGCGGACTTCTTGCAACCAACATAGGTCAGAAGAACGTATTCTTTGTGGCCGCGCTGTTCTGGGGAGTGCTGCTGCTGCTCGGATCGTATCTGACCGGAACGCTTGCGGGCATCCTCAAGGCTCCGGATGAAGAGGAGGATACGGAAGACAGACATACTGTGGGCAAGTTCCTCAGGAACAGATCCATATGGAGCTTCATAGTGCTGATACAGAACCCGTATATAATATTCAACAGCTTCATATTCTACTTCGTGCCTCTGTTCAGTGATGGACTGGGGTATGGAGAAGTGATGGCATCGGTCTTCCTGATGCTGTATTCAGAGACAGCGGTGATGCTCGGAAAGAGCCTGCCGGATCAGGTCGAGAAAAAGCTCGGATCAAGAGCTCTTTATGCCGCCATCGGACTCAATGTGCTGGCGGTCGCCATATTCACAATAACCTGGAACGTGCAGGGACTTATAATATCGCTCCTGCTGCTCGGACTGTCGGCTTCGTTCGCAAAGCCGTCTCAGCAGACTTATTTCCTCGGCCTGAAAGCCACGCAGAAGTATGGCGAAGACAGGGCTATGGGTATATATAACTTCTCTGAGAATATCGGAGAATCCCTCGGACCGGTCGTATTCGGAAGACTCATGGCCGGAACGCAGGCCGGAATCATGGCTTTCCTCGGCCTTATAGTTGCCCTGGGAGGCGCACACTTCGCGCTTAATGGAAAGGAGATCCGCAAAGATGCCTGAAACTAACAACAAGACCAAGAAAACTATCGGTAAAAGCCTGATGATCGGGCTTACTCTGCTCATTCTGATCCTCAGCATAGCCATAGGAGCTATAGGTTTCACTACCTATGCGACCAGGGTGCTGGAAAGGTATCAGATATACCTCAGCGACCTGCTGACATTCACCGCATCCCAGTTCGATGGTGATGATCTGCAGGCGTGTATCGACAGCGGGGAGAAGTCCGAAAAGTTTGAGACGGAGCAAAAGCTGCTTGACGCGATCAAGGAGCACTACCGCGTAGAATATGTCTATATCTACAAGCCTCTCAACACCAGTGATGAGGACAACATGATGAACGTCATGGCCGGCATCACATCAGAGGAGAGGGCGGAGGACGAAGCCTATTATTCCGTTGAACTCGGCTCTCTGACAGGCACGGATAACTCAGCCGAAGTTGCAGGGCATTTCATGGAGGGAATGGAGTCTGAGGATGTCACATTCTTTGCTCAGGACACCGATGAATTCGGTCACATGTATACAGGCATGATGGCCATTCGCGATTCATCAGGAAAACCTGTCGCGATGCTGGCGGCGGATGTATCGATAGACTCGATCTATGAGACCAGGATGCATTATGTTATCGTCATCTCCATCGCTGCCGTGATACTCATGATCGTATCACTTCTGTTCATGAACGCATGGCTCAAGAGGCGTGTTGTGAATCCGCTCCAGAGACTGAAGGATTCAGCGGGTAGCTTCGTTGAGAGCAGCCGCCATGCGGAAACGCCGGATGACCTCGTTCTGGCTGATCCGGATATCCATACAGAAGACGAGATGGAAGCTCTGTCCAACTCCATAACGGAGATGTTTGCGGACATGAAGCACTACATGTCAGATCTCGTGGATGTGACTGCGGAAAAGGAACGTATCGGTGCAGAGCTCAACGTAGCCACCCAGATACAGGCGGACATGCTTCCGAATATCTTCCCGGCGTTCCCGGAGAGAGATGACCTCAATGTATATGCTTCTATGACTCCTGCGAAGGAGGTAGGAGGAGACTTCTACGACTTCTTCTTCGTTGATGAGGATCACCTCGCGATGGTCATGGCTGACGTATCGGGCAAGGGAGTCCCGGCAGCGCTCTTCATGGTCATCGCCAAGACGCTTATCAAGAGCGTGTTCCAGTCGGGCGGAGAGGCCGGCGCTTCGCTGGCGGATGTCAATGACAGGCTCTGCGAAGGCAATGAAGCAGGACTCTTCGTTACGGTATGGATGGCTGTGATAGACCTTAAAACAGGAGAGGGCGTATCACTCAACGCAGGACATGAGCATCCTGCTCTCTGCAAGGCCGGCGGAGACTATGAGCTGGTCGTATACAAGCACTCGGTAGCGGTCGCTGCCATGGAAGGCATGATGTTCAAGGAACGCCGCTTCAAACTGGACAAGGGCGACAAGCTGTTCGTTTATACAGACGGTGTACCTGAAGCTACCAATGCGGATAATGAGCTCTTCGGAACTGATCGCATGATAGAGACCCTCAACAAAAACAAGGACAAGTCTCTCCAGGAACAGGTCGATGGCATGAAGGTGAGCATCGACGAATTCGTCCAGGATGCTCCGCAGTTCGATGACATAACTATGCTCTGCTTCGAGTACATAGGTCATAAGGACGATATGAATTGATATCTTTTACGATGTGCGGGCTGGTAAAAGTCAAATAGGGGCTCCGGTCTTGTATTTCAAAAGATGCTGAAATGCAATAAAAAAATGATATTGTTTTTCAGGTAGTTATGGGGCTGCCACACATTTTACTGTGCGACAGCCCCTTTCTATGAGATTCTTCGCTACGCTCAGAATGACATGTTCTGCATGTACGCAGGATAGTCACGAGACTACTTACATTTCTTCAGCACTTCCTTGAGATATTCCCATGTCCTCTGAGTAGAGGAGATGCTGATCCTCTCGTCAGGCGTATGCACGCCGCGGAGGTCAGGCCCGAAGCAGACTATGTCGAATTCAGGCTGCTTGCCCATAAGTATGCCGCCCTCGAGACCGCCGTGGGATACGACTACTTCCGGATCCTTGCCGTACATCTTACTATATACATCTACCATCAGAGGTCTCAGTACGGAATCCGGGTTATAAGGCCATGCCGGATACGCGCTCTTCACATTCACATAGCCGCCGGTCATATCACCCCAGATCGTGAGCTTGGACAGCATGTCGTCCAGCTTGCTGTCCACGGAGCTTCTTGCCTGGATGCTGACTCTGACCTTGCTGTCGTCTTTGTCAGTCACCACTACTCCGGCATTGAGGGAAGTTTCTACATTGCCTTCAATGACACGGTCCATGGTCTGGACGCCGTCCAGCGATGCGTAGAGGAATCTGATGACATTCAACGTGCTTTCCTTATCCATTGCGTCATAGCTGCTGTATTCACCGCCCTCGGCTGTGATGCTCATGTCGTCTTCCTGACCCATGTATTCACTTTTGAATATATCGCGTATCTCTTCCACGCGTGAGATCAGCCTGTCTGCATGCTGTGTGGAGACTACTATCTCGGCTGTGCAGAACTGGGCGATGACGTTGGCGCCGGTGCCACCTTCCACCGACCTGAGCGCGATGTCGAAATCTCTGCTGAGGTAGTAGAGTAGCCTGCCCATGTCCTTGTGAGCGTTACCGTGCTGCTCCTGTATGGTATTACCGGAGTGTCCGCCGTGATAGTCCCTGATCCTGATCGTGACCGGAATGCCTGTCTTCTCGGTCTTGTTGAACGGTATAACAAATTCACCTATGAAGGCTCCGGCGCATCCTACTGTCAGAGCGCCTTCTTCCTCTCCGTCCATGTTGAAGAATTTCTTCCCCTTGAGGAGCGATACATCCAGCTCACTCGCGCCTCCCATGCCTATCTCTTCATCTACAGTGAAGAGGGCTTCGACCGGCGGATGAGCGATGCTGTCCGAAGCCAGTATAGCCAGGGCAAACGCAAGGGCGAAGCCGTCATCTGCACCCAGAGTCGTGTCGCGGGCACCTATGAGATCTCCGTCCACGAAGAGATCGAGAGGCTCGCTGTCGAAATCGTGATCTGAATCGACCGTCTTAGATGCGACCATGTCCATGTGACCCTGCAGTATTACAGGCTCTGCATTCTCATAGCCCGGTGTTCCGTCCTTATAGATGATCACGTTGCCGCATTTCTCCTGCACATACCTGAGTCCGTGATCCTTTGCGAACTGAACTAAGAAATCGCTTATCTTCTCGTTCTTGTATGTCCTCCTCGGTACCATCGAGATCGCTTCGAATTGTTCGAATACTTCCTTCGGTTCGATGTTGCTAAGTACACCCATGATATACTGACCTCCTTGATGTTTATTTACATATATCTTATCACTAACGCAGCCTGAGAGGACTGTCTTTTTGGCCGTACTTACCGCCCGGATAAACCCTTGGCTTAAAGTACCGCCTGCAGCTGCGCGCCGTTGATTTTGAGCGAAGGGAAGTGATAGAATGAGACCGAAAACAGGACTTACGTCAAAGAAAACGATCATGACGGGGACAGAGGATATGCCGGGACGCAAAGGAGTCAATTTAATAAGAAGGACTGCGTCACTTTTTTTGGTGCTCATGATCGCGGCGGGACTGGTGTCGCCCCTTGCTTCATATGCGGATGACGATAGCAAAGGTAAGATCGTACGCGTCGGATGTCATGAGGCGCCTTACTTCATCACGGATGAGTACGGGCGCCGCTCGGGATACTCGTATGAGTATCAGTGCAAGCTCGCTGCATATAACGGATGGGAATATGAGTATGTCGAGGGCAGCTTTTCAGAACTGCTCCAGATGTTGATGGCAGGGGAGATCGATCTGCTCAGCGATGTATCGTATCTTGACGAGCGCGCTGACAAGATCCTGTATTCATCGGTTCCGATGGGCACGGAGTCATACTGCATCTTCGTCCCGTCCGACAAAAGCGGGATCAGGGCGGACGATCTCTCTACCCTGAACGGCAAGCGCGTAGGAGTGACCCGGGGGACCTTCCAGAAGGAAGCGTTCGAGAACTGGGCGGAGGTCCACGGAGTTGAGCCTGAGCTCATTGAGATGAGCGGTTCCGAGGAGGAATCTCTGAGCATGCTCGGCAAGGAACTCGATGCGCTGGTTACCATGGACGTGTATGCTGATCCTGAGACTGCCGTACCGGTCGCCAGGATCGGTTCATCAGACTTCTATTTTGCGGTCAGCAGGGAAAGGGCGGATCTGCTGCCTGAACTCGATGCGGCCATGAACAGCATACAGGAGGAGAATGCATACTATAGCGTGCAGCTCCACGACAAATACCTCAGCAACAGTGAGTCCAATCTGTATCTGACCAAGGACGAGCTGGACTGGCTGAGTAAGCACGGTAAGATACGCGTGGGTTATCAGGATAATTATCTTGCTTTCTGCGCCAGGGACCCTAAGACGGAAGAGCTGACCGGGGCATTGAAGGACTTCCTTGAGTATGCGTCCGGTGCACTTGAGAACGCAACGCTCGATTTTGAAGCCACAGCTTACCCGACGGCAGGAGACGCAATGGAGGCTCTTAAGAAGGGCGAGATAGACTGCGTCTTTCCGGCTAATCTGACCGACTATGACAGCGAGGAGCTCGGCGTCGTTATGTCGCCAGCTCTCATGACTACGGAAATGGATGCGGTGGTGAGAGAGTCGGAGCAGAAGGAGTTCGTACGCAAGGAGGATGTCGTGGTAGCCGTCAATGAGGGCAACACGAATTACGATATGTTCCTGGCAGATCACTATCCGGGATGGGAGAGAGCATACTTCGCTGATACACCAGCAGGCCTCGAGGCTGTGGCAGCGGGAGATGCCGATTGCGTCATAATCAGCAACTACCGTTACAGCAATATTTCAAAGCAGTGCGAGAAGCTTCACCTCGACACGGTATATACGGGCGTGAACATGGACTACTGCTTTGCGCTTCGCAGAGGAGACGTGCAGCTCTATTCGATACTGGCGAGGACTATCAAAGCGGTACCGGATGCGATAGTGCATACTGCACTGACATATTATTCAACTGAAGACGTAAGGATGAATATAGCTGATCTGATCAGGGAGAACTTGGTGGCAGTGTTGCTTACGATCGCTATAGTCCTTCTCATATTTACCATACTGCTGCTGCGCAGCATCCGAATGGAGAGGAAGGCGCTCGAAGAGGAGCAGAGAGTAAATGCGCTGAGCAGGCGCATTTATGTAGATCCCCTGACTTCGGTGCGCAATAAAGGAGCTTTCAACAACTGTCTGGAGGAACTTCAGACGCAGCTTGACAGTAATGAGGTCTCTGAGTTCGCGATAGGGGTATTCGACTGCGATGACCTCAAAAAGGTCAACGACAAACATGGCCACGACAAGGGGGACCTCTATCTCATGGCGGCCAGCCAGCTGATATGTAAGATATTCCAGCACAGCCCTGTGTTCAGGATAGGAGGAGACGAGTTCGCTGTCGTTATGCAGAATGACGATTACAGGAACAGAGATGAGCTTGTCCGCTCGTTCAGGGAGAAGCAAAATGAGATCGCCGAAGAGGCCAGGGATGATTGGGAAGAGGTGAGTGTTGCGGTCGGAGTTGCCGTCTATGATCCTGAGATCGATCACTCGGTAAACGATACGGCACGCCGCGCTGATAAGATAATGTACGAGAACAAGCGCGCCGGCAGGATGGATTAGCAGACGCCATACGAGGTCAGATAGGACATGGAAACAGCAAGAATAAGAGCATTTATGGAAGCGGCGGAGAGAGGCAGCGTCAAAGCGGCAGCGGAGAAGCTCGGATATACTTCATCTGCCATAAGCCAGCTGATCACCTCACTGGAGAAAGAACTGGACCTGACCCTCTTCACGCGCTCACAGAAGGGAGTGAAGCTTACTGCGGAGGGTGAGGCTCTCATTCCGCTTGCCAGGACATACCTTGCGGATGAGGCGGAGATATATCATTTCGCTTCAGAGCTCAAGGGCCTTACAACAGGCAGGATAACGATAGCCACATATACAAGTGTAGCCACAACATGGCTTCCTGAGATCGTGAGGAATTTCAAAAACGATTATCCTGGCATACAGATAAACATACTCGAATGCATTTACGCCGACATAATCAGCCACTTTGAGAAGAATGAAGCGGATCTGGCATTTATGGGTTATAATGACGGCTTCCCTTACGACTGGATCCCGCTGAGGGAGGTCCCGATAGTGGCCGCAGTGCCTGAGGATCACAGATTTGCGGACAGGAAGGCCTTCCCGGTCAGTGAGTGCATGGACGATGATTTCATCATGGGATCGCTCGGTAAGGAACCGGAGATCCTGAACGTGTTCGACAGGAACAACGTGCATCCCGAGATCAGATATACCACATATGATACTCCGTCGACTCTGGCTATGGTCAGGATGGGACTCGGGATCAGCTTTGTAAACGAGCTTTCGGCCGAACACTGGAACGAGCATCTTGTCAAGATGCCGCTTGATCCGCCGCAGGTGCTCACCTTCGGCATGGCCATCCCGGACGCAAATAACATGACCCTGGCCGCCAGGAAATTCCGTGATTATACCGTGGACTGGTTCGAAAACGGCGGCGACAGATAACAGCTGCCGTATACACTTCTGCTCCTGACCGGAACAGACAGATCCAAATAGAAAAGAAGAGCATAAGAAAAGACGCCCTCGCACGAGGACGTCTTTCCTTTTAAGGTGTTCGATTATATTATGAGAGATGAGAGGTGTTAGTTACATTAGCCTTCGATCATGATGGTCTTCTTCTCAGGCAGTTCCGGCTCCTTTTCCTTAGGGAAGCTGAGCTTCAGGACTCCGTCCTCGAATCTGGCCTTCACATCGTTTTCGTCCAGTCCTTCGCCTACGTAGAAGCTTCTCTGCATTGCGCCTGAGTAGCGCTCCTGACGAAGCAGTGTGCCCTTGTCGTCCTTCTCCTCTTCGTTGACAGCCTTGCATGCACCGACGATCAGATATCCGTTGTCAAGAGTCAGAGAGATCTCGTCCTTCTTGAAGCCCGGCAGATCGATGTCGAGTTCATAATTGCCATCCTTATCGTGGATGTCGGTCTTCATCAGACCGTTAACATGCTTGCCGTAAAGCTTTCTCTCTACGTCATCGGCAGCCCTGAGACGAGGGAAATCGAATCCCATGAAGTCATCAAAGAAATCATCGTTGAAAAGTTTTGGATAGAACATAGTGTTGCCTCCTTATGAAAATGATATTTTTAACTTTTGAATGCCCCTCAGTGATCCGGGGCTTTATCCTTGACAACTGTAATATAGCACAGCTGTTAGCACTCGTCAATAGAGAGTGCTAACATTTTTTAAAAAATATTCCGCGTCCTTCTTTGTTACATGAATGCTGTCTTCTTGCCGGCCTTACTAATGAGTGACCGGATGAGTGAATGAGCAGGTGAGCGGAAGAGTGAATGAGCAGGTGACCGGATGAGCGGACAAACAGACAAATAGGTGAAAGGCGCTGCGGTCAATTGATTCTTTACAGAAACGGGTACCGATACCGGATCCAGTATAAAGATTGAGTTGTTGTGACTATGCCGGAACCGCGAGATCGTGCAGCCGGGCATAGTCAAACCAAGAAGAAGAAATTCGGCACTGAGTATGTAAGCCGGCGTCGCCGCTTGCTGCGTGTGAATGGGAGCCGGCGAGCATGGCGTGAATGGGATAGTACCCGTCTCGGATCATGAGCTAACTTTTATGCTTGTGTCCGAGAAGTCTGGATCGAAACTGAAAGAAATGTCTCGGACGAAGTGGCTCATTTGGTGGTTTCGTCCGAGAAGTCTGGATCGAAACTGAAAGAAATGTCTCGGACGAAGTGGCTC
>JAZUNV010000094.1:0-29628 GCA_045604305.1 Anaerovoracaceae bacterium | reverse complement strand
AGATAATGCATGATCAGAACATGCTCGATGTCAAGAACATATACAAGAACTTCGGCGAGCTCAAGGTACTCAAGGGAGTGTCGACCAAGGTGGACAAGGGCGAGGTCATCTCGATCATCGGAGCGTCCGGTTCGGGCAAATCGACCCTGCTCAGGTGCATGAACCTGCTTGAGGAGCCTACCTTCGGAGAAGTCTGGATCGAGGGCAAGCTGATGACTCCTGTCGATCCTTACCTGCATCCGGACGTGATCAGAGCTTCAAAGACATATAAGGGACTGACCGCAGGCGGCATGGCGGATGAGGACGCGATCAAAAAGATCAAAGCGGAGGACCTTCTGCTGGAGAAGCACTCCCAGGAGGGGCCTGAGTACAAAGCCCTGATGCAGCAGATCTACAGGGAGAATCACATCGACACCAACCTCGGACGCCGCAAGATGAGCATGGTGTTCCAGCAGTTCAATCTCTTCAATAATCTGAACGTGCTGGACAATATAATGCTGGCTCCTGTCGAGACGGCCAAGTACAACAAGGTCAAAGACATGAAAGCTGAGAAGGCGAAAATCGAGGAGAATGCTTTCACTCTGCTGAAGCGTATCGGACTGGAGGACAAGGCTGACGTGTTCCCGTCAAAGCTGTCCGGCGGACAGAAGCAGCGTATCGCCATAGTCAGGTCACTCGCCATGAACCCGGACGTTATGCTCTTCGATGAGCCTACTTCGGCGCTCGATCCTGAGATGATAGGTGAAGTGCTCGACCTGATGAAGGAGCTGGCCTCGGCGGGAATGACAATGGTCATCGTGACACACGAGATGGGCTTCGCGAGGGAGGTATCGAACCGCGTACTCTTCGTGGACGAGGGATATATCAAAGAAGAGGGATCGCCGGAGAAGGTCTTCGATGACCCACAGGATCCGCGCCTGCGGGACTTCCTGTCTAAAGTATTGTAATTCTCATTATGTCATTCTGAGGATCGTAGTGACGAAGAATCTCAAGGAGATCCTTCGCTGCGCTCAGGATGACATAACATAAAAAATGATATGGATAAGAAATCGATAATAGAATACATAGACAATAACTTAGCCGGTGAGATCACAGACATCTCGCATCAGATATGGGAGTTCGCCGAGCTGTCTCTGAAGGAGACGAAGTCGGCAGCACTCTTTGTCGATAAGCTCAAAGAGCACGGCTTCGATACAAAGACCGGACTTGCCGGGATAGATACCGCCTTCTCGGGCAGCTATGTATCCGGGAGCGGCAGTCCTGTCATAGGCATACTAGGAGAATTCGACGCTCTCTCGGGACTCTCGCAAAAGGCCGCAGTTGCCCATCACGAGCCTATCGTGCCGGGCGGCAGCGGACACGGCTGCGGTCACAATATGCTGGGCGCCGCCTCATTCGGTGCAGCGGTCGCGATAAAGAAGTATCTCGAGGAGACCGGCGCGGACGGTACAGTCATATTCTATGGCTGCCCGGGAGAGGAGGGCGGCGCCTCCAAGGCCTTCATGGCACGCGAGGGGATGTGGAAGCATCTCGACTGCGCACTTACCTGGCACCCGGGGACGGCCAATGAGGTCGTGACGGGCACCTGCAACTCATGCGTCCAGATACTGTATAAGTTCAAAGGCGTCGCGGCCCATGCCGCAGGGGATCCGGAGAACGGCAGGTCGGCACTGGATGCGGCAGAACTGATGAACATTGGCGTGAACTACCTGAGAGAGCACATGAAGAAGGAGTGCAGTGTCCACTATGCCATGGTGGACGGCGGTGGCCTGTCGCCTAATGTAGTGCAGCCTCACGCCTCGGTGCTCTACATGACCAGGGCGGTCAGCGTGAAGGACACTCTTGACCTGCAGGCGCGTGTGGATAAGTGCGCGGAAGGCGCGGCTCTGATGACGGGGACGAGCTTTGAAAGGATATTCGTGGACGGGACAGCCAACACAGTTCCTAATACGACCCTGGAGAAGCTGCTGCACGATAACCTCGAGTATGTGCCGATGCCTGCATACACTGATGAGGAGAGGGCCTTCGCAGATGCCCTCGATGCGACCTGCCCGCCGGATGATGAGCTGCCGGGCACGGGCTCGAAGGTCGATCCTGCGATAAGGCAGAAGGTAAAGGAGCTGACAGACGACGGTAAGAAGACCCTGAATGACTTTATAGTGCCGTTCTACAGCGGCGACGAGTTCAGCCCGGGATCTACAGATGTCGGAGATGTCAGCTGGCAGACACCTGCGGCTCAGCTCAACACGGTATGCTTCACAGCGCATTCGCCCGGCCACTCGTGGCAGAACGTATCCGCCGGAGCATCCGCGATAGGGGACAAGGGCACGGTATACGCAGCCAAGGTGCTGGCATGCGCCGCTTCCGAACTCTTCGGGGATACTGAGATGATAGCGCAGGCAAGGGATGAGTACATGGCCAGACTTGCCGGGAATGAATATATATGCCCTATCCCGGAGGATGCGGAGCCGTACATTATCGAAGGATAAGAGAATCAAAACGATATGGGATCGTTTCTGACAACAGTGAGAACGTTCCCTTTTTTTGTATTTTTATTAATTCATGATCGTTGAAAAAAACATGCTAAATGCATTGCATAAATATACATAAAATGTTATAGTCATACGCGTAGACATAAAATAACCTGTTATCTTAGGAAAAAGGGAAAGGAAGAAGGAACAATGAAAAAGAAATATCTGGTACTTTTACTCGCACTGGCAATGATATTCACATTCGCACTCAGCGCATGCGGCGGCGGCGGAAGCGAAGAGAGCAGCGACGAAGGCGGCGATGATTCGGCAGTACTGAAGGTCGTTACAGAGGCTACATTCGCTCCGTTCGAATCCACTGAGGACGGCGATGAGACTATCGTAGGCTTCGATCCTGACATGATGGCAGCCATCGCTGAGGATCAGGGACTTGAGCTCGAATGGGTCAACATGGAATTCGACTCGCTTATCCCGGCTCTTCAGTCTGATCAGGGCGACATCATCTGCGCAGGCATGAACAAGCTTGCCGGTGACCGTGCAGAGAAGGTGGACTTCGGCGATACATACTTCGAGAGTGAGCTGATGCTGCTCGTCAAGTCCGACAGCGACCTCGCAGGTATCGATGCCGTTACTTCGGACATGAAGCTTGCCAGCCAGATCGGAACCACAGGCGGAGACATGGTCCAGGCTATGAAGGAAGAGGGCAAGATCGCTGACGGAGTAGTGCTCAATCAGTGGACAGACTGCTACCTCCAGCTCCAGAACGGTGAGGTCCAGGGCGTTGTCGTAGATAAGCCGGTAGGTGAGGCTTACCTCAAGAGCCACGGCGAAGAGGCCAAGTTCGCAGGCGATGCATTCGGCGATCACGAAGAGTTCGCATTCGCTGTAAAGAAGGGCAACACTGAGCTGCTCGAGAAGCTCAACACAGGACTCGCCAACATCAAGGCAAGCGGAAAGTATGACGAGCTCGTAGACAAGTGGTTCAGCTAGATCAAATCAGGAAATAATTAGGCGAAGGGAAACGTAAATGGGAGTATATCTTAAAGGATTTCTCATCGCCTGCAAGGGAATACCTGCTACTGTGGCAGTCAGCCTGATAGCAATAGTTATAGGAGCAGCCTTTGGACTGCTCCTTGCGCTGTGTTCACAGACAAAAAGCAAGATCCTGCAGGTGGTGGCAAAAGTATATGTCGATGTAGTCAGGGGCACACCTATGCTGGTGCAGGCCCTCATAATGGCCTACGGTATCCCGTGGCTGGTGCAATCCTGGGGCATAGGCTTCAAGTGGGACGACTTCGGAGGAATGGCAGTGCCTGCCGTGATAGTCTGCGGCTTCAACTCAGCGGCATACCTGTCTGAAGTTATCAGATCGGGCATACAGGCGATAGACAAGGGACAGATGGAGGCGGCGAGATCTCTCGGAATGAGCCACGGCATGGCCATGAGACTCATTATCATCCCTCAGGCGATCCGCATCATCCTGCCTGCGTTTGCCAACGAGTTTGTAACACTCATCAAGGAGACATCAGTGCTCGGTTATGTAGGCGTAGTTGAGATACTGAGGCGTGGACAGCTGTGGAACTCATCGTCATTTGAGACCTTCCCGGCATATATCGGAGTAGCGCTGGCGTACATGATCCTCACGATCCCTCTGTCGAAGATCATCAACGGCTATGAGCGCAAAATGTCCAGAAAGGAGTCTGCACGATGAGCATGATAGAGATAAAAGGCCTGCATAAAAGCTTCGGGGAACTGGAGGTGCTGAAGGGCATCGATCAGAACGTCGAGGAAGGCGAGGTGCTGTGCATCGTAGGACCGTCGGGTTCGGGCAAGTCGACCATGCTGAGATGCATCAACAGGCTCGAGGAGCCGACAGGCGGCGAGATATATATCGACGGGGAACTCATTACTGATAAGAACGTAGACAAGATGCGTACCAAGATGGGAATGGTGTTCCAGTCGTTCAACCTCTTCCCTCATAAGAACGTGAGGGAGAATCTGACGATCGGTCCGGTCAACGTCAAGAAGGCGGATCAGAAGTCTTCGGATGAAAAGGCCATCGAGCTGCTCAAGCGCGTTGGACTGGAGGACAAGGCAGATGAGTATCCGAGGAACCTGTCGGGCGGCCAGCAGCAGCGTGTCGCTATAGCAAGGGCGCTTGCCATGGATCCGGAGGTGATACTCTTCGATGAGCCGACATCGGCGCTCGACCCTGAGATGGTCGGAGAGGTGCTCGATGTAATGAAGGACCTGGCCAAGGCGGGCATGACCATGGTGGTCGTGACTCACGAGATGGGCTTCGCCAAGGAAGTGGCTGACAAGGTCGTATTCATGGACGGAGGAGTGATCGTAGAGCAGGGCACGCCTGATGAGGTGCTCAATCATCCTAAGGAGCCAAGGACACAGGACTTCCTCTCAAAGGTACTGGTCTGACAGAAATAATACGAATTTACATGACAGGACGGCGCGGATATCCGCGTCGTTTTAATATGTGTTAAGACATCACATAACGTTCATTAAGTTTATACGTATTGCTTCACCGTGTTTGCTATTATTTCGATGCATAGGTTTATGCAGGAGGAGATTGCAGACATATGATCGTATTTAACAACGTCACCAAGAAGTATGGGGACAATGTCGGACTTATCGATGCCTCTGTTCATATCAACAGCGGCGATTTCGTGTTCCTCGTGGGACCGAGCGGAGCGGGCAAGACCACATTCATAAAGCTTATCCTCAAGGAGATCGAGCCGGACAGCGGCAGGATCGTGCTTGCGGGCAAGGACATCACGAAGATAGGCAGGAGAGAGATCCCTGAGATCAGACAGAAGATCGGGATGGTATTCCAGGACTTCAGGCTTCTGGAGAAGAAGACTGTCTATGAGAACGTATCATTTGCAATGGAAGTCCTCCACAAGAGCAGGAAAGAAATAAAGGAGAGAGTGCCTTATGTACTCGAACTGGTCGATATAAAGGACAAGGCCAACAGATATCCGGACGAGCTGTCGGCAGGCGAGCAGCAGAGAGTCGGCATCGCAAGGGCTCTGGTCAACAAGCCGAGAGTCCTGATATGCGATGAGCCTACGGGCAACCTCGACCCGGTCACAGCGCTGGATATCATGGGTCTGCTGGAGCAGATCAACATCAGGGGCACCACCATACTCATGGTGACCCACGCCAAGGATATCGTAGATAAGATGAACAAGAGAGTAGTGGCCATCGAACACGGACGCATCGTGCGTGACGAGGAGGGAAGCTACGGATTCAAGCGTAACGGCATTGAGGAAGAGCTCTCTAAGACCCTGTTCATGGATAATCCTTTCAAGGCCGCGAATGTGGAGATCGCTGCTGCTGAGACCGAGAGAGTCAGCCGCAGGACTGTAGCCATGGACCCGATAGACCTCGAGATGGAAAGCGTGGTCGACTCGTATCTGGACGGAGGGGAGGACAGCTATCTATGAGAATAGGATACAACCTCAAACAGGCCTTCAGCCAGATGGGTCGCAACAAGGGAATGTATTTCACTTCCGTGCTTGCGATCACTGCCATGATGCTGATACTCGGACTCTTCTTCGTGGCATTCGTAAACGTCAATCTGTTCGCGGCTTCCATCGAGAAGGACTACAACGTTATACAGATATACCTCAAGGAAGGCAGCAATGAGGAAGCTATAAAGGCGGTCGGAGCCGCTCTCGAAGCCGGTGAAGGCGTAGACAAGGTGGAATTCGTACCTAAAGCCGAGGCTCTCGAGACTCTCAAGACCAGATGGGGAGACAACGGATACCTCCTGGAAAATCTGCCTGAGAACCCTCTGCCTGACTCATACATGGTATACGTGGAGGACAAGGATGCAGCCAACGCGCTCGCAGCGGCGGCGCCTTCCATAGAAGGGGTCGCGGATGTCGTTTACTACCGCGATACTATCGAGAAGCTGGCTGAAGTATCCCACTTCATAGAGATGGGATCGATCATAGCGATGGCATTCCTGGTGATAGTCTCCATCATCATAGTTGCCAATACGATCAAGCTGACCGTATTCAACAGGGAGAAGGAGATAGGCATCATGAAATACCTCGGTGCGACGGACTGGTTCGTAAGAGCTCCGTTCATCTGGGGAGGCATCATCGTCGGCATGCTGTCGGCATTCATAGCGACGGGTCTGACATACCTCATCTATACCAAGATCGTGAAGATAGCCGGATCCGACATAGCAAGGATACTGTCGGTAACAGTGGTACCTGCAGATTTCCTGGCAAAGAACGTGTTGATCATATTCCTCTGCCTCGGTATAAGCATTGGAGTATGCGGAAGTATCATTTCTATCAGACGATTCCTCGACAGATAAGGACAAGCGATAATGAGAAACAGGAAGAGACGCACATTATTGATCGTATGCATGCTGATCGCAGCCCTGGTATCTGCGGCATTCGTAAGCTCGTTCGCAGCTACACAGGAAGAGAAGGATGCAAAGTATAAGGAAGCCAAGGCGGCTCAGAAGGCTACTGAGAAGAAGCGTGAGGAAGCCAAGGCGGCTGCTAAGAAGGCTGCCGAAGCGACTGCCAACATCGAGGAGGCTGAGAAACAACTCAATGCTATATCGGCCGAGATCGAGGGGATCAAGGTCGAGATCAGCAACAAGCTGGCCGAGATCGAGCAGACCAAGGCGGACATTGCCGCAAAGGAAGCCGAGATAGAAGAGCAGAATACAGCGCTCAACAACAGACTGACTGCGATGTACAAGACGGGCAACTCCGGCTTCGTCGATGTCATACTGAGCTCTGAGGACGTCGAGGACCTGCTGTCCAACATAGGCATGGTCCAGAAGATTCTGGAAAGCGATCAGAACCTGCTCAGGAAACTCAGGAAGGATTACAAGAAGCTCAATAAACTCAAAAAACAGCTGGAAGCTGAAGAGGCCGCGCTCGAAGAGGAAAACATAGCGCTTGAGGCTAAGGAGATCGAGACGGAAGAGCTCAAAAAGAAGTATCAGGCAGAGGCTGACGAGATGCATGCCCTGCAGGCTCAGAAGGAAGCTGAAGCGGCACAGATGGCAGCCGAGGCTGCAGCCCTGCAGGCCCAGGCGGAAGCCATGATAGTCGAATCCGGCGGCAACATAGAGCTGGCCCCGGGCGAGTACGCATGGCCGACGAACTCCAACTGGGAGCTTTCCGACAAATACGGATGGAGGATATGCCCGTTCCACGGCAAGGAATTCCACAACGGACTTGACATAGTGCTTACGAGCGGGACAAAGGGCTCGCCTGTATACGCCATAGCCGACGGATATATCACGAGAGCTTCGTGGTACGGCGGATACGGCAACTGCATACAGTACGCAATAGGAAACGGATACAGCGTGCTCTGCGGACACCTCAGCGGTTACAACTGCAAGGCAGGACAGTTTGTCACCAAGGGAACTGTGATAGGATACATAGGTAGCACGGGAGCATCCACGGGACCGCACCTCCACTTCACGGTATTCCAGAACGGATCCACTATCAACCCGCTGTCACTTTATTGATAACCAGATAAAATGCCGGACATAGAATCAAAAGTGCTTGAAATAATCAAATCAAGAGGCGTAGGAGAGGAGGAACTCGAGGAGTTCCTCTCTTCGAAGCCGAAGCTTGCCTATGATCCATTCCTGCTCGCTCACATGAACGAGGGAGTGGATCTGCTGCTTGATGCGATCGATGCTGGCAAGCGCATAGTCATCTACGGTGACTACGATGTCGACGGCATAACGTCGACGGCTCTTTTGATGAAGGTGATCGGCGCTCTGACGGACAACGTTACTTATTACATCCCGTCGAGACTTGATGAGGGCTACGGCCTCCACAGGGAGTCCATAGACCGTATAATCGAGGATGGAGGAGAGTTCATGGTGACCGTGGACTGCGGCTCGTCATCAAAGGAAGAGACTGAGTATGCGCATTCGAAGGGTCTCCAGACCCTCGTGACCGACCATCACAATATGAGCGAGGAGCGGGCTGAGGGCATCATCATCAATCCGAGGCTCGAGGAGGACGGCTACCCGTTCAAGGGACTCGCCGGTGTTGGCGTCGCCTACAAGCTGGCGCTCGCGATCGCGCGCAGGAGAGCCATACCGGGACCGCTGATGGCTGAGGTGCTGGAATTCGTCACCATAGGCACGGTTGCGGACATCATGCCGATGATAGATGAGAACCGTACCATAGTGAAGTGCGGACTCAGAAGCATCCACCTCGGCTGCCGCAACAAGGGACTGAGGGGACTGATAGACAGGTCCTCGCTCAATTATGCGACTCTCAAGGCGGGCGACATATCCTTTGGCATAGCGCCTAAGATCAATGCTTCGGGAAGGCTCGGGGATGCGTCCCTGGGAGTAAAGCTCCTGCTTTCGGACGATGACAGGGAGATAGAGAAGTACTGCAGCGAGCTGATAGACGCCAACAAGGAGAGGCGGAGGCTCCAGGACGAGGCCTATGACAGGGGCTCTGAGCTCCTTGATGATGAGCTCCACAAGGGTGACTTCGTCATAGTAGAGATAAATGATTCGCATGAAGGCGTGCTCGGGATAGTCGCGGGCAAGCTGAGGGAGAAGGTCAACAGACCTGTGATCGTCATATCCGGAACGGACGGCATATACAAGGGAACGGGCCGCTCGATACCGGGCGTGGACCTCTTCTCTATGCTCAATAAATACAGAGACAGATTCATCAGCTTCGGCGGACACAGCGCCGCCTGCGGTTTCACCATAGAGGCTGATAAGATGCAGCAGCTGAGGGACGACCTGAACGACGACCTGAGGAAGGCTTGCGCGGAGGATCCGGCCCTGCTCGAAGAGCGCTACGAGAGCGATGCGCTGATCAGTTGCGGTGAGATAGATCTCAGGCTCGCGGAGGCCATAGAGCTGCTCGAGCCGTGCGGCAAGGACAATGAGATACCGGTCTTCGAGATCAAAGACGTAGCCGTCGAGGGATGGAGATTCCTGAGGGATGACAGGAGCATGGCGAAGTTCAGGCTTCCGTCGGAGAACGGGGGTTACGTAGAGGCTGTGCTGTTCAGAGACGCAGAGAGCGCCTACGAGACGGCTCAGGCCGGCAGAGTTGACCTGTTGTGTAATATAGAAGTAAATACATGGAGAGATGAGAAGAAAGCCCAGGCGATAGTGAGAGCGCTACTGCCTGCGGGGACCCTGTAATGGACGAAGATAAGATCAGAACTGAAGAAGTAAGCGTAAGGCTGGGTTTGGAAGCTTCAGACGCAGCCGATTATGATGTCAATTCCAACAATATAGCTGAGGAAGTCGACGGTCCGGCAAACGCCGGAGGCAGAGGCGGACGCGGCAGGGGAAAGGACGGCGGAAAGTTCGCTCTTCCTTTCGTTATGGGTGTGATATGCTGCCTGGCCGTAATGGTGATATGCACACAGGTGCTCGGCCTGTTCAGGCTTGTGAGCAAGTCGGATTACGATTACTTCCTGGATCTGAGCGGATCGTACGGCAAGTACTATGAGATAATGAAGCTCATCGAAGAGGACCCGATCGCAAAGAGCGATGTGGGTACCATAGGGGATGATGAGATCAGGGAGATAGTCGCGGGCATAGGCGATCCGTACGCCCAGTACTTCACTGCTGAGGAGTACGAGGAATTCGAGAGAAGGTATCTCACCGACTTCGTGGGCATAGGCGTCGGCGTGATGCAGGACGGGGACAATGTCACGATCATGAGGGTGTTCGAGGATTCACCTGCCGAGGAGGCGGGACTTAAAGAAGGCGACATCATCAGATCCGTCGACGGCGAGGAGGTCACCGGTGTAGATGATGCCATAAGCAAGATCTCGGGCGAAGCCGGCACACCGCTGAAGCTGACGATAGAAAGGGACGGAGAGACGCTCGAGGTGGATACCCGCAGGGATACCATAGAGCAGGAATCCGTGGAGTATAAGGTCTATGAGGGCCACCCTGATGTAGGATACATATCCATCTCAACCTTCAGGAAGGATACCGCCAAGGACTTCAAGCTCGCAGTCAGAGACCTTGAAGCCGAGGGCTGCGACAAGTTCATCATAGATCTGCGCGATAACGGCGGAGGACTGACTAATGAGAGCCTTGAGATAGCCGACTACATGCTGCCGGCCTGCAGGATCATGACTGAGACTTCGAAAAACGGCAAGGAGACGGTGCATAACTCAAAGGCGAGCTCAGCGGATCTCAACTGCGTCGTGCTGGTCAACGGCAACACTGCAAGCGCATCCGAGATACTGGCTGCCGCGATACAGGACAATGATGCCGGTACCATCATAGGAAGCAAGACATACGGCAAGGGCGTCACTCAGGTCACGAAAAAGTTCAGGGACGGCTCAGCCATCAAGATCACTTCGACGGAGTACTTCAGACCGAGCGGAGAGAAGGTCAACGGAGTAGGCGTCACACCGGATATCGAGACGGATGAAGGCGGAGCGATCGACAAGGCTCTGGAGGTGCTCGAAAAGTGACGATCTATTACAAAGAAGCATTCACCGGCGGACGGGCGGAGAGCCACAGGCTGCTGGAGCTTGCAATTGCAGATCATATAAAGGACAGCGATAAAGCCGGGAGATTGGGCGCTGAGATGAAGACGGGCAGGATGGGAAAACCGTATATAGACGGTTTCGACTGCTTCTCTATATCTCACTCGAACGATGTCTGGGCTGTTCTTTTTGACGGACGGGAGTGTGGACTGGATATACAGCACCGCAGGAACAGTGATATACTCTCTATATCCGGACGCGTCTACAGCCCTCAGGATGAGAAGCTGGTAAGAGATGCGTACGAAGCGGATCCGGAAGCGGCGTGCACGGGATTCTTCAGGATATGGAGCCGGCGTGAGGCTCTGGCCAAGGCCATGGGCGGTACGGTATTCGATTCCGGCCTGCCTTCGGTATCGGAAGACCTCGTCTCTGTCGATGGGAGGATATATACCGTCAAGGACATAGAGCTGCCTAATCTGCCGGAACTCTTCGCAGCGATCTGCGTGGAGGGCGACGCCGATGCCTCGGAATTGTGCATCGATTACAGGAAACTGTAGGCTGATACACAAAACCTCATCCGGAAGCGATGCAGACGGCATGAGTGGGGTGTATTTAGTGTATATTTCATATGGAGTGGATGATCTATACACAAGTATTCTGAATAGCTGTGTATCGCAGCGGTGAAATGACAGGATCATACTCAATCGATAAATGATCGATTGAAGATGGATCGCTTGAAATCATATACTTAATATATATGGAAGAAAACACAAAAGATACGAAGAATAGTAAGGATCGGAAGAGCGCTCTGGAGGCGGCGTATACTTATCTCGGCAGCCGGATGAGGACTGTCGAAGAGCTGCGCAGGTATCTTAAGGGCAAGGACTACAGCGAGGAAGAGATCACGGATGCGGTCAACGAGCTGATTGGCATGAGATACCTGGATGACTACCTCTATGCGCTCAGATATTACGAATACAACCGTGAGAAGAAGCGCGGAGTGCAGAGAGCCGAGCGTGAACTCGCGGAGAGGGGCGTCGACAGAGAGACCATACAGAATGCGCGAGAGGACTTCCTCTACGAGCAGCAGGTAGACGAGTACAGTGAAGCGCTCAGCATCGCGCGCAGGGAGATATACAGACCGTCCGATGTGTACGGAGAAGCGCCTGTGATGAGAGAGATAGACGACAGACTGACGGCGAAGATAGCCAGGAAGCTCGAGTCAAAGGGTTTCTCAAGGAGCGATATATACAGAGTGCTGGATGAGATACGGCGCATGGGGGAGTAGAGAGTGGAAGAAAGATTCAGCCGTACGGCAAAACTCATAGGCGAAGAAGGTATCAGACGCCTCAGGGAAGCGTCCGTCCTTGTGATGGGCGTCGGCGGCGTCGGCTCATACGCGGCCGAAGCGATAGCACGCGCGGGAGTCGGACATATCACGATCATGGACGGCGACACGGTGCAGGAGAGCAATCTCAACAGGCAGCTCGTGGCGCTGACTTCCACCATGGGCATGAACAAGGCCGAGGTGATGGCGGCGAGGATCGCGGATATCGATCCGGGCATAGAAGTCAGGGCCATAGCCAGGTTCTACAGAGCGGACGACGATCTGGATCTGACGGCCTACGACTGGGTGGTCGATGCCATCGACGATGTGGATGCCAAGACCGGGCTCATACGCAGGGCGACGGATGAGGGCGTGAACATCATCTCAGCCATGGGAGCGGCAGGCAAGTTCGGGACAGACTTCAAGGTGTCGGATATTTCCAGGACTTCGACATGCCCGCTCGCAAGAGTCATGAGGAAGAGGCTCAGAGACATAGGAATAGAGCACCTGCCGGTGGTATACTCTGAAGAGAAGCCTGTGCCGAGGGAGGACGTGCTCGGCACTCTGAGCTATGTACCGGGCAGCGCAGGGCTCTGCCTGGGGGGATATGTGATAAGACAGATCGCGGGGGCGTAATGAAACTGTTTGCGATAGCGGATCTGCATCTGGCATTCGATGAGAATATAGACAAGCCGATGGACAAGTTCGGCCCGGGATGGGAGAACCATACATCAAGGCTCAGGGAGAACTGGGAGAGACTCATCTCGGACGATGACGTGGTGATGATCCCGGGCGATATCTCGTGGGCGCTCAGGATAGACGAGGCCATCGCGGATTTCGAATGGATACACAGCCTGCCGGGAACAAAGCTGATCTCGAAGGGCAACCACGACCTGTGGTGGAGCCGCATCAACTACTTGAATTCCCTTTACGATGACATCATTTTCCTCCAAAACGATTGCTATGTGATCGAGGGAGGGGATATAGTTATAACTGCGTCAAGGGGCTGGCCTTATCCGGGCTCGCTTGAGTATACCGAGCATGACGAGAAGATATACTCGAGGGAGCTTCAGAGGATGAAGCTGGGGCTCGACGCGGCGAAGGCTGCGGCGCCGGATGCTGAGATAATAGCGTGCCTGCACTATCCTCCGAGCGATCCTACGGGTCGGGAGACCGGCTTCACGAAGCTGCTCGAGGAATACGGCGTCAGCAAGTGCATATACGGGCACCTGCACGGGATGCCGGCTTACGCGACGGGCATCAAGGGCACAGTGAGGGGCGTTGAGTACATGCTGGTGTCGCTCGACTTCCTGGGCGCAGAGCCGAAGCTCATTTGCGAAGTTTAGAAGAGGGTAATGTCGGTTTGAGCCGGTACAGATCTGAGACAAAACACGTTAAAAAAGCTGAGGAAGCTAAAAAAGGAAAATCACGAGGGGCAGCTGTGATACTTACGCTGCTCCTTCTTGTGGCAGTTGTTGCGGCAAGCAGGACGGTGATCATGATGAGCACATCTGCGGATACGGAATACGACAGGAGCTTGCTTAGGTCAATAGGCGATCCTGAGGCCGAGGCGCCTGATATCAGGGCGAAGTCGGCGGTGATGTACTCGCTCGACCTGGACAGGCCGGTATATGAGAAGGATCCGGGTGAGCGCCTGGCTCCGTACAGCATTACCAAGATACTGACCTGCTATCTGGCTCTGGAGAATCTCGATCCGGATCAGATGGTGACCGCATCAAAGAACGCATGCGAGTATCTCGAGGAAGGGATGCTGATGGAGCTGGTGCCCGGCGAGCAGGTCAGAGCCATAGACCTGGTGTACGCCTGCATGATGATGTCCGCCAACGACGGAGCCACAGCTCTGGCCGAAGCCGTATCGGGAGATGTCGCTTCATTTGCGAAGCTGATGAACGACACTGCAGCATCCTGGGGATGCACCGATACCAACTTTGTGAACGCCAACGGCTGGGACAACAAGAAGCATTATACCTCAGCTCATGATATGGAGATCATCACCAGGAAGTGTCTCGAGAACGACACACTGAGGAAGATCTCGATGACGAAATACTACACCGTCCCTGCGACCAACAAGGGCGAGGCGCTCTTCATGGAGAATGCTCTCCTAAAGACCATGGACGATATGAGGGTGCTCACCGGAGGCAAGACGGGTAGCTGGTCTGAGACCCAGTGCTCGATCGCTCTTGAGTTCAGAGAGAAGGGCCTGAGCGGCGTCATAGTATTGCTCGACGATACTCTGAGAGGCCGGGCGGAAGATGTCAGGAAACTGATCGCATACTCACACGAGGTGATCCCGGGCTTCCTTGTGACAAGGAACGGAGAGAAGGTATGCGAGGCGAACGTAAAGCACGGAGCACAGCGCACCGTAGCACTGACCGCAGACAGGAAGGGATATGCCTATCCTGCGAGCGGCAAGGCCGATGATGTGAAGGTGAAGACCAGTGTGAGGGAGCTGAAGGCGCCGGTAAAGAAGGGCGCTGTCGGAGGATATTACTTCGTATATGCCAATGATAAGCTCGCGTACAAGGGCAAGCTGCTCACGGCTGAGGCTGTGGATGAAAGCCGCCTGACGAAGCAGCTTAAGAAATTCGGGATAAGGTGATCTGGATTTGAGCAATAATTACAAAAGAAAGAAAAGATACAGGCTGAATACGAGAGGCAAGGTGCTTGTCATCCTGCTTCTTTCGATCGCAGTCATGCTGGTGTTTTCGATCGCTCCTGGACTCAAATACAACAGGGCGTACGAGAAGGATCTGATGACTCCGGTCGGGGATATCAATGCGGAACCGCCTGAGATAAGTGCGGGTACCGCCATCATGTATTCACTCGACCTGGGCAAACCGGTATACGAGAAGGATGCCGACAAGAGGGTGTCTCCGTACAGCATCACTAAGATAATGACCTGCTATCTGGCCCTGGAGAATCTCGATCCGGACAAGAAGGTCAAGGTCTCGGCGAAGGCCGCGGAGCCGCTGGAAGACGGAACGACAATGTTTCTCAAAGCGGGCGAGGTCATCAGCGTAAGGGACCTGCTGTACGGCGCCATGATGGTATCGGGCAATGACGCTGCCTATGCGCTTGGCGAGGCCGTAGCAGGGAGCAATAAGAAATTCACCAAGATGATGAATGAGAAGGCGAAGGAGTGGGGCTGCACCGGCACTCACTTCGTCAATCCTCACGGCTGGAAGAATGAGGACCATTACACCACCGCCAGGGACTTCTGCATAATCACGATGAAGTGCTTCGAGAACGAGGAGCTCAGGAAGATATCCATGACAGAGGAATATGTAGTCCCGGCTACCAACAAATCCGGAGAGAGGACTCTTGATAATCACACTCTCAAGGCGACCTGGAAGGCGGGCGATGCTGTCACCTGCGGCAAGACAGGAGGCTGGACTTCGAAGGATACGACACTGGCCTTCGAATACGACGACGGCCAGCTGTCCGGCGCGGTAGCTCTCTTTGAGGACAGCGTAAAGGGCCGGAGGAAGGACGCCAAGAAGCTGGTTAAATTCGCGCCCGTGGTCACCCCGGGCTACACGGTCTCGACTGAGAATGACAAGGTGTGCCTTACGAAGGTCAAGCACGGTGCGGATACGAGGGTAGCGCTCAGTCCGGATGCTCCAACGGTCGCATATCCTGCGAGCGGCGAGAAGAAGGATATAAAGATCAAGGTGAAGACGGACAAGCTCGTGGCACCGGTCCACAAGGGCGATCCGGCGGGCACATACTCGGTCTACGCCAACGACAAGCTCGTTGCAGAAAGGCAGCTGCTGGTGGCTGAGGATGTGGAGACGGGCTGGCTTCCGTCATATCTGAATATCTCAAACCTTGAGACGGTATGCATCATAATGGTCATCCTCATAGTGCTCTTGCTGTCATATGCGGCGGACAGCAGACGCAGAAACAGGAGAAAGATGACCGAAACAAAAAACAGAAAAACAAGAGCCGAATAAGTTGAATATTGCAGAGAGTGTGTGCTATAATCACACTCGCTGTGGAGAGGTACCCAAGAGGCTGAAGGGACTGGCTTCGAATACCAGCAGGCGGGTAACTCCCGTGCGGGGGTTCAAATCCCCCTCTCTCCGCCATCTAAGAGTCGTTCGATGAACGACTCTTTTGTTTTGTATCCGTTGGACTCAGCGGGTTTGAAGACTTGAGGTGATATAATGTTTTGTGCCGCAGATGGACCCAAGATCTGGATACACTCACTCTTTTTTTTGGATACACCTGCGAGCAGCGTGATCAGGCGAAGATCTTTACGAAGTTTTGGTACTTTTCTTCATCATCACTTCTGTCGTAGTGATAATTGTTTAAAGTGGTTTTTTCATCCATATGACCGGCAATCTGTCTTGAGGTATTAAGATTGAGACCTCCATCGATCATTGTTGAGATCATAGTTTTCCTCACTTTATGAATGCTCTTCTGTTCGATACCAAGTTCCCTGCAGTAATTGGTAATAGTTTTTTGTACCGCCGTGTAGGTGTTGAGTGGTCTGTCGTTCGGGCAGAAAATATAGCCGTCAGTATCAATCCCGAGCTCAGTTCTCTTTTCCCTGATTACTCCTAAGATTGACAGTGCTTCAGGACAGAGTGGAACTTCTCTTTCTCCAAATGTTCCTTTTGTGTCATCGACGATCGTGCCAGTAGGGTATTCGACCATTCGTCTGACATGCAGCTTTTTTCCGTCTATGTCATTGAACTTGAGAGCCGCCAGTTCGCTTATCCTCAAGCCTGTATAAAACAGGAATATGATCCCGAGCGGAACAAAATGCTGGACATAGTGCTCATCTTTTTCAAAGGCTTCCCAAGCGTGGTTTATTATTTTCTTCTCTTCAGATTTATTGAATACCTGTGTGTGATCAGGTTTCTTACATGATGGAACTAGGACTCTCTTCTTGTCAACTTTGACTTTCAGGAATTCGTTAACCTGCACTATTTCACTGTCCACAGCGAATTCCAACATCTGTCTCATGATGAGAGAGAAATTTCCGTACTGATGATTATCCATTTTGTATTCACGGATCATCTTGTGTACCCAGGTGTCAAGCTCAAGCTTGGTTAGTGTTTGAATAGGCTTCTTAACGATAGGGGAGTTCTCATAATATCTGCGCCAGTCCTTCTTGACACGCAATACAGTTGTTTCCTTCACATGCAGAGCTTTGTATTCTATCCACAGAGGATACAGTTTTTCAAGAGTGCAGTTCTCTTTTATAAGCTCTTCATCGTTTGATTCATAATACAAACATATTGCATATTCCAGATCATCAGGATCGGACTTCACTATCAGCCTGCGACCTTCTTTCTTTGTCTCATCAGGTAGGTGGGTACGCCATCTGCCATCTTTGCCCTGATAGATTTTATATGGATGTTTCTCTAGGATTCTCTCCTTTCTTGATTTTCTCATCTGTTCTTCGACGTCCCTCAAGTCGATAGTACCATTCTCAGTGAGGAACGACAATACATCGTCTGAAGAAAAAGATGCCGAAGACGGCATCATCTGCTGCAAAGTATTATTATCGGCCATGCTCCGGCACCTCCTTTCCTCATTCACAAAAAAAGAGACATAATTGCCTCCGCCGGTTCTTATGGTTTATCTTTCAATTCTTTCCTTTTGATTGCTTTTGTGATGATCCTTTTGTTTTCCGCGGCAATAATCATGCTCGATCCTGATGTCATTACGGACCTTTTCACTGCGCTCGAGTGTAAACACAGCAGTCTTTATTTCTTTTCGGATCTTTGTGATCTTACTGGTAAGAAGATATCTTTTATCTTTGTATGCCTCGATCATCTCCGGATCATCTGCTCGTCTCAACTTGTTTCGAACTTTATTTCTCTGATTAGTGAGCGTATCCAGGTTTTCTTCCAATCTTGCAATGAAATCCTTCACATCATCTTCAGTTCGTAGATGGTAATTCGCCATCAGCTTCGCGCATTCGGAATACTTATCGCACATCCTGCACGCTTCGCGCATTTCCGGCGAAAGGGGACGATGCTTTTTCTTCGGTCTGTAGCCAAGCAGATACAGATAATGAAGATACAGACCATACAGTCCGCCGATCTTCCTCGCGCTTTTTCTGGTGCCGGTCACATGAACTTGTTTCCGGATAGGGTGGCGCATGGAAGCGATATGTTCTTCACGGCTTCGCATGACATCATCAAACGAGTTGCTGTTGATGCGCTGCACGATCCGCCCGATATCATAATCATCTCCAAGCCGGAAGAGTCGCGTAGCTTTTCTGGAATTGACCGATCTTATCGTCGGATATTTTCTGTTGGGGTTATAAGCGATCACATATCCCTGTTGTCTCATCAGATCCAAGAATGTCGGCATGTTATAGCTGAGAGCGATCGCATTGTCTATGGCTTCCCGCATCAGGTTATACCTGGTAGGCTCTCCGTTTTTCTCTGCGAAGTACAGCTGCCTCGGTGTTTTTCCTAGCGGCTTTTCGATTACTGAGAGCCCGTTCTCATGACAGATCTCATCAGATAATCTGCGCAGTCTGCTGTATGCAGCCTTGTTGTCATTGAACTTTTTTCCGTCTATGAATGAGACTGAACAGCACACCAGATGGTTGTGAAGATGGTCTCGGTCAAGGTGAGTTGCGACCAGCACCTGATATCTGTCGCCCCACATCCGCTCTGCAAGTTCGACACCAAGTCTGTGACACTGCCCGGCTGTGACTTCGCCCGGTTTGAATGACTGGTAGCAGTGATATGCCACATTGCCGCCTGTCTTTCCGAAGTGCTTTTGAGTGCTGAGCATCTCATCAAGAGCAGTATCCGCGAAGCAGTTTACTCCGGTGACATAGCAAGTTTTTTCATCACTGCCTGTCGTTTTAGCTCCGTTCATCGCATACTCTATGACTGCTTCAAGATCATCCTTCGAAGTCTTTTCCGGATTAGATGCGTAGTCTATAAGCCGCTTCAGATTGTCTTTCACAGGCCAGATCTTAGTCGTTGCCATCGCTTCTGACCTCCGTTCTCTTTCGGGAATGAGTCATGAGCTGCATAGTTTCTGTCATGATCTGACGGATATAGTCTGCCGAGCTTTTGAAATACTCTCGGCTTTTTTCATCCTGTGCCGCCTCGGAATTCTTTTCAAAAGCAGAAATTATTTTCCTAAGACGCATCAGACTCTGCATCATTTCCTCGGAAGGAAGTTCTTTCGGCTCGTTCTTCATCGCGAGCTGGCGAAGATATTCGGACACAGTCAGTCTGCATTTTTTAGCATTGCGTTCGATTTTTTTCTTCTCGGAAGCAGTTACTCTGATGTTGATTCCGAGATCTCTTTGTCTGTTTGTCATATATTGTTCTTCCTTTCTGTGACGATAACCGTCACCTTTATATTAGTAATAGCGGTCATGGACCGGATCAGTTTTGTGGATGGGGTTGCAGGGGCAGAGCCCCTCCCGGTATTGCCACGAAGTGCAGTGCCGCGGCTATGATGGTCAGGCGGTTTTCCGGCTGGCGATACATAGCCTATGCTCGCTATACCTGCGGACAGGCCTTTAGGCTGTCCTTACGGCAACACCCGTGGCGATACACGGATGTTGTTACTCTCTGGATGCCGACAATACATCATGGCAATACCTGTAAGCTGCATAAATGACGGCAATGACGCTAATGACGGTATCCTGCTCCTAGAGCGAAGCAGCGTCATAAGCGTCATGAGCGTCATCACTATTATCAGATTCCAAATCTGCATTAGAGTGAGACTGATCATCATCTTCTGTAGCAGTATCTTCAGACACCGTGAACACATAGTTTCGGTCACTGGATACGCGTGCGCTATCGTATGTGATCCCCAAAGGGAGCAGCACTTCATCATGAAACTTCGACAGTGCTCTGCTGAGAACATGCGGCTTGACATGAGGAAGACCAATCTCTACAAGAAGAGCGGACATGGTACCGGTAAATCCTCCTTCGGCCATCAGGAAGTCAACCACCTTGTAAACAATCTCTGGTACATTCTCTCTTGCGATATCTTCTTCGGACTTCTCTTCGATGACATGCCACTCGGGATGCTGCCACTGCATCACGAGCTCGATATCAGGTGCGTCACGCCCGCTCACGCTGAGCGTGCCGGCAGAGCCTCCGCGGCTCTTGCGTAGGACAAGAATCATGTCGGCTGTGCCTGTGACAGCTGATGACCCGAGCACATCATTGTTGCCATCCTTTGAGTCGTGCTTCTTACGTGTGTGGTGTACAAACACGATCGCGATGCTGCGGTGGTCAGCGATATCCTTGAGTCTCGCAAGCTCCTCATACTCGCACGCGTATTGATTGGCATTTGAAGCCGGATCGCTGTTTCGGATCTTCTGTAGTGTGTCTACGATCACAAGCCTGACTTCCGGATTGCTGTCCAGACATCTCTCAAGGTCACTGATGAAATCATTACATGGATCCTTTATTGAGGTAGCGTATATCAGTCCCGGCGGAGGTGCAGTATTTATATCCAAGAGCCTGCTCTTGAGCCTTGCGTCCGTATCTTCAAGCGCATAGTATGCAACACCACACTGCTTGACATCATGACCGAGGAACTGCTCTCCCAGGCTGACAGATAATGCCAGCCTAAGCATCAGCCAGCTCTTACAAGACTTCGGAGCACCTGCTATTATGGTCATGCCTGTTGGAATAAGGCCGTCGACTATCATGTCAGGCTTGCTGCCGCCGACAGGGTTATAGAAGAGTTCCTCAGCGCTTTTAAAATTTGTAGTGACTTGTTTGATTTCCGGCATAAAGCCTCCTTTCCCAGCATCAGTGCTGTTTTTTCTTTTTCCGTTTAGAGTTGTATTCCGGGCATGAAATGATCACGGCACGGAAACTCTGCTTGCAGTCACGCTCGCATTTACGGCACAGCTCGTTATATGTGATGCGCCCGCGGTCATTCAGGAAGAAACTGTTTTCTTCCTTGTCTTTCTTCGACATCCTTGGCATTGGTCTCACCTCCGATCCTCATTGAGATAACTGCTGCTTAGTAATAACGTGCAAAATAATAACGTTTCTGTACCCCCCCCGTGATGAGATGTATGATCTCGGGGCGAAATAAGGTGTTTTTCTCCGTGGAGACATTACTTTTTGCAGATGAAATACACCTGCCGACTCATGTATCCTTTGATGGGTAACAGGGTTGAAACAGGGCGGTATAAGCCTTATAATAAACATATGTTCGGGATATGCGATTTACTCCCGATACTCTCGATAGTGAGCATTTGAAGACTTCTGATCCTCCCTCTACTAATAGGGAAAATCTGAGGGCTAAAACGGAACTTTATTTTTTGAGAGTCTGAACTTTTTACGAGGTGCGATCGATGGGATACTTGTCACGTGAGATGTGGCGCGAAGACTACATGAGCATGATGGATGATGAATATGATGAGCCAGTGCTCTTTGACGAGTTCTCTTCCTATGCTGCAGAGTATGAAGATAACGAAGGTATGTATCCTGTCGCCGTGTATGATAAGAATAGGGAAGGCCTCGGTGCTGATTCAGTCTGGCCGGAAGATCTGGAAGAAAAAGTGAGCAGGAAAAAACAGAAGCTGGATGACGGATCCGTATCTGATCTGCCGGGATTCATGAGACTGCGAGACTTCGACCTTCCGGATACAGGCACGGGCAAGGTAAAGAAACTCAAACGTGATATTCGCGTGGAAGCCCTGAAAAGGATCGAGGATGCAGCCAGGACGGTGGCGGATTTCAACAAAGTGATCGAGTGGTATGATGCACTTGATGCAAACGAAAGAAGCAGGGTGAGTAAGCACGAGCTGTACAGGAGCGGAGATGATCTGCCTCTGGACTATGGCGCTGACGAGAACGGAGCTATCTTCCCGGCGCACCTTGGCAGTGTGATAGCCCGTCAGATGCGCAGGGGAGACTTTCTTGACTACCTGTACTGCAAGCCGGACACATTGGATCAAATTGTGACAAGAGATTATATGATCCATTTCATGAGAGGGATAGAGTCGAAATACAGAGATCTCCTTTATTGGAAAGTGCTTGAGAACCAGTCGACAGCTGAGATAGCGAAGATGAGGGGTCAGACCGACCGAGGCATCCGAAAAAGCTGGAAGATACTTGATCATCATCTGAAACAGCGGACGATGGGCGTGCTTATCTTCAGGAGCGACAAGGATTATTCCTTCACAGGCGATGAGCAGAATTTCTTCGACACCTGCCGTGAGAAGTATGAATACAGGCCCGGATCTGAAGACGATAGCTGATGCGAACGATTGTGTGATAATATGGTAGCCATGAAGGGAGAATAGACCATGAGCGATATTCAGAAATACGATGAGGCTGTGAGTGTAATAAAAAGCGCAATCCTGCAGAGCCAGTATGATGCTGCAAGATCAGTGAATGAAAAGCAACTGATGCTTTACTATGGCATCGGGAAATACATATCTGTCAACTCGCGCAACGGAGCCTGGGGTAGCGGTGCAATCGACGCTATAAGTGAACGCCTTCAGAAGGAACTGCCGGGATTGAGAGGGTTCACTTCTCGCAATCTCCGATACATGCGCACTTTTTATGAAGAATGGTCTGTCTTGGACACATCAACTGATATCACAAGCAAAGAAATGACAATTCCGGATGATTTGGAAATTGTAAGTTCCAAATTGCTGGATAATGAATTGTGGAACTCGCAAGTTCCAAATTGTGAAGATTTCCCTATTGAAGCCTTTATGGCCATTGGATTTACGCAGCACAGAGTCATTCTCAGCAAGATAAAAGACATTTATGAAAGACTGTTCTATATCAGAAGGTGTGCAGCTGAACACTATACTGTAGAGGAACTGAGGCGAAGAATTGATCAGGATGAATACAATCATCAGGGATCTTTGCCGAATAACTTTACTTCAACTATGTCTGCTTCAGGAAATGCGTTTCGTGCAATCAATACATTCAAGGATGAATATCTGCTTGACTTTATCAATGTTGAAGAACTGAACATTCGAGATACGCAAGATATAGACGAGAAAGTGGTTGAGAATGCTATCATACACAATGTCAAGAATTTCATACTTACTTTTGGTAAGGACTTCTCGTTTATCAGAAATCAGTATCATCTGGACGCTTTCGGAGAGGATCAGTATATCGATCTGTTGTTCTTTAACAGGGAACTGAATTGTCTCGTGGCGGTTGATTTGAAGAAAGGTAAATTCAAACCATCATACCTTGGGCAATTACAGGCATATCTCAGCATACTTGATGGATTTGAGAAGAAACCTCACGAGAATCCTGCAATAGGACTTATTCTGTGCAAGGATATGAATAAGGCGTTCGTTGATTACGTGATCCAGGATTATGCCAAGCCTATGGGCGTAGCAACATATAAGACATCAAAGGATATGTCTGATGAACTGAGAAAGGCTCTTCCGGATGTAGATGATCTCAAGAGACTTCTCGAAAGTGAAGATGACACGGGGGACGTGCAATGAAACGATTCTTTGAAAATTCAAAATCCTTTTGGGTGAGATACAGTGACTATGTTATCAGAGAGGACGACAAAGGAGTAAAGTACCTGCAAGTCGGTGATGGTGCTGTGCCGGAACCATATGACCCGACAGATGTGCTTGAAGACATGGTTGTCGATGCTCTTAACGTGGGCCGGACCTGCATGGACAGTGACCTGGCAGAAGAAGAAAAAGAAGACGCTGTATGCGGATTCGTTCTCAAATACGGGATGCTGGGCTTCATGACGGCACTCCCGACTACACCGAGGTTCCTATCATATGAAAATGTGTATTTCGACAGGAATCATTTCATCAAAACAGAATCCATGACCGTTGACGACTATCTTGCGGCATTCTTTCCATTTGAAAATCTGAAGCTGAAGAAGCAGGATGAGGAGTACACGCTGGATATAGAGGGAGACAAGCATATGGTGGCCCTTGCAACGATGACGGACGGCAGACCTCTTGAAGTTCATATGTCATTCCAGCGCGAGTATACGGAGAGAATGGACTGGCTGAAGCAGCAACTCAAAGACTGGGCGTTCACCATGATGACGATATTCTTCTACTATGAAGATCTGGATCACGTAGCAGAGGATGCCAAAGAATACTACAAACAGAGCATGGCTGCATTTGACGGGATCACCCCGACATACCATATTGAACTTCAGGATGAGGGTCCGATGTTGGTATGGAACCTGAACTCGCTGCTACAGGGAATTCAGCTCATGATATGCAGTATGCTGACCGACAGTGTAAACCCTGTCAGGATGTGTAAAAACTGTGGCAGGGCATTCATTGCGAAGAGGTATCGGGACAAATTCTGCAGCAGAGAATGCTCTGATGAATACAGACAAAAGTAGTCACCTGAGCGATTAGAGCGACTATTGCTTTTCGGTCTGCGGGTTCAAACCTGCAGGCTTTTTTATTTCGGCTGGTTACCATTGTGGTGACTGAATCAAATATCACAGGATGATAAAATAAGCAAAATGATATCCAAGTGAACTGCAAAATGATGTCCAAGTGAATTGGTGTCGTATACCGGACATTGATGGGTATATATAGTGATATATAAATCAAATCATCCAGGAGGATAAGGATATGAAAGAAAAACTGGAAAAGCTGACAGAAGTACTAAAGGACGAAAAGCTTGCAAAGGAGCTGTTTTCAAAGAAGGATCCCGCGGATGCACAGAAATGGATCAAAGAGCACGGTGTAGACATGACTCTTGATGAAGTAAAGGAACTCGGCGGCACGATAAAGGGGCTGATCTCCGGCAGGACCAGGGAAGACCTGGAGAAGATGGCAGTCGGTGAGTATGAGTTGACCGATGATGAACTCAAGAAAGTGTCCGGAGGATTAGTATTTGAGATTGTTGCTATGGCCATATTAGCAGGTAGCCTTGCAGTCGTGATTGCAGAGAAGGCTGGTTGGATCGATTAGAACTGGTAATACAGGAAACGGCGTGAATCAACTGAGATACTGATGAGTATGTATAGTGTAACTATTGGTAACAAATCAATCAGGAGGAGGATAACAAAACTATGGATGAAAAGAACAAAAGACTTCAGGAGATCCTTTCGGATGAGGAACTTGCTAAAGAGGTATTGAGCATAGAGAAGCCCGAAGATGCTCAGAAGTGGTTTGCGGATCACGGTATCGATTATTCGATGGACGAGATCATGTGGCTGGGAGAGCTGTTCCGCAAGGCAGCTTCCGGAGAGATCACTCAGAAGGATGTGGACATGGCGGAGAACGGTGAGCTTTCTGGTGAAATGCTTCGGCTTGTCAGCGGCGGCGCATGGACAACTGTGGATACTGTCATGACGGCCGTTTCTGTTGTGGCGGCGGTAGGCTCAGGCTTACTGAAGATCGCGATCTGTGCAGGATGCTGGTAGAAATAATGATGCCAATAGGTTGCATATAAAACGAGGGGGAACAATAATGGACATGAATGAAAAGACTAAAAAGTTTGAAGTATTGATGAAGAACGAAGAACTCGCAAAAGAGTTTTTTAATAACGATTCGGCTGAAGATGCGCAGCGTTGGCTGGCAGAGCATGGTGTGGATTGTAGTATCGACGAAGTCAGGACTATCGCAAAGATCGCTAAAAAGATCCAATCCGGAGAGATAACTCAGGAGATGATAGAGAATGGGGAATTGTCTGATGACGAACTGGCAATGGCATCAGGAGGATTTGGTCTTGGCCTTATGCTCTTAGGAATTGTTGGCGTTGCCGGCGGCCTTGGTGCTTTGGGTGCCGGAGGCTTTTGGATGTCTAAGAAAATCGAAAGTTGGCTTAGATAGCACTATAATGGTTTTGCAAGACATTCTTTTCGATGTTCGATGAGGATGTATCTGACTGCGATGGTATTTCTGATAAAAAAATTGGATTAACTCTATGTTAGGTAAAGACTGAAAGAATCAAATCAACATGGTCTGCAGGGTCAAACCTGCAGGCTTTTATTATTCAGGTTTGTTACCATTGTGGTGACAAGAATAAAACCCAGCAAATGGTACAATTACTATATGGCCGAGCGCATACTGGAAAAACCGAGACAAATGAATCTGGAACTGACCACACGGTGTCCGCTTCACTGCCCGCAGTGTTATGTATCGCTCAACAACGGCAGGGAGATGCCGCTGGACACTGCGCTCTACTGGATCAGGGATGCGGCGGATGCCGGCGTGAGACAGGTCAATTTGTCGGGCGGAGAAACTATGTGCTATCCTCATCTGACGGAGCTGATCAAAGAGTGTCATAAATGCGGACTGGAGGCCAATATCGCGCTTTCCGGCGCATATGTGACGGAAGAGAAGCTCCGCGAATTCATCGACGCCGGAGTCAGCCGCATATTCGTATCACTGAACGGCAGCACCGAAGAGGTCAACGAAAAGACACGTGATGGGTATGAGCTGGCGATCAGGACGCTCGGGCTTCTTCAGAAGATCAGCTGGGATAAGACCGTCATCAACTGGGTGATGCATGAATGCAATGCTGCTGACTTCCCGCACATGATCGAGCTCGCGGGGCACTATGGAGCCGAGATACTTGTGGTCATGGCCTTCAAGCCTGACTCCTCGCATCAACTCGACAGCTATCCGACCGCTGAACAGATGTATGCGGTCGCAGATCAGATAAGACAGTACGAAGGGGATCTTAAGATCATTCCGGAGGCGTGCTTCTCGCAGATGCGTACTCTGGCGTCAAGAAGCTTTTTCGGAAGTCTCAACTACGGGGTCCTCAGGGGGTGCGGCGCCGGTCGCGACGGCATATCCGTTACTATAGACGGGAAGCTGACTCCATGCAGACACATCGAGATCGAAGAGGAGTTCGACCATATCATGGACTACTGGACGAAGTCAGAGTATCTGCAAGAGCTTCGCTCAGCAGAGGATAAACGCAAAGAGCCATGCAAAGGGTGTAAATGGGAGCAGAACTGCCTGCCGTGCATGGCTGTAGGGCTCAAGCTGCATGGCGAGCTGAATTACGGGATGCAGGAATGCCCTGTAGCGGAGCCTGCAGAGTGACAGAAAGGACAAGGTAAATGCAATTCATCTCGCAGGCGGACCTGTCACAATTCCTGGTGGAAAACTACATGACCTTCCTGATATTGGGAGGGCTTCTTGTTATCATGTACGCGTACCGGGATGTCAGGCTTCCTGCGACAAAGAACTTCCAGCTCATAATAGCCGTGCTCTTCATGATGAGCATGGCCTTCAGCCTTGAGCGCTGGGCGGTCTTTTCACCGGACAGGATCAATGTACGCATAGTTACTTCTGTGGTGCATTATGTACTCCAGCCGCTTGTCGTTTACCTTGAGCTTATCATCCTGATGCCGGATCATTACAGGGATTCGAAGCCCAAGCAGATGCTGCTTGCTCTTCCGCTGATCATAAATTCTGTCATCTATCTGGCCGCGCCTTTCGCAGGCAAGCTGGTATTCTACTATGATGAGCACTACTGGTTCTGCAGGGGCCCTCTGGGAGTATCGATATATATCGTGACATTTTTCTACCTTGCCCTGCTGGTTCGCTGGTCACTGTGGTTTATCCGGCATGATGACAAAAGACTCGGCATAATACTCATGTTCATTGCCGGCATAGCGGTACTCACGGGCATACTTGAGGGGCTCAACCTTGTGCCGGGATATATAGACGAGGCATTCGCTCTTGGAACGTTACTGTATTACATCTACCTGATCACATTGCACGAATCACAGCTTCAGGCGAAGCTTGCGAAGAAGGAGCTCGAACTGTCGGAGAACAAACTGAGGCTGATGAGGGAGCAGATAAGGCCTCACTTCATCTTCAACGCTCTTCAGATGATAAAGTCGCTGATACGGAGCGATCAGGATAAAGCCGTAAGGAGACTCGAAGATTTCTCCGACTATCTCCATGCCAATCTTGACGTGATCAGCTCGGACAGGCTGATCTCCTTTGACGAGGAACTGGAGCATATCGGTGCTTATGTGTCTCTGGCGCTTGCCGACGAAAGCAAGGGCATATATGTCGATTATGATATAGAAGAAAGGTTTTTCAATCTTCCGCCGCTGACCATAGAACCGCTTGTGGAAAACGCAATACGTCACGGAGTGTATAACGGAGGCAATGTGCTGGTATCCACTAAGAGCGAAGACGGAAACTTCATTGTTACGGTCTCGGATGATGGCAGGGGGTTTGACAGATGTGCTGCCGAAAATGAATATGATCACACCGGCATAGGGATAGCAAATATAAAAACAAGGCTCGAGATGCTGTGCGGCGGGATTCTCGAAATAAACAGCAATGATAGCGGCACGACAGCTGTAGTACGGATACCTGCCTCCGGAAGGGTCGCAGATACAGAATAAGGAAAGAAGGATTAATTAACAGAAATGGATGTACTGGTAGTAGATGATGAAAAACTGATTGTTGATGATCTTATACGCGATGTCAAAGAGGTCTTTCCGTCCGGCACAAGCGCTGACGGAGCTGTGAACGCTTTTGAAGCGCTCAAGCTCGCGTCTGCAAAGCAATATGATGTCGCCATCCTGGACATAGACTTACCGCAGATGGACGGGATAACCCTTGCCCGCAGGCTTATCTCATCAAATCCGCTGATCAATATCATATTCGTCACCGGCTACAGCGAATTCGCGCTTGAAGCTCACGAGCTGTACTGCAGCGCTTTCCTTGTAAAACCGGTCGGCACCCGAAAGCTGAAGAAAGCCTTCGAAAACCTCAGGAGGCCTTTTGTCGATATAACAAAAGATATCAGCGTTGAGTACTATACCGGCGGAAGCGAGATAGGGAAGAGGATAGAAGCGATCAGAACTCAACGGGGAATGAAAAGACAGGAGCTCGCGGATCTCATGGGTGTCACAAGGCAGACCGTATACCGGTGGGAGCAGGGGGACAGGATGCCGGACATACTGACATTCATAAAGCTCACCCGCATACTGGGCGTCCATATAGAAGACATTATCGGTAGAAGGTAATGCCTTCTTTTTTTAACGTTTTCTCGCTATTTGTTACCAACGTGGTGACAAAAAAAGACGTACATAACTGTTACAATTATCAAATAGGAGACACGCATGTCCCGGGCGGGACATTGATAAAAAAGGCATGGAGCTATGGCAAATCTGTACAGAAAATCGATGATGGACAAGCTGTCTTCTCCGGAACAGCTTGACAAGTCGATAGTAATAATCTCACCTTCATTCTGGATCGCCGCTGTCGGCGGTTTGCTTATTATTTTGGTCGCGCTCGTGTGGTCGATATTCGGCAGGATACCGGTCAACGTGAGCGCGAATGGCATGTATATGGGAAACGACGGCGTATACAAGGCGATCGTAGCCATGTCG
>JAZUNV010000093.1:0-3614 GCA_045604305.1 Anaerovoracaceae bacterium | reverse complement strand
TAAGGAAGTTGGTCGGGTTATTGGCGACAATAGCCAGGCGTCTTGCGAGTCCCGAATAGATATGAGTGTGGGGATTAATCAGGCCCGGCATGATGACACCGCCCTGAGCATCCACGTATTCGGCACCCGGATACTTAGCCTTGAGAGCGCTTTCCTCTCCGACCTCAAGTATCTCGGTACCGTCACAGACGACTGCTCCGTGCTCAAAGTAAGGAGCGTCGCTGTCTCTTGTAATTACTCTGCCGTTTCCTATCAAAAGCATTCTTATCCACCTCCTAGTGATATGCTCACCGGTACATCAGGATCCCCTACATGCTGATCCTCGTTCCGGTCTTCTCCGCTATCCCGTCTTTTGCTTTTTCGAGCAGTGTTATAAGGGCTGTTCTGCCAGGTTTCGACTCGGCGAACTTGACAGCCGCCTCCACCTTAGGCAGCATCGAACCCGGAGCGAACTGCCCCTCTTCGATGTACTTCTTTGCTTCTTCCGGAGTGATGGCGCCGAGCTTCACAGCGTCAGGCTTGCCGTGGTTTATCTCAGCGTGCTCGACGGCCGTAAGGATGATCAGATAATCAGCATCTATCAGTTCAGCCAGAAGCTCCGAAGCGAGATCCTTGTCAATGACTGCAGGAGCACCCTTGAGGTGATTGTTTTCGGTCCTGAACACAGGGATTCCGCCTCCTCCGGCTGCGATCACGACGTGGCCTGAATCCGCAAGCGCCCTGATAGTATCGAGCTCAACGATATCGATCGGCTTAGGGCTTGCGACCACCCTCCTGAATCCCCTTCCGGCGTCCTCAATGAATACGTGGCGCTTCTCCATAGCCTTTTTGTCGGCTTCTTCCTTTGTCAGGAACGGGCCGATAGGCTTTGTAGGATTCCTGAATGCAGGGTCCTGAGGGTCTACCTCCACCTGTGTGAGGCAGCATGCGACTCCCATGTCGACGCCTCTGTCAAGCAGCTCCTCCCTGAGTCTGTTCTGGATATCGTATCCGATATAGCCCTGGCTCATGGCAGTGCATACAGACAGCGGGAAGTGAGGGTGCTTTTCGGGCTCTTCTCTCGAAAGGAGATTCATGGCGTCCTGGATAACACCCACCTGAGGACCGTTTCCGTGGGTGACGACCACCTCATATCCTGCTTCGATAAGATCGGCTATCGGCTTGACCGCCTCCGCTACGGATGTCATCTGCTCTATCAGATTACCGCCCAAAGCGTTGCCGCCGAGCGCAACTACGACTTTTTTTCTTTCCATCTGTTTTATCCTCGTTACTGTTTTTTTGTCTTAATATGACCTTCTGCTTTGTTCTGTCATCCTGAACGAAGTGAAGGATCTCATCCCTTGAGATTCTTCGTCTCTTCGTTCCTCAGAATGACATATTGCAGGATGACACGTTCTAACTATTTCTTGAAGCCCTGTCTCTCCTTGCCTGCGTCCTCAAGAGCCTTGAGAGCTGCGACCGGATCCTTGACCTTTGCAAGGAAGATCATGGCAGCGATGATGTAAGGCTTGTTCGAAGCCTCCTTGTACAGGGAATCACGAGCGTGATCGAAGACCTTGGCAGTTACTTCGCCGTGCTCGCAGGAGACGCCCTGGATGTCTGCAGGCAGCGGATGCATGTAGAGAGTGTCGAGACCGTTCTTAGTCAGCTTCATCATCTCGTCATCTACCAGCCAGTCCTGATGAGTCGCATTCTGAGCGAGGAGCTCCTTCTCGAGCTTGTCTATGCCGTCGAAGTCGCCCTTGCCGTAGAGATCAGTACGTACTTCCATGGCTGCGAACGGTGCCCAGCTCTTAGGATAAACGACGTCAGCATCCTTGAAGGCTTCCTTCATGTCATTGGTCACGCTAAACTTGCCGCCGCACTCAGCAGCGTTCTTCTCAGCTACCTTAACGACATCGTCCATTACCTCGTATCCTTCCGGATGAGCGAGCACTACGTCCATGCCGAAGCGGGTCAGCAGTCCGATGATGCCCTGAGGCACTGACAGAGGCTTGCCGTATGATGGCGAGTAAGCCCAGCTCATTGCGATCTTCTTGCCCTTGAGGTTCTCTACTCCGCCGAACTCATGGATGATGTGCAGAGCATCCGCCATGGCCTGTGTCGGATGGTCGATATCGCACTGCAGGTTGACCAGAGTCGGTTTCTGCTCGAGCTCGCCGTCCTCATGAGCCTGTGTGACCGAATCCATAAACTCATGCATGTAGGCATTGCCCTTGCCGATGTACATGTCGTCACGGATACCGATGACGTCCGCCATGAACGAGATCATGGTAGCTGTCTCGCGTACAGTCTCTCCGTGAGCGATCTGGGACTTCTTCTCATCGAGGTCCGCTACCTCAAGTCCGAGCAGGTTGCATGCGCTCGCAAAGGAGAAGCGTGTCCTCGTCGAATTGTCACGGAAGATCGAGATGCCGAGGCCGGAGTCGAAGATCTTGGTCGAGATGTTCTTCTCTCTGAGGGTCCTCAGCGCATCTGCCACTGCGAATACAGCCGCGATCTCGTCGTCTGACTTCTCCCAGGTCAGGAAGAAGTCGTTCTCGTACATATCCTTGATATCCAGTTCTTTTAATTTGTCGATGTAAGTTTGCAGATCAGCCATGTTTTCCTCCCTTATCTATTTTGTATTATCGTTGCTTTGTGATGACAGTTGGATCATTTATGTCTTTTACTTGATGTCGTTGTTAGTAGTGCCCTGACGGAACTGTGTAACGTCATCCGTCTTCTCGTAATTCGGATACTGATTGATGGCGGCTGCGTACAGAGCTGCGCATGTCACGAGATCCTGCTTCCATGTGATCTCGTTAGGAGCGTGCGCCTGCGACTCAGCTCCTGGTCCGAAGCCTACGCAAGGGATGCCGTATCTGCCCTGGATGGATACTCCGTTTGTCGAGAATGTCCACTTGTCGAGCAGCGGTCTGCCCTCTCTTGTCGACATTGCACTCGGAGCTCCTATCCTCTTCTCTCCGAAGAGAGCGTGATGAGCATCAACGAGAGCCTTTACGTGAGCTGCGCTTCCCTTGTTGATCCATGTCGGGAAGTAGCACTCTGTCTCGTATACTTCGCCTGTCCAGGACGGACGGTCGTACATGTACATGCTTACCTCGACGTCATCGCCGTACTTCTGAACGCTCGGGAGCTGTCTGATCTCTTCGAGGCAGCTGTCCCATGTCTCGCCTGCAGTCATGCGGCGGTCGATCGAGATAGCGCAGCTGTCAGCTACGGCGCATCTCGAAGGAGATGTGTAGAAGATCTGTGATACTGTGCATGTGCCTCTGCCGAGGAATCTCGCGTCCTCGTAGTGATCCGGGTTGAATTTCGGATCGAGCATCTTTGCCAGTCCGCGGATCGAAGTACTCTCCGTACAGTCATTGTTGTTGAGCGCTCTTACATCATTGATGATGTCCGCCATCTTGTAGACCGCGTTGTCGCCTCTCTCAGGAGCGCTGCCGTGGCAGGATACTCCCTTTACGTCCACGCGGATCTCCATGCGGCCGCGGTGTCCTCTGTATACTCCGCCGTCAGTAGGCTCAGTCGAGATGACGAATTCGATCTTACTTCTTGCATCTTCAGGACCGTCGAAGTACTTGTTGACGATGTACTGCCAGCACATG
>JAZUNV010000092.1:0-6422 GCA_045604305.1 Anaerovoracaceae bacterium | reverse complement strand
TCTGCCCTGAAGCCTGAACGATCGTCACGGATGCTTATCAGCGATATACAGCGAGGGAGCATGTGAGACGGCTTTAGAATCGGGATTGAATGACATTGCCGGCATCCGATCGAACAAAAGCCGACGAACATGTCGTGAGCGATCGAGCATAAACCGGCGAGCTTTTATTCCCAGCTGAATGGAATTGCAGCCAAAAGGTGAAATGATCGGAAACGGCTACAATAACCGGGTGGACGGCTCACGGAAAAGGGTTGTGGAGGAAAAAGATGGACAGATACGAATATCCGGAGAGCGAACGCAGAGTTCTGGAGAGATCACTGATCCCGTTTGCGGTATACCAGTTCATAGACAGGCGAGTAGTCTCGCTTGTGCTGTCCGACGGATTCCTCCGACTTCTAGGCTATGATGACCGCGGGAAGGCCCACTATTACATGGATCATGACATGTACGCCGATACACATCCGGATGATGTCGCAAGGGTGGCCGACGAGGCACTGCGCTTCGCGACTGAAGGCGGCAGCTATGATGCAGTCTATCGCTCAAAGATGGCCGAAGGCGGCTACAGGATCATCCATGCTCACGGGGAACACTTCTATACCGGTACAGGTGAGAGGCTTGCCACTGTATGGTACACGGACGAAGGAAGCTATAAAACGGGGGATACATCGCATGGTAAGGCGCTCAATCAGGCGCTGAGCGAGGTGCTCCACGAGGAGAGCCTCAGGAAGCTGAGTGCTTACGATTATCTTACGGGACTCCCGAGCATGACATATTTCTTTGAGCTTGCCGAAGCTGCCAGAGACAGGATGAAGGCAGAAGGCAGAGATGCAGTCATGCTCTTTACGGACATGAGCGGCATGAAGTTCTACAACAGCAAGTACGGCTTCAGCAAGGGAGACGAGCTTCTCATCTCGTTCGCGAGGCTGCTTGTGAAATACTTCGGAAATGAGAACTGCAGCCGTCTGGGAGAGGATCATTTCACCGTAGTTACGGACGGGGAAGGCATTGAAGACAGGCTCCGCGAAATGCTCGACGAGTGGAAGGATATCAACAAGGGCAATGCGCTTCCTGTCAGGATCGGGATATACAGAGACTCACTGGAGAACGTGGATGCCAGCAGCGCCTGCGACAGGGCCAAGTACGCCTGCGATTCTCTCAGGAGCAGCTATAGCTCAGCTTTCTGCTTCTTTAACGAGAACATGCTTCGTGAAGCGTCCGACAGACAATATATAGTTGAGAACATCGACAGGGCGATCGAGGAGAAATGGATACAGGTCTATTATCAGCCGATCGTCAGGTCGACCAACGGCCGGGTCTGCGATGAAGAGGCGCTCTCGCGGTGGATAGATCCGGAGAAGGGCTACATGTCGCCGGATAAGTTTATACCGGCTCTCGAGGATGCGGGCCTGGTATACAAACTCGATCTCTATGTCGTGGAGCAGGTGCTCGAGAAACTGGGAATGATGAAGGAGAAGGGCATCGACATCGTGTCTCAGTCCATCAACCTCTCACGTAAGGACTTCGAAGCCTGCGACATGGTGGAGGAGATCGCAAAGCGTGTCGAGGCCTCCGAATTCGGGCCGGAGATAATCAATGTAGAGATCACAGAGAGCAGCGTCGGCAGAGACCTTGAATTCATGAAAGAGCAGGTCGAGCGCTTCAGGGAGAAGGGCTTCAAGGTGTGGATGGACGACTTCGGAAGCGGTTATTCATCACTTGACGTATTACAGAGCATTCGCTTCGATCTGATCAAATTCGACATGGAATTCATGAAGAAGTTCTACAGCGGTGATGACACCAGGATAATCCTCACCGAGCTGATGAAAATGGTCAACTCACTCAGCATCGAGACAGTCTGTGAGGGCGTCGAGAGAGAGGATCAGGTCGAATTCCTGAGAATGATAGGCTGCTCAAAGCTGCAGGGGTATTACTATTCGAAGCCAAACCCGCTTGAGGCGCTGTTTGACAGGATCAATACGAAAGAGAATATAGGCTTTGAGGATCCGGATGAGAAGGATTACTACGATGCGATCAGCAGGATCAACCTTAGCGATCTGTCCGCTATAGGCGGCAGCGACATGGAAGAGGAAGGAAAGCGCTTCGATGCGCTTCCTATGGCGATTATCGAGATACTCGGCAACAGCACCCGCTTCGTGCGATCCAATCCGTCATACCGCGATTTCTTCAGGAGGTCGTTCGGCATACAGATGACGTCAGAGCACAGCAACTACGCGGACATTCCTGAGGGAGAGGGCAGATACTTCCTGGATCTGGCACGTCAGTGTATCAGGACGGGCAAACAGACTGTCATGGACGAGAGGCTGTCGGACGGCAGTACCGTCCACTCGCTCGTGATACCGGTGGCCACTAACGGAGTCACCGGAGCTTCCGCGATACTCGTCGCGGTGCTTACGATCTCGGATAACGACGAAGGCGCCACTTACGCTAATATCGCAAGAGCTCTGGCTGCAGACTTCTTCAATATCTTCTACGTGAATCTCCGGACGGATGAGTTCATAGAGTACACTTCAGATGCGGGGCGTGAAGGCATGGCCATCGAGAGGCACGATACGGACTTCTTCGAGAAGTCGAGGAATGACGCGATCATGCTTCTGCACGAAGATGATGTGGACAGATTCCGCAATGCATTCACTAAGGAGAATATAGTCAGCACCATCGACAGTCAGAAGTCGTTCACTCTGGACTATCGTCTGATGATGAACGGCAGGCCGATATATGTAAGCATGAAGGCCACACGAATGCAGGGCGACACAGATTATCTCATCATAGGTGTGAGCAATGTCAATGTGCAGATGAACCAGCGCAAAGCCATCGAGGCGTTGATGAAGGAGCAGACCGTATACAACAGACTGAAGGCGCTGTCCGGTGATTTTGTTGTCATGTATACGATCGATCCGGAGACGAAACACTATATCGAGTCAAGCTCGAGCAGCGAGTTCGCAGAGCTCGGGGTAACCAAGAGCGGTGAGGACTTCTTCGCCGACACGCTGATCAACGCAGACAGATTCGTACATCCGGAGGATAGGGAGCGATTCACGACAAGCCTTGAAAAGGACAGGCTGCTGGAGGCGATAAAGAAGGACGGCAGTGTTACGGTAAACTACCGCATGATGATAGACGGTCAGGCCGTGCCGCTCAGACTCAAGGCCGTGCTGGTAAAGGAACCGGACGGCGACAAGCTGATAATCGCAGCAAACAATCTCAACGATTGAGTGGGGGTGACTGCGGGATCCTGAACGGACGGCGACAAGCTGATAATCGCAGCGAGCTATCTGAACGATTGAGCGGAGTGCCATCGGACTCCTAAAATGACTGAGCAATAGCATCTGCGAGATTCTGAGAGGTAAAGTAAACTTTACATTTGAAATCGCGCTTGAAATCACGTTTTGTTCTACAACCATTAAATGACAAATGACGCCTGAGGCTTTGGACCTGCAGGCGCCATTCATTATATAGAGGTTTTCTGTTGTTGATTTGCTTTCAGGCAGGAGCTTCAGCCGTGACTATTTCTTGCCGAGCTCCTGAGCGCGCTCTGTCGAATTGACTACTGTATCGATGAATGCGCCTCTGACTCCGTGCTCCTCGAGAGTCTTCATTCCGACGATGGTGTTGCCGCCAGGCGAGCATACCTGATCCTTGAGGAAGCCAGGGTGCTGGCCGGTCTCCATGACCATCTTGGCAGCGCCCATGACTGTCTGTGCAGCGAGCCTCTGAGCGGTAGCACGAGGAAGTCCCTTTACAACGCCGCCGTCAGCGAGAGCTTCGATCACGAGGTAGATGTATGCAGGGCCTGCGCCGGATAGTCCGCAGGCTGTATCGATCAGGTTCTCAGGCATCCATTCAACGATGCCGATCGACTCGAAGAGCTTCTGTGCGAATTCCTTTTCCTCAGCAGTGAGGTCAGTACCCGCATCGAGAGCGAATGCGCCGCAGCCGACGAGGGCAGGGGTGTTAGGCATGAGTCTCAGAAGTCTGAACTTGCCGCCGGTCATCTCGCGGATGCTGTCAGTAGTAAGTCCGGCCATTATCGAGATCATCGCTTTGCCGTCGAGAGTGTCGCCGAGGCTCTCAAGAGCGGAAGCCGCGTACTGAGGCTTTACGCAGGAGAGCAGGATGTCGACAGCCTTGCCGAGCTCCTTGTTGTCTTCGACGATATTGCAGCCCATCTCTTTGTACTTGGCCTTGATGGCTTCAGAGAAATCGCTGACGTATACGTCTTCAGCCTTTACAACGCCTGTCTTGACTGCGCCGGAGAGGATGGCTCCACCCATAGCGCCTGCACCTAAGAATCCGATCTTCATATTAAGTCCCTCCGTAATGTTCTGTGTAAGTTGCTTGATTTGATCCAGTTTCAAGTTTTGATTCAGTTACTTGTCTGGATCCGGTTGCTTGTTTTGTTTCAGCTGAGTGTTTTGACCAAGTTACTTGTTTTGTTTCAGCCGAGTGTTTTGATCAAGTTACTTGTTTTGATCCAGCTGATCGTGCTGTTGATTTGAACCGCGGTCTATACCGTGTTATAAGTCTAATTTTATACATTTTAGGCGACATGTCAATAGGAATCTGTATATGAAAGGCCGGCTTAAGAGGCCGCACTGACAATTTATAAACTATACATTTTCATGTTTACAAACAGTTGTTCGGATGGTATACTATGCCCAGAAAACACACGCTTTCGCATGGGGCCGCGGGGTCTCGGGGGCGAAATAACTGATACGGGATGCACTAGAATGAAAAAAGAATTTCCTAAGATCGGTCCTACGGTCACCATGTTCGTGCCGTACGACTGCAACAATGCCTGTCCTTTCTGTGTCAACAAACAGGAGTACAGAGACACGTCAAGCTTTGACCTCGAGAGATGCTATAAGTCACTCGATCTGATGAACAGGATATTTCCTCATAATGACATCGTACTTACCGGAGGAGAGCCTCTGGCCGAGCTGGATGCTCTTCAGGACATACTTGATCATATAGAGGACGGACATCACATTTACATCAACACCACTCTCCCTGTCGGAGAGGGGCAGACGATAGAGGATGTAGCGGCCGTGCTCAATAAGTATGCGGACCGCATCAGCTGCATCAATGTGTCAAGACATCTCAAGCACTATGTCAAGGAATGTCCGGATGAGATATTCGACTTGCTTAAGATCAGGACCAGGATCAACTGTGTGGTCTTTGAAGATGCCAAGGATCCTGCGACAGAGGAGAAGCTGCTGAAATTCTTCGACAGATTCAGGGGGCACGAGATACAGCTAAGAGCCAACTACTCGTTCCTGACTCTTGAGAACGTCTTCGACACCGAGAACGACAATCTGTTCAAGCTGATATCAGAGCTTTGCGAGTACAAGTATCCTCTCGAGAAGGAGAGATTCAGGACAGGATTCGTATTTGAGCGCGATGGCAGCAAGATCACATATCACAAGACTCTGCCGTTCGCCAAGGTGGACGGGATCGTCGGAGATATCATCATCAGGCAGACGGGACGCATCTACGACGACTGGAACGAATACGGTCACGAGCTCAATATCAACGACCTTGTGGAACATGAATATAAATAGATAAAACCGAAAAACCATAAAACGCACATATACACACTTGAATTACACGGGATGCATCAGGAGGATGCCATGAAAAAGAGTGAACACAGACAGAACGATATACTGGATTATATGAAGAAGACCATAGCCGAGAAGGGCTATTCTCCTACTGTAAGAGAGATCTGCGCCGCTCTGGATATAAAGTCGACTTCGACGGTTCACAGCGATATCAAAGCCCTGGAGGAGAAAGGTCTGGTGAAGAAAGACCCTGCCAAGCCTCGCACGGTCCTGCCTGTAGAGAATGAATACAAGAGGGCAGCTGTCGATTCTTTCGATACTGTTTCGCTCCCTGTGATAGGCAGGGTAGCTGCAGGTGAGCCTATTCTTGCCGAGCAGAACATCGTGGATGAGATGCCGCTCCCGTCCAGATTCGTGGGGCAGGGCAATAACTTCATCCTCACGGTACATGGCGACAGCATGATCAACATCGGGATCAACGACGGAGATTATCTGATCGTGCAGGAGTCACATGAGGCAGCCAACGGCGAGATCGTGGTCGCACTCGTAAATGACGGCTATGAGTCAGGCGCTACCGTCAAGAGGTTTTACAAGGAAGCGGACCATATCAGGCTTCAGCCTGAGAACGACTTCATGGAGCCTATCATCGCAGAGGATGTCACGGTAGTCGGCAAGGTAAAGGGCGTATTCAGATATTTCAACTGATCTCGCTAAAGACAGTTAATTACGCTAAAAACAGTCCGGTCTTCCGGGCTGTTTTATCCTCCATGTGCAAGAAGACTCCTTCCTCTATAGGTAGGAGATGAATTGCGCACCTCCTTCACTGGTATAAACTGTGATAGTAAT
>JAZUNV010000091.1:0-7281 GCA_045604305.1 Anaerovoracaceae bacterium | reverse complement strand
GGTCGAGGAGGTAGCCCTCGTGTACCGCGTGGATCTCAACACCGTCTACGCCTGCGTCCTTGCAGAGCTTGGCGGTCTTTGCAAATGCTTCCACCATCTCCTGGATCTCTTCGATAGTCATCATCCTGGACTTGATCGAAGGATACCATCTGTTAGGAGTCTCACCTGCGGAAGCGCAGCAGTACTCGATATCTACTATAGGCTTGGAAATGGCGCCGAAGGCTTTGTTTTCGAGCATCTTGACGAACATGTCATTGATAGCCATCGAACGTCCGAATCCGCCTGCGAGCTGGATGAACAGCTTGGAACCTGTCTTATGGAACTCAGGAAGCCATTCAGCGAGATCCTTGAACATCTTCTTGTTCTGATAAAGCCATCTGCGGCCCATGGTGTCTCTGACGCACTGCATGCCCGGGAGTACCAGGCCTACGCCGTCCTGAGCACGGCCGAGGATGTGGTGGGCGGCTTCCTTATCAAAGTGACAAGGCTCCAGCCAGCCAAACAGGGATGTTCCTCCCATGGAAGTCTGTACGATCCTGTTAGGGATCTCCACATTTCCGATCTTCCAAGGCGTGAATAGAGGTTCGTATTCTTTTTTCATGTCTTATTTCCCCCTCTTGAAAAACAATACTACTGACCTTTTTGACTAAATATTTTCTTACCGTTTCCACGGATCAAAATATGTTAAATATATTGTAGAGCATAGCAAAATCATAGTCAATTGAATAATAAGCCCTCCGGACTTGCATTATGTGTTAAAATAGACAAAGCGGCAAAAGGGACAGATAAAGGAGAATTACCATGGCTCGTGATTTTGATATAAAAACATTTACAGATGAGCGCGCTTACCACAACACGGCGATACTCATCTACCTGAAGGCGGTCAAGAGCGCACTCGGGGAAGTGGATGTCACCATAGGCAATTCGCTAAACCAGGGTTACTACAGCTACATCAATCTCGGCGGCGCCAGGATCACTCCGTCCGATATCCATAAGATAAGAGACAAGATGGAGAAGATCATCGCGCACGACACCGAGATAGTAGCCGAGCATTACAGCGCATCGTATGTGATGGAGAAGTGGAACTCGCTCGGATATCATGAGAAGGCCAGACTCTTTGAGGGCCGCGATCCGGAGGAGGATGTCGAGATATACAACCTTCACAATTACAGGAACTGCATGTACTGCAAGCTCCTGCCGACTTCGGGCTACATACACACATTCGACCTGAGACCGTACAGGAACGGGGTCCTGCTGAGACTGCCGAACTGCCTGCACGGCAATACGATCCCGAAGTACAGGGACGATGACAAGCTCTACGATGCATACGCCGAGAGCGCCAAGCTGCGCAAGGCGACGGGTATAAGCTACCTGTGCGACCTGAACGCGATCATACGCAAGGGCGAGGCGGATGACCTCATCAGAGCCAACGAATGGCATCAGAGCAAGCAGCTCGAGGGCTTCGCCGAACAGATATGCAGCAAGGGTAAGAGGATAGTGCTCATAGCAGGACCTTCCTCGAGCGGCAAGACCACGACGGCCAAGAGGTTATGCGCTGAGCTGGAGAAGTTAACGGGCGAAGAACCGCTCTACCTCGGTACTGACGATTACTTCGTGGAGCGCGAGGAAAATCCTATAGGACCGGACGGGAAGCCTGACTTCGAAGGGCTGGGATCTGTGGACATGAAGCTCTTCAATCAGCAAATGGAGGCTCTGCTCGCGGGAGAGGAAGTCGATCTGCCGGAGTTCGATTTTGTGAAGGGCACGAAGGTGTTCGGCAACCGCATCACTGCGCTGAAGGAGAATCAGATACTGGTCGTCGAGGGCATACACAGCCTCAACGACGTCCTGACGGAGAACATCGACAACAAGGACAAATTCAAGATCTACATAAGCCCGCTGACTCAGCTGGCCATGGACAGGCACAACAGACTGTCGACTGCGGATTCGAGGCTGCTTCGCCGCATAGTAAGGGATAATCAGTTCAGGGGATACGATGCCGAGAGGACTCTTGAGATGTGGCCGAAGGTCAGAGCAGGGGAGAGCGTCAATATATTCCCATACAGCTCTTCTGCTGATGTCGTATTCAACTCGAGCCTGGTGTATGAGACCTGCATGCTCAAGACTTATGCCGAGCCGCTGCTGGAGGCGATACCTGAGAGCAGCGAGCAGTATGAAGAGGCTCAGAGGATACTCAACTTCATGAAATATTTCGAGAAGATCGAGAACAACGATGCCGTACCGGACAATGCGATACTGAGGGAGTTCATAGGTCCGCGCAAGTGAAAGGGCCGGAGCCCGATTGCATAATTGCCCGTACAAATAATTAAAAATTATAAATTTTGTTGCATAAATATACATTTTTGTGTATTGTTACCGGGAAAGATATCGGAATGCAGCAAATAAAGAAAAAGGAAAGACAGAACTATGAAGAACATTTTTACAGAAGAAAGAGAAATCAAACAACCGAAACTCTATCATGCACTCATTACCTTCCTGTGCCTCGTCATCATCATGATGGTGGGCATCAAGGTGTACGGTGTAGACCCTCATATCCCGATGTTCCTCGGCGTGATCGTAGCAGCGATCATGGCGATGGTGCTCGGATATAACTGGTCTGAGATCGAAAAGATGATCGTAGAAGGAATATCCAAGGCCATGCAGTCGATACTGATCCTCGCCATCGTAGGCATGATGATCGGTGCCTGGCTCATAAGCGGTACGATCCCGACGATGATCTACTACGGCCTCAAGCTGCTCTCACCTAAGGTATTCCTGGTGGCAGCCGTACTGATCTGCTCGATCACATCCCTGGCAACAGGTACCTCCTGGGGCACCATGGGTACTATGGGACTCGCTCTCATAGGTATCGGTTCGGGACTCGGCATGCCTATAGGCCCTACTGCAGGCGCAGTCATCTGCGGAGCTTATTTCGGAGACAAGATGTCACCGCTCTCGGATACGACCAACCTGGCACCTGCCATGGCGGGCACAGACGTATTCACTCACGTCAAGTACATGCTCAAGTCCACCATAATCGCATATGTGATCTCACTGGTATTCTTCGGGATCTACGGATTCATGCATGCTACAAGCGGCAATGTGGATACATCCCAGGCTACAGTCCTGATGGACGGCATCAAAGCTTCATTCAATATCAATCCGCTGCTCCTGCTGCCTCCGTTGGTAGTAATCCTGTCGATAGCGCTCAAGGTACCGGCGATCCCGGGAATCACTCTCGGATTCCTCGTCGCTGCCGTCATGGCGCCGTTCGCACAGAGCGGAGTAAATGTCGGAGCCATACTCGACGTAGCACTCAACGGATACGTACTCGAGAGCGATGTAGAGGCTCTCAATGATCTGCTCTCAACAGGCGGACTCATGAACATGTCCAGCTCCATCCTCATGACCATGATAGCGATGATGTTCGGAGGCATCATGGAGGGAACAGGACAGCTGGCCGTAATAATCGAAGCTATCACAAAGCACATCAAGGGAGATGCGGGACTCATCGGAGCTACAGAGGCGACATGCATACTCTCCAACGTAGTCATGCCTGAGCAGTACATCTCGATCCTCGTTCCGGGCAGAATGTTCGCACCGGCTTACAGGAAGGCAGGGCTCCATCCGAAGTGCCTGTCAAACGCTCTGGAATCATCCGGTACAGTCACATCGTGTCTCGTTCCATGGAACACATGCGGCATGTTCATAGCTGCTACTCTCGGAGTCACTACTTCCGTATACGCTCCATGGGCTGTATTCAACTATGTGATGCCGATCCTCTGCTTCGTGCTCGCATTCTTCGGAGTCACTGCTACCAAGATGACACCGGAAGAGCAGGCAAAGGCCGACGCAGGCGAACTGGTATAGGTAATAACAGACTGCACATATCAGAGGGTGTGAAATGAAACAGATAAGAAAAAAATTACGTGACACAAAAGGCAATGCGACCGCATACCTCATTATCATCGCGATACTGGTCATCGCGGTGGCAGCGCTCTTCATCAGGCTCAACTGGAGACGCTTCAAGGCCGAAGCAAGCTTTGGCTTCGCGGTCGCCGCAGTAGTGATCGTGGTGCTGCTGATACTCTACTTTATGATCAGACACAGCATGAAGAAGGCCAGGAAGGAAAAGGACCTCAAGAACCTCCAGAAGGAAAAGAAAAAGCTCGAGGCTGAACAGGCCAAGCTCGCAAAGGAGCATAAGAAGCTCGAGGCCGAGCAGGCCAGACTGGAGCAGGCCAAACTGGAAGAAGAGGCCGGACAGGACATGCAGGACGGGAAGGGCGAGTAGGCCATGAAGAACGTCCTGATCATAGGCGGTTCGAGGGGCATAGGCGCCGAGACCGTCAGACAGTTCAGACGGGCAGGGGATAATGTGGTGTTCACGTATCTCAGGTCCGAGATCGAGGCTGACGCCCTGAGACAGGAGACGGGCGCTTCTCCGGTCAGATGCGACGTGAAGCACAGCGATTCCGTCAGGATAGCTGTAGACAAGGCTGTAAGTCTTATGGGCCGCATCGACGTGCTGGTGTGCAATGCCGCGATCGCTGATTACAATCTGATCACAGACATAGGAGAATCTCGCTGGGAGGAAGTGATAGACACCGATCTCAACGGGGTCTTCTATTGTGTAAATCATGTCCTTCCTGCGATGATTAGCCGCAAGAGCGGCTGCATCATCACCGTGGGTTCGATGTGGGGCCAGACGGGAGCCTCGTGTGAGGTCGCATACTCCGCAGCCAAGGCGGGTGTCATCGGAATGACTAAGGCTCTGGCGAAGGAGGTCGGGCCGTCCGGGATCAGGGTCAACTGCGTATCGCCGGGCATGATAGACACGGAGATGAACAGCAATGTGGATGAAGAGTCGAAGGCTGCCATAGCGGACGAAACTCCTCTCTGCAGGATAGGAAGCCCGGCGGAGGTGGCGGCTGCCATCAGATACCTTGCTTCTGATGATGCAGGCTTCATCACCGGACAGGTGCTCGCTGTGAACGGAGGTCTGATAGTATAGAAACGAGGCCCTGACCACATATTGTGGCTCTCTGCGGAGGGCATACAAGAGGCCTAAAAATACAAGGAAGAACAATATATATATTGCGTAAAGCAAACTTTACAGGCACAAGATATTGTGCCTGTTTTTCTTTTGCGCGTATTTCGGTATTTGTAAAGAGGGCTTTACATAGAAAAGTGGGGGATTATAGTCAAAAATTCCCCATTTTTGTTTGAATGGTGGTGAAAAGTGGGGTATCATTGTGTTGTCATCATCCGATATATCAGAGCTCAATTGAGGCTGAAAGGCCTCAAATTTCAACGAAAAGAATGTTTCACGGCACTTACCAGAACACAATAGACAATAAGAACCGTATGATAGTCCCTTCGAAGTTCAGGGACCAGCTCGGCGGTAAGTGCATGCTTACAAAGGGCTTCGATGAATGTCTCTACATCTACACGATGGAAGACTATGAGGAGATGGCCGGCAAGATGGCTCAGCTGCCTCAGTCTGATGCGGACTTCCGCGCCTTCGTCAGAGACTTCTTCGCCAACTCGGTGATATGCGAGCTCGACTCACAGGGAAGGATACTGATACCTCCTCACCTGAGAGAGTACGCTCACATCAGCAAGGATCTCGTGACCATGGGAGTCATGAACAAGGTGGAGATCTGGAGCGCTGATCAGGGAAGCACGGCGGACACTCAGAAGATGATGAATGACAAGGCATTCACCGACAAGCTCAGAGAATTCAACATCTAGGAGATCAGGCATGGATTTCGAACATGTACCAGTACTCTTTGATGAAGTGATGGAAGCCCTGAATATCAGGCCGGGCGGCATATACGTCGACGGGACAGTCGGCGGCGGAGGACATTCTGCCGGGATATGCGAGAGACTAGGAGGCAGCGGCACCCTGATAGCAGTCGACAGAGACTGCGAGGCGCTGGAGGCGGCCGGGAAGAGACTTGCCGGATACGGATGCGATAAGAAGTTCGTACACGCCAACTACAGCGATACGGATGAGATCAGCAGGGCAGCCGGCGCAAAGGTCCAGGGCATACTGCTCGACCTCGGGGTAAGCTCATACCAGCTGGACAATCCGGACAGAGGATTCTCCTACATGAATGACGCTCCGCTCGACATGAGGATGGACGATTCCGACAGGCTGACAGCATATGACATAGTCAACAGCTATTCGCAGGCGGAACTGACGAGGATCATAAGAGACTACGGCGAGGAGCGCTGGGCATCCAGGATAGCCGAGTTCATCTGCAAAGAGAGGCAGCAGGCTCCGATCGATTCGACGGGAAGACTGACTGAGATCATAAAGGCGGCAATACCGGCCAAGGCCAGGAGGACGGGACCGCATCCCGCCAAGAGGACGTTTCAGGCGATCAGGATAGAGGTCAATGACGAGCTCGGCCACCTGAGAGAGGCCGTTGAGAAGCTGCCGGATCTGCTGGACAGCGGAGGAAGGATAGCGATAATCACCTTCCACTCTCTGGAGGACAGGATAGTCAAGACGGAATTCGAGAGAAGACTAGATCCGTGCACCTGCCCTAAGGAATTCCCGGTATGCGTATGCGGGAAGAAAGCGGATGTCAAAAGGGTAACGAGAAAGCCGGTGATACCGACAGAAGAAGAGACGGAGATAAACCCGAGAGCCAGAAGCGCCAAGCTGAGAGTTCTCGAGAAACTGTAAAAGATAAAACACACTGAAACACACAGGTAAGGGAAGCAAGATGAGAAGGTCACAGAGTTTAAGGACAGACAGAGCCAGAGCGGACAGAAGAAGCGCGATAAAGATACTGGCTGTTGTAATGCTGGGGATCTTCGTCCTGGTCGGTCTGAGGTCATACGGAGCCATAATACAGCATGAGAACAATGTGCTGATCGAGCAGAACGAATATCTGCAGGCCGAGATAGACTCGCTGAACAGTCAGATAGTCGAGGAGACCAAGGTGACCAAGATAGAGAAGATAGCGACCACTGAGTACGGGATGGTATATCCTACATCCGATAACTGCATAAGGCTCGGCGGAGATGTGGATGAGACCCAGGGACTGGCCGCGGCGATACGCAGCGAAGCGTACAATTGATCTCGAAGGATAACGATATTATGGCCACTGATCCGTTTACGGCTCGGTGGCTTTTTCGTTAAAGGCTGCGGGAACAGGGGCGGATCACATGTCCAGCCTGGATCGGAGATCATAATGCGAAGCGAGCGTGTTCGAGGATCTTGGCAGTGCACCGTTATCGGAGGAGCTTAGCCTCCGGAGATCAATG
>JAZUNV010000090.1:0-6686 GCA_045604305.1 Anaerovoracaceae bacterium | reverse complement strand
CGATCCGACTTAAAGGATGAGCTGGAGGAACTCAAGTACTCTGATGAGACTCTCGCCAAGATAAAGAATGAGATCGAGAAGAAGCGCAACAGGATATCCCTGCTGGAGGATCTCAGGGAGGACGTAGCCAGGGTGAATGAGCTCAGGGAGAAGCTCGAAAAGGAGCGCTCAGAGCTGGAGCCGCTTATGGAGAAGGCAAACGAACTCGAAGCTGAGTATTCGCAGATGTCCACTGCCTATCTCAGGGAGCAGGCCGGCATACTCGCCAGGGACCTGGTCGAGGGAGAGGCATGCCCGGTATGCGGATCGAGGATGCATCCTCATCCGGCCAGTGTCGGAGGCTACGCTCCTACCATAGAGGAACTCGAGATGAAGCGCAAGGACGCTGGAGCCGCGAGAGAAGAGGCGAATGCGAAGGGCAATGAAGCCCAGATGACGAGAGCCGATCTCAACGCGATATCCTTCAGCACTAATGAGACTGCGCTCAGGGAGGCCGGCACCGAGGACCCGGATGATGCGGACATAATCGTGCAGACCGAGATCAGTGATTTAAAGCATCAGACAGAACAGCTGACGGCAGATGAAAGTGAACTCAGGAAGAAGGCCGGGAGGAAGGCAGAGATCGAGGAGGAACTTAAAACAGCGGAGCTCGCTCAGGAGGATGCAGGGCTTAAGCTGCTGGACGCAGAGAAGAAGCTGGCGGGCCTGAAGGCATCGCTTCAGGGAATCGTCAGGAGACGCGATGAGACCGCAAGGGAGCTTGCATTCAACAGCAGGGACGATGCTTCCGCGCATATAGCCGGGATCACGAAGCAGGCTGACGAGATGTCAGAAATAATAGAGAAGGCAGCGAAGGCGCTGAACGAGGCTAAAAGCGACAAGCAGGCCAACGACGCCAAGACAGAGGAACTGAGCAAGGTGGTCGAGGGCTATACGCCTGTCGATGAGGAAGCGGCGCGCGAAGCCAGGGCCGCTGCAGAGGCCGGCAAGGAAAGACTGAGCGAGCTTAGCATAGCCATCGCGGCCGACATGCAGTCCGCGGAGGCGGCGCTTGAGAGCATAAGGAAGAATTCGGCTGAGCTCGAAGAGATAAGGAAAAAGCACGAGACCATAGATTCGCTCGTCAGGACAGCATCAGGCTCTCTCACGGGCAAGGACAAGTTGAGTCTTGAGACATACGTGCAGACGTTCTACTTCGACCGCATCATCAGCAGGGCCAATCAGAGGCTTCGCATGATATCCGACGGACAGTATGAATTCGTCAGATGCAGCCAGGCGGAGGACAAGAGATCTCAGTTCGGTCTTGACCTTGCGGTAGTGGATCACTACAGCGGATCCGAAAGGCCCGTGAGCTCGCTGTCGGGCGGGGAGAGCTTCATGGCGTCGCTCTCGCTGGCACTCGGATTGTCAGACGAAGTACAGGCATCTGCCGGAGGGATCAGGCTCGATACGATGTTCGTGGACGAGGGCTTCGGTTCGCTCGATGCGGAGACTCTCGAAAAGGCGATACGCACGCTGACCGAACTCTCCGATGAAGACAAGCTGGTGGGTATCATCTCGCACGTCGACGCACTCAAGTCGCGCATCGACAGACAGATAATAGTCACAAAGGACCGTGAGAGCGGCAGCCATGTCTCATTGATCGGTGCTGTTTTGTAACTGTTCTGGGTATATGATTAAGAAAAAGGGATAAGGACAATGTCATTAGATGAAGGAGGCTAAGGTTTATGAAGAAGACAGAAAAGAAAATGCTTGCTGCGTTATTGACGGCAGTGATGACCTTTTCGTTTTTCCCTATCTTGGGGATGCAGACAGTATATGCGGCTGATAAGATACCAGCTTCAGGAAACTGCGGGGAATTTACAGGAGACGATTTCTCTAACAATGCAACCTTTACCTATGACTCAGGGACCGGTGCGCTTACCATAAGCGGAACAGGTGAGGTAGGTTCAGGAGCATTCAGTTCATATTCGAATAAAAATAGTGTAAAAAGCATAGTGATCGGCAAAGGAATAACAACAATAAGTCCGAGTGCTTTTGAGGGACTCACCGAAGCTACTTCCGTGTCACTTCCAGCAGGCCTCACTTTAATAGGAAAAATGGCTTTTTACAACTGTTTCAAGCTTAAACAGGTTACTTTACCTGAAGGTCTCGAAGAAATAGACTCACAGGCATTTTTCAATGATGGTATCTCAACGGTCGAGATTCCTGCAAGCATGAAGAAGCTCAACTGGGACGCGTTTGCGGCGGCAGATACAGATCATGGAAACATAACGAAAGTGATCATGCACAGCACGAATATAGAATTTACTGAACCTGATCCTGCTATAAAAAGTAAAATCCCAAATACAATAAAAACTGCCGGACCGATCGGCGGGAACTATGACTACGAGTTCGCGTGGACTGAAAAGATCCCGGCTCAGGCATTTGCTTATTTAAAGCCAACTGGCAACAACACAGCTCTCGAAAGTGTCGTTCTGCCGGCTACGATCAAAGAAATCGGTGCTTCTGCATTCAGCAGAGCAAGCAATCTGACAGCAATAAGCCTACCAGATAGTCTGACAACAATCGGTGAGTTTGCGTTTTATGAGACCGGACTTACAAATGTCAGTTTGCCTGTTTCCGTGAACAGGATTGGGAAGGAATCCTTCAACAGCTGTTCTTCCCTTAATAAAATAACAATACTGAACCCAGCCTGCGATATATTTGATGACTTCAATGATGGCAAGGCAATCATGAATGGTGCAACAATCGCCGGGTATGTTGGTTCGACTGCTAAGGCCTTTGCTGAAAAGCATGCCGTTGCGCGCGGGTTTACATTCGAATCATTGGGAACTACACCGATCTGGCTTGTGGATATAGGCAATGTATGGATCAATCTTGACAATATTCATGAAGCTACATTTACCGGGGAAATCAATCCGAATGAAGACGGTCTGACCGATCTGATTGAACTGAGCGATGAGATCTGGACCGGCAGCAAAGGCACGGTTATCAGGCGTTCGGATGATCATAAAGGGAAGTTCACCACAGATGAAACATTCAGTTATTCCGCTGTCATAAACGCTAAAGGAGACAACGTGTTTGATCCGGATGTCGGTTTCCGCTTTGTTTACGGTGGTACGGAATACTCTAAAGATAATATCAGTGTGATTTACAGTTCTGATAATAAATCAGTAACGATTTCCGGATTTTTAACAGAACAGACGGTTGCAGCAGTTGAGCATGTGGAAGGAGTTGCTGCAACAAGCACAACGAACGGAAACCGCGAGTACTGGAAAGTCACAAAAGACGGACAGACAAAATATTATTCTGACGAAAGCCTGACTACCGAGATCAGTCTGAAAGATACTGTTATCCCGGCTACCGGGCAGGGTGGCGGCACTCAAGAGCAGGTTACCCCTGCAGCCGCGCCGCCTGAGATACAGGACCTGCCGGCGGTGAAGATATCGAAGCCGCAGGCGGGCAAGAAGAAGGTCACTGTAAAGTGGAAGAAGCCTAGCAAGAAGGCGCTCAAGAAGATACAGGGAATAGAGATCCATGTTGTCGGTACGGATAAGGATATCACGACCACAGCCGGCAAGAAGAAAACATCCAAGAAGGTCGGCGGGCTGACGTCAAAGCAGAAGTACACCGTACAGGTACGCGCTTATGCAAATATTGGAGGCGTCAAGCACGTATCCGCATGGAAATCAAAAACAGTTAAAGTCAAATAGTTAAGGAAGCGGGCTAAGGCTCGCTTTCTTAATTAAGTAAAGAAAGCTTCTCGAAATCATCACAAATGAAAAGAGTCTTTTCCTTGTAAAGATGTCCGCGCATTTGTTATGATTAAAAGGCTGAGGAAACTATTTTCAAGCTCATAATTCAACTTATGTAAATCATCAGGAGGCAAGAAATGATCAAAGTTGGTATCAATGGTTGGGGACGTATCGGGACATGCGTAATGAGGGCTATCAGACAGTTCCCGGACATGGAAGTCGTCGGGATCAACTGGCGTAACGCCACGCCGGACTATGTGGCTTACATGCTCAAGTACGATTCTGCTTTCGGCAGATTCCCTGAGGAAGTAAAGTCGTATGACAAAGGCATCATCGTCGGCGGTAAGAAGATCCCTGTTTACTTCGGATCCGACCCTGCTGAGATCCCATGGAGCGAATGCGGAGCAGAGTACGTTATCGACTGTACGGGTACGCTCACTACGACTGAGAAGTCCGCACCGCACCTCAAGGCCGGCGCAAAGAAGGTAATCATCTCGGCGCCTGCTAAGGACAAGACCACTCCGACTTTCGTATACGGAGTCAACCACGACTGGTACAAGAGGAACATGGACGTCGTATCAACTGCCTCCTGCACCACCAACTGCCTCGCTCCTATGTGCAAGGTCATCAACGACAAGTGGGGCATCTATGAAGGCCTTCTGACGACTATACACGCCACTACGGGCAAGCAGAAGACCAATGACGGCCGTACCAAGTACAACTGGAGAATGGGACGTTCGGTATTCAACAACATAATCCCGACGACCACAGGCGCAGCCAAGGCTGTAGCTCTGGTCATCCCTGAGCTCGAGGGAGCCATCACGGGCATGGCGTTCCGTATCCCGGCCATCGACGTTTCCGCAGTCGACCTCGACGTGGTACTCAGAAGCGCAGCTTCGTATGAAGAGATCAACAAGGCCATGAAGGAAGCTTCGGAGACTTATCTGAAGGACGTCCTTCTCTATACAGAGGAAGAGGTCACTTCCATCGACTTCGTCGGATGCTCGGCTCCTTCGGTATATGACGCCAAGATGGGTATCGAGGTCAACGACAAGTTCTTCAAGGTAGTAGGCTACTACGACAACGAGTTCGGTTATACATCCAACATGCTGCGAATGGTAAGGCACATGTACAGGACGGATATCGATACTTTCCCGATCGTAGAGGATAAATAGTCAAAGGAGATCAATATGAAAAAGACGGTAAAGGACGTAAAGTGGGAAGGCAAGACTGCCGTGATGAGGGCAGACTTCAACGTGCCTCTCGACGGTGACAGGATCACTGATGATACGCGTATCAAAGCAGCTCTTCCGACCATCAATTATCTGATCGAGAACGGCGCAGCCATCGTGCTGATGTCGCATCTCGGAAGACCTAAGGGAGAGCCGAAGCCTGAGTTCAGCCTTGCTCCTGTAGCAAAGAGACTCAGCGAGCTACTCGGCAAGGACGTTAAGTTCGTGGCATCGGATGCCGTAGTGGACGACGATGTCAGAGCTGCTGCTAAGGAACTCAAGGCCGGAGATGTGATGCTCATCGAGAACGTGAGATACAGAGCTGAGGAGACAAAGAATGATCCGGGATTCGCAAAGGATCTCGCATCTCTCGGCGAGGTATTCGTACAGGATGCTTTCGGTTCGGCTCACAGAGCTCATTCATCGACTACAGGCATCGCAGATTATATCCCTGCGGTTTCCGGCTTCCTGATCGAAAAGGAGCTCAAGTTCCTCGGAGAGGCAGTCAACAATCCTGAAAGACCATTCGCAGCCATCATGGGCGGAGCCAAGGTCAAGGACAAGATCCCTGTGATCACGAATCTCCTCGAAAAGGTAGACATCCTCATCGTAGGCGGCGGCATGGCTTACACATTCTTCAAGGCTCAGGGCTATTCGATCGGCAAATCACTGCTGGACGAGGAGGGCCTCGAGCTCGCTAAGGATATTCTCAAGAAGGCAGAGGAGAAGGGCGTGAAGTTCATGCTTCCTGTGGATGTCGTGGCTGCGGATGAATTCTCCAACGATTCGCCATACGACGTATATGCTGCTGACGCCATCCCTGACGACAGGATGGGAATGGACATCGGACCTGAGTCGGTCAAGGTGTTCGGAGATGCGCTCAGGACTGCAAAGACTGTCGTATGGAACGGACCTATGGGCGTATTCGAGATGGACAACTTCGCAAAGGGCACCGAGGCCATCGCCAGGATACTCGCTGAGATCGATGCGACTACCGTTATCGGCGGCGGAGACAGCGCTGCGGCAGTAGCCAAGTTCGGACTGGCAGACAAGATGACACATATCAGCACAGGCGGCGGCGCAAGCCTTGAATTCCTTGAGGGCAAGGAGCTCCCGGGGATCGCATGTCTGGAAGACAAGTAGGGAGGAAGAAATGAAGAAATATTTGATCGCAGGCAACTGGAAGATGAACAAGCTCAACAGCGATGCTGTTGAATTCGCAAACGCTCTCAAGGCAAAGGATCTCGCGAACGCCAAGGACGTATGCGTGCTCGCTCCGTTTACATGCATTGCAGAGCTGGGCAAGGCTCTTGAAGGATCCGGCATCGGGTTCGGCGCTCAGAACGTGCACTTCGAGGAGAGCGGCGCATTTACAGGTGAGATATCCGTGCCAATGCTCAAGGAGCTCGGCGTAGGATACTGCGTGGTAGGCCACTCCGAGAGGAGAGAGTACTTCGCTGAGACTGACGAGACAGTCAATCTCAAGCTCAAGGCTCTGCTCGCAGCAGGAATCACTCCTATCCTCTGCGTAGGCGAGTCCCTCGAGGTAAGAGAGGGCGGCGGAGAGCAGACATTCGTTGCAGGTCAGGTCATCGCTGACTTCGCAGGCATCCCTGCAGGCGACGCTGCAAAGGTGGTCATCGCATATCAGCCGATCTGGGCGATCGGAACGGGCAAGACCGCTACTCCTGAGCAG
>JAZUNV010000089.1:0-24157 GCA_045604305.1 Anaerovoracaceae bacterium | reverse complement strand
CGTAAGCGGTAAACCGCACGTACCTGTCGCAGCGCCAAGCTCCAGGATAAAATTGGTTAGAAAAGTGTAGGCACTTTTCTAACCAATTTTTACCAATGGAGGGAATCATCATGATCAAAAAGAAGATGCCGGGAGTATATATCACAGAATATGATCTTGGAGAACTTTATTCGTATCTCGTATTATTCAATAAAGTTTATGACGGCTATGAAGAAGAGGTTGATGTGTTGCTTTCAGCACTGCTGGGAATCTACACAGCAGAATATGCTCCCGAAGGAACTGCTGAGTCTCTGAGTGCGCTCCGCAATAACAGAGGCGCCGGCAGAAAGCCTGTGATCAGTGATGAACAAAGGGCAGAGGTTATCCGCTTGTCACATGCCAGATACTCACTGCGGGAAATCGCTGAACGATCCGGTGTCTCCAGAAGTTCCGCCCAACGCATATTAACTGCAAACAAACAGCGGGTGTCTCATAATTGAATATGAGACACCCGCTGTTGCTGATCGTATCTGTCATTTGCTTTATTCCGTTTGTTGTTCGGACGACCCTCTCTTCCTACACTCTTCAGGCAGATTATTCGACCACGGAAGCAATCCTTCAAGGAAGTCCAGGTTTGTATCTTCCATATGCTTCGGTATCTCCGTCAGCAGATGCTTCAGGTATTCATACGGCTTAAGGCCATTCGCCTTGGCAGTCTCTGTGATGCTATAGATGATCGCGCTGTCTTCAGCACCGTGGATAGTGTCGCACATCACCCAGTTCTTCCTTCCGATCGTGAACGGCCTTATTGCACGTTCAGCTGCGTTGTTGTCCATTGGGATGTTCCCATCAGTAAGGAACTCACGCAAATACTGCTCCTGCTCTACAGAGTATGTGAACGCCTTTCCGGTCTTGGATTGTCTCGTTACATTCGGCCGGTTTTCTTTGACCCACTCAAAGTATTCGTCCACAAGAGGGACTATCTCCTCTTTTCGCTGTTCATAGCGCTCTTCCGGACTGAGTCCGTCCATCTGATTGTCCTCATGCATCATAGTCTGGATCATCTCGATGGCCTTGGCTGCAAGTGTCCCGGCTGCTGTGTTCAGCCCTGACTTATCCATAGACTTGATGGCATCCTTGTACTTCCTGAGTGTATGGACCCAGCAGCCTGCGACCTTTATCCGTCCGCCGCTTTCTTTGGCGAGTCCGTGGTAGCTCTGGTAGCCGTCTGTTACGATCGTGCCATTGAAGTCCTTCAGGAATTCTTTTGGATGTTCCTTCTTCCTGGTCTTCTGGTATTCGTAGATGACTACAGCTTTTTCATCGAAGGATCCGCTCCGGTATACCCACATGTAGCTCTTTGTCCCGGCCTTTCTGCCGTCCTTCGTGACAAGTACCGGAGTCTCGTCTGCATGGATCACTTCGCCGGTCCTGAGATATATGATCAGCCGGTCGTACAGCAGCGACAGATATCTCTCTGCACATTTCGTCAGCCAGCTCGACATCGTCTGCCTTGAGATCGGGATCTCATTCCTTTTGAATTCCTGCTCGATCCTGTAGAGCGGAGCGGCATTGACATATTTTGCATTGCCTATCCCTGCCACCAGCGATGCCGTTGCGATGCTGTTTGGCAGCAGCTCGACCGGATGATCAGCTCTTATGATCCTGTCACCGCGCTTGCTGGCATACACTTTGACAGCCTGCTCAACATATATGTATTTTGCAGGCTCATACTCAACATGCTTATGTATCTCATCAGGAAGTTCCTTCCAGCCTTCCGGAAAGATCTCTTTCAGTTTTTCTTCGCTGATCGTGCATGGAGGCTCGACGCGCTTCGGGAGCTTCGACAGGTCAAGATCTTTCTTGCCTTTGGCCTTCACTCTGCGGGTGTGCCCGCCGACTTTGATCTCCTTTACTTCTTCGGCTTCAGGCTCAGATGCATAGCATTCCACTTCGTTGAACTCAAATATGAGCTGTTCGTTCTCGGCTCCGGTCGACATCTTCTCGCTGCGGCGTCCGAACAGTATAGCTTTTGCGTGGTTCAATTCGCCACTTAGAAGATCGTTCCTGAGCTGTGCTTCCAGAACTGCCTCGACCAGCTGCTCTTTGTCCATGTTATTGAGTTGTTCTCTTGTGAATTGTGCGGCCTTCATACAAAAATTGTAGCATTTTTCATGCAGCAAAAAAAGACCTGAAAGCAAAAACTCCAGTTCTTTCAATGCTTTCAGGCCTCTTTACAGCTTAGAGGATCTCCTTTGCGGCTACGTCTTTAACGTAGCGTTTCTGATGTATAGACAAACCTTCCATCAGCCATTTGTATTGTCGTGGCGACATGCTCATGACCTCTGATGCATTCCGCGGCCATTGGTATTTGCCATCCTCAAGCCTCTTGTATAACAGTAAAAAGCCATCGCCTTCCCAGAGCAGACCTTTTATTCTATCCGGCTTTCTGCCGCAGAAAAGAAACAGTGTGTCTGCATCAAAAGGATCCAATCCGTACTGATGCTTTATGATCCCTGCCAATCCATCCACTCCCATGCGGAGGTCGGTGTAACCTGTCACCAAGTACACGGCCTTGTATTTCGTTGTATCCAAATCTTTAAGCATAACGAAGCTCCTTTAGAATAGCTCTAAGCAGATATTCCGACGCCTCATTCGTGGCATGTATTGTGCATGTGGACAGACATATTTCGATCGTATATCCAGGCGAATTATCCTGGTCATCTGATTGTGCGAAAAGAGGCAATTGAACCAACTGATGTGTATTGCACTCCTCCGGGTAAGAAACTATATCCTCCTGGATCATCTGAGATGCTTCTTCTTCATGATCGAGAGAGATATTTGACACGATTTGTCTTTCGCCTTTCATAATGGATAGCGCATATTCTTCCACTTGTCGTTTTCGGTATTTAAAAGTATCTCGAGTCATACCGTGTGATCTTGCCCATGCTGCCTGCGTTAGTCCGCTTCGCCTCCACTCCTCGACCTGATCTGCCCATGCTCGGATCTTAGTCATTTTTGCTATCTCATTCATTCCGGTACCTCCATTGAAAAAAGGATAAAAATGTGCTGACACATTTTTACCCATTATTGCCCATTATGCATCCATATGGTAGGTACGTGCTATTTACCGCTTACTTTTAAACTTGTTAATGCAGTATCTCAAGCCACTGTAAAAAAAGATCCAGCCGCAAATGCTTACGACCGGATCTGCAATTGTTTTCATGCGTATTCTGTTTTCAGCCAGGAGCGAAGCTCCATCAAGCCCGCTTGTTTGGAGCTCCCTGCGTCTATTATCCGGATCTGCCCCGAATGCAGTCCCTGACTATTCCCTTTAATAATTCTCCTCATGCACTTCGAAGTATGCCTGCGGATGTGCGCAGACCGGGCAGACCTGCGGTGCATTCGTGCCTACGACGATGTGTCCGCAGTTGCGGCACTCCCATACCTTGACCTCGCTCTTGGCGAATACCTCCTGCGCCTCCACGTTATGGAGAAGTGCGCGGTAACGCTCCTCGTGATGCTTCTCGATCTCCGCTACCATGCGGAACTTCGCTGCCAGCGCCTTGAAGCCTTCCTCCTCAGCTGTCTTCGCGAAGCCCTCGTACATGTCGGTCCACTCGTAGTTCTCGCCTTCCGCCGCAGCCGCGAGATTGGCCGCCGTGTCGCCGATGCCCTCGAGTTCCTTGAACCACATCTTTGCATGCTCCTTCTCGTTGTCCGCTGTCTTGAGGAAGAGCGCTGCGATCTGCTCGAAGCCTTCCTTCTTGGCCTTGGAAGCGAAATAGGTGTACTTGTTCCTTGCCTGAGACTCTCCGGCGAAAGCCGCCTCGAGGTTCTTCTCAGTCTGTGTGCCTGCGTATTTGTTAGCCATTTTGATTACCTCCTGCTACTTTTTGAGTATTGCTTTGTTTCTTACTGTTTCTGATATCTCCCGAACGGGTCAGTGAGATGCTTCGCTGCGCTCAGGATGACATCTTCACTGTCATTCTGAGGAACGTAGTGACGAAGAATCTCCTACGATGAGATCCTTCGCTGCGCTCAGGATGACATGTATTGCCGTAATGTTAGAACGATTCACTTGTATTTACAAGTATATTAGTTACAGGTCAGCGAACAGCCGGTCTTCGCCGTCCCCGGGAACACCTTCAGCTCGCCTGCGAATCTGCATTTTTACAATTATTCACCCATTTTACAATTACCCGCCCATCTGTGCTAAAATTACAGCGAATCACAAACGCAGCATCGAGGAGGATCGCTATGAATCCATTCACTACCGGTTATCGTTTTATACTGGGATACATCGAAACAAAGAGGTTCACGAGTCTTGGTCCTGAGATCATGGAAGCACGTGAGAAGGGCGATCTCGAAGGCGAGCGCGAGCTGATCCGCAAGGGCCAGAAGCGCTGGGTCGAGAATACTTCTAAGAAGCTCAACATCACTTACGAGGTCATGGGTTATGAGAATCTTCCGGAGTCCGGTCCTTTCATGATCTACAGCAACCACCAGGGTTTCGCGGACATCCCGGCCACGCTCTGGATCGCCAAGGACCGTTTCCAGCTCGGCTATGTCGCCAAGGAGGAGTGGCGCAAGTACGGCATACTGCGCGATGCCATAATATTCACGCGCTCCATATTCCTCGTAAGGGACAATCCTAAAGAAGCCGTACGTGCTCTCGGCGAGGCCAGGTCTCTGCTCGATCAGGGCTTCAACCTGGTCATCTTCCCTGAGGGCCACCGCTCCAAGGGTCATGAGATGGGAGAATTCAAGGCGGGGGCGTTCAAGTTCGCCGAGAAGGCCAAGGTTCCTATCCTGCCTGTGACTGTCGACGGCAGCTATCAGCTCTTCGAGGAGAAGGGCACATACCAGCCTTGCCACATCAAGGTCACCATCCATCCGCTCGTACATATCGAGAAGCTCGACAAGCACGAGCAGAAGGAAGCTCAGCAGCAGATCGAAGCGACGATCAGATCAGCGCTGTTATAGCGTATCGGAGTCCAGGAGGATCGTGAACGGTCCGTCGTTCAGAAGTTCCACCTTCATCTCGGCGCCGAAGGATCCCTTCTCCACCACAGGCACGCGCTCGCGGCACTTTTCGATGATATATTCATATATGGCATTTGCATGATCAGGCGAACCGGCTTCTATGAATGAAGGCCGGTTTCCTTTTTTACAGTTGGCGTATAGGGTGAACTGCGATATGAGAAGCAGACCGCCGTCCACATCGGCTAGCGACAGGTTCGTCTTGCCCTCCGCATCCTCGTTGATGCGCAGCTTTATCATCTTGTCCACCATCTTGTCCGCGACGGCTTCGTCATCAGCCTCGCAGACCCCGATCAGCACCATGTATCCGCGCCCGATCTTTCCTATCACTTCGCCGTCGACCGCGACCGACGCATGAGCTACCCTCTGAATTACGAATCTCATATGATCAATCTCCTTCTTTTGATTCCAAAGAGCCTGGATTGTAGCCGTTTTTACTGATTCTAGGATTTGGCTACATTTTTCCGTCCTGGACCGTCTCCAAATTGTAGCCATTTCTACTGATCCTCGGATCTGGCTACAATAGTATAACACAGTTCCATATGTTTAATTGTCCTGTAATCTGTTATTATTAATGGGATAGCAATAATAGTCAGCAGAGGAGGTATCGGAAGTGAAGATGCTGCTTACCGGCGGGGCCGGATATATAGGATCGCACACCGCGGTCGCGATGCTCGATGCGGGCCATGAGGTCGCAGTCGTGGACAACTACTACAACAGTTCGCCTGAAGCCATTCGCAGGGTAGAGAAGATCACGGGAAAGCCTGTGAAGCTCTATGTAGCCGATGTCGCGGACAAGTCTAAGACGATGGAGATACTCAGGGCCGAGATGCCTGACTGCATCATCCACTTCGCGGGGCTCAAGGCTGTGGGTGAATCGGTCGAGATGCCGGTCGAGTACTACAGAAACAATATCGATACGACTCTCACGCTGCTCGAGTGCATGCGCGAGCTCGGACTGACGGGCATCGTGTTCTCGAGTTCGGCGACGGTCTACGGCGAGGACAATGTGCCTCCGTTCACGGAGGACGCTCCTAAAGGCATGTGCACCAATCCGTACGGCTGGACCAAGTGGATGCAGGAGCAGATGCTGACTGACGCGGCGGCGGCCAGCAAGGCATCATGTCATCCTGAGCGCAGCGAAGGATCTCACGGTCCATGCGACTGGAAAGCCCCTCTCTCGGTCGTCCTGCTCAGGTATTTCAATCCGGTCGGTGCCCATGAGAGCGGCCTGATCGGCGAGGTTCCGCAGGGCATCCCTAACAATCTGATGCCTTATATCTCGCAGGTCGCGGTCGGCAGGAGGGAGTGCCTCACCGTGTTCGGCGACGACTACGATACCCCGGACGGCACCTGCCGCAGAGACTACATACACGTGATGGATCTGGCGGAAGGCCACGTGAAGGCAGCCGAGTACGCTGCCGCTCACAGCGGCGTCGAGGTTTTCAACCTCGGTACGGGTACCCCGTACAGCGTACTCGAGATGGTCAAAGCCTTCGGCAAGGCCTGCGGTCATGATGTGGCCTACAAGGTAGGGCCGCGCAGGGCCGGCGATGTCCAGGACAGCTGGGCTGATGCGGATAAGGCCGCAAGAGTGCTCGGCTGGAAAGCGAGCCGCGGCATCGATGAGATCTGCCGCGACGCCTGGAACTGGCAGAGCCAAAACCCTAACGGCTACGGAGAATAGTTTGGATCAGCTTCCGCCCACATCCACACTCACAAGTGAAAAGCAATCTAACAGGCGGCTTTCCGGCCTTCACCGGATCACCGCCTTTTTCATTAAAGACTATTTGCCGTACTTCTCCCCGGACTCGCGTATCTCCCTTAGTATCCTAACACCTTCCTCTATCGAATATGATCCATCCGGACTCATCCCTTTTGCTTCGCGTATGCGCTGTATCGCATTGAGAGGATCTAAGCTGTGATAAGCAAGATACAGGTCATACAGTTCTGATGGCTTGACTACGCGGTATACTCGTCTGCTTGAGACATCGTATGTGTACGCCCAGTATCTGTAAATATAACCTATCCAGTACATTATCTCCGGTGGATACTTTCCTGTTCCGTATGCGCTGGCTCCGTATTCCTCATCTATCTCGGCAAATGCATCGTTGTCGTTGAACGGTCTGTCCATGAACCCGGGCCTGTCCATTCTCTCCGCCAGCTCTGAAAGCATGAATCTGCGTATAAATACCTGAGAGCTGGTGTCATAGCTCTCCACCGAGCTTTCAAATATCTTGCCCTGTATATCACAGAGCATCCTTCCGTCTCTATCCATCTCTCTCATAGCAGTTCGTCGATGTATTTACCTTTTCCTCTGTATTTGATCCTGGCAGCCCTGACTTTGTTGTCAGCTGCAGCCAGTTCATCATTTCTGCTTGTTCTGTAACTTGTCCTTTCATCTGCACAAAGATACTGTCTTTCCAGAACCTCTATCCTGCTGACCGCTTTTTTCGTTTTCGCGACATACTGTTTTCCAAGATTTGTCGCTGCAAGAGCATGTGTGCATTGCTCATCAGTTATTTCGCCGTCAATAAAAGCGTCTATGATCTGAAACATTCTGTTATCCGCAATAGGCGCAATAATGTAATCGATTTCTGTTGTCTTGCTTTTGATCCTGTCTATCAGTTCCTTTGCAGCTCTGTTATTGAGCCTTCCTCTATGAGCTGCTACGGCAAGGAGCCATTCCCTGTCTACCTTATATTCCGCTTTCTTTAACCCTGTGGGATCAAACTTCAATGCATACACACTGGAATTGGTGTAATTAGAAACGAAGAGCGCCGCCTGTCGAAATGACTCTCCCATGTAGAATCCCCTTCCAAAGTCGTTGGTATCTCTTGAGATTTCTACACTGATCTCTCCTTCAAGCCTGTTCTTTGCGCCATGAAAAAGCATTACACAGTTTTTCTCTTTTTCCTCCAGAAGGAACTGCTCTTTAATAGCATTGATGTTTATTCCCTTTGAATACGCATACGCGTAGAAGTTCTCAAGGTTCTCAGACGAAATATTGTTTCCACCGGCCTCCCATTTGTTTAAAGACACGATCGAAACGTCAAGCTCTTTTGCAAGCTCCTCCTGCGTCATATTCATGATCCCACGCAGAAGAGAGATGTCCTCTGCGATTCTATACTTATTGTCAAACATTGGTCTCTCCTGAACTTGTTTATATCACACTTTAAAAACAAGTTCAACAACTTGTTTATATTACACTTTAAAAACAAGTTTCAGTGCCTGTTTCATTATGAAAAATGGACAGGGCAGCAGTTCATTCACTGTGAACTGCACCCTGTCCAAATTACCATCTCCGTTCCCGGATCAAAGCCTATTTGATCTTGACCTTCTTCGGTCCTGACCATGTCCTCCAGATCGCTAGACCGATGTCATTTGTTCGTCGTTAGGCCTGCGGCATCTGATCAATTCCGCTATTCCTGTGTCGTTTGATCGCTGCCGTCAGCACCGGCTTCAGAGCTCTCGCTCTCTGCAGCCTGACTCTTCTTTTCGTCTGCGTCCACGTCCACCACCTTGGCCAGGGCTACGATGCTGTTGCCCTTGTCGACCTTCATGATCTTGACGCCCTGGGTCGTTCTGCCGGAGGTGCTGACCTCGCTGGCGCGGATCCTGATGATGACTCCGTTGGAATTGATCACCATCACCTCGTCATCCTCGCTCACGATGGTCGCTCCGACGAGCACTCCGGTCTTGGAGAACTTGGTCTTGTCGTAAGTAGCTACGCCCTTGCCTCCACGCGCCTGGAGCCTGTACTCGCCGAGCGGCGTCCTCTTGCCGAAGCCGTTCTCTGTGATGACGAGCATCTTGCGGGTCTGGTCGATATCCAGTTCCATCGATACGACCTCGTCATCGTTCTCGAGCAGTATCGCTCTGACTCCGCCGGCGTTCCTGCCCATCGGCCTCACGTCCTTCTCGGAGAAAGCGATCGCCTTGCCCTGCTTGGTGACTACGAGCACGTTCTCGTCTCCGTTAGCCTGCGCGACGGAGATCAGCTTGTCGCCTTCCTTGAGCGTGATCGCGATCAGACCGGTCTTGCGGTTCGTGTCGAACTCGGACAGAGGCGTCTTCTTGATCGTACCCTGCTTGGTCACCATCACGAGGCATTCGTTCTCTCTGAACTCCCTGATCGGGATCATCGCCGTGACGCGCTCTGTGCTGTTGAGGTTGAGGAAGTTGATGACAGGCGTACCCTTAGCCGTCCGCGATGCTTCCGGTATCTCGTAAGCCTTGATCTTGTAGACGCGTCCCATGTCGGTGAAGAACATGAGGTAGTCGTGAGTGCTCGTTATGATGAGGTCGCGCACGAAGTCGCTCTCTCTCGTCGTGAGTCCGACTATGCCCTTGCCTCCGCGGCGCTGCGCCTTGTAGGTGTCGGCCGGCACTCTCTTGACGTAACCGAGGTGCGTCAGCGTGATAGCAACGTCCTCTTCATCTATCAGAGCCTCTTCATCGAGTTCGCCCTCATCCGCCACGATCTTGGTGCGGCGCGGATCGCTCCACTTGTCCTTGATCTCGAGAAGCTCGTCCTTGATGACTCCCATGAGCTTGTGCTCGTCAGCGAGCAGGCTCTTGTAGTATGCTATCTTCTTCTGCAGCTCTTCATACTCCGCCTGGATCTTCTCTCTTTCGAGTCCCTGCAGCTTGGCGAGCCTCATGTCGAGTATCGCCTGCGCCTGGATCTCCGAAAGGCCGAACTTCAGCATCAGCTTTTCCTTGGCGTCGTTGTAAGCCGAGCGGATCGTCGCGATGACCTCATCGATGTTGTCGAGGGCGATGATGAGACCTTCCAGTATGTGAGCTCTCGCCTCCGCCTTCGCCAGGTCGAACCTCGTCCTTCTCGTGACGACTATCTTCTGATGCTTGAGGTACTCCTCGAGTATCTGCTTGAGGTTGAGTATCTTAGGCTCGCCGTCGACCAGAGCCAGCATGATCATGCTGAACGAAGTCTGTAGAGCTGTGTGCTTGTATAGCCTGTTGAGGATGACGTTAGGATTCGTATCTCTCTTGAGCTCGATGACTATCCTCGTGCCTTCGCGGTTGGACTCGTCCCTGATAGCGGACACGCCTTCGATCTTCTTGTCTCTGACGAGATCGGCCATCGACTCGATGAGCCTGGCTTTGTTGACCTGAAACGGGATCTCACTGACGATGATTCGCATGCGCCCGCGCTTGTCCTCTTCGATCTCGCACACGGACCTGACATTTACCTTGCCCTGGCCAGTGCGGTACGCCTCTCTCGCGGCGCTCTTGCCGAGGATCATCGCTCCGGTCGGGAAGTCCGGTCCCTTGATGATCTTGATGAGGTCGTCGATCTCGCAGTCCGGCTCGTCGATCATCTTGACGCATGCATCGATGGTCTCGCCGAGATTGTGAGGCGGGATCGAGGTGGCCATGCCGACCGCGATTCCGTTCGAACCGTTGATCAGGAGGTTAGGCACTCTCGATGGGAGGACCTCAGGCTCCTGCTCCTCGCCGTCGTAGTTGTCCATGAAATCGACGGTGTCCTTCTCGATGTCTCTGACCATCTGAAGCGAGAACGGTGACATCCTGGCCTCGGTATATCTCGAAGCCGCGGCTCCGTCTCCGTCGACCGAACCGAAGTTGCCGTGCCCGTCGACGAGCGGATAGCGTGTCGAGAAATCCTGGGCCATCTTGACCATCGCGTCGTAGATGGATGAGTCGCCGTGAGGGTGGTACTTACCCATTACCTCACCGACGATACGCGCCGATTTCTTGTGCGGTTTGTCCGGTGTGATGCCGAGGGAATGCATGCCGTACAGGATCCTCCTGTGGACCGGCTTGAGTCCGTCGCGCACGACCGGGAGAGCACGTCCGACGATTACGCTCATCGCGTAGTCGATATACGAGTTCTTCATCTCGTCGTATATCTCGTGCTCGATTATTGTGCTGTTGTCGAGTAAATCTGCCATTTCGTTTCCTTCTTTTCCGGCGGCGCTGTATACCCATCCCTCGACGGGCTCCCTCGCCGGGAATTGCTACTCGCTCGACCTTGCCTCTTGGAGAACCTAGTCTGACGCTTCGCTTGCGACGACCGGTTCTTACCCAATCGCCTGCGGCCTCGTCGTGCAATTCCTAGCGGCTCCTCCACAGTCTAGTGCTGTGTATACAGCGCCGCCGGCATAAACAATTAAATATCCAAATTCTTTACGTAGCGCGCGTTCTCTTCGATGAATGCCTTGCGCGGCGGGACCTTGTCGCCCATGAGGGTTGTAAAGATCTCGTCAGCCGCGACCGCATCGTCCATCGTGATCCTGATCAGGGTCCTGTGGTCGTAGTCCATGGTCGTCTCCCAGAGCTGGTTGAAGTCCATCTCTCCGAGGCCCTTGTATCTCTGGATCTCGATCTTGTTATTGCTGCCCTTGCTCTTGAGCTCTGCGAGGAGCTTGTCCTGCTCGGCATCTGAGTAGGTGTACCAGATCTGCTTTCCCTGCTTGACCCTGAAGAGCGGCGGCTGAGCCGCATACACGTAGCCGTTCTCGATCAGCGGCGTCATGTATCTGAAGAAGAATGTCAGCAGAAGCGTCCTGATGTGCGCTCCGTCGACATCCGCATCAGTCATGATGATGATCTTGTGGTATCTGAGCTTGTCGAGGTCGAACTCATTACCGACATTACAGCCGAATGCGGTGATCATGTTCTTGATCTCATCTGAGCTGAGCACTCTGTCGAGACGTGCCTTCTCAACGTTGAGGATCTTGCCCCTGAGCGGCAGCACAGCCTGACGCTTCCTATCGCGTCCCTGCTTGGCCGAACCGCCTGCGGAGTCACCCTCTACGAGGAATATCTCGCTGAGCGCCGGGTCCTTCTCTGAGCAGTCCGCTAGCTTGCCCGGAAGTGATGTCGTCTCGAGCACCGAAGTCTTGCGCGTGATCTCTCTGGCCTTGCGCGCTGCCTCTCTGGCTCTCTGCGCCTTGAGACACTTATCGATGATGATCTTGGCCTGCTTCGGATTCTCCTCGAGAAAGTATGTCAGCTGCTCCGCCGTATTGGTCTCGACGAAGCCCTTGACCTCGGCATTTCCGAGCTTGGCCTTGGTCTGACCCTCGAACTGCGGGTTGGCCAGCTTGACTGACACGACTGCAGTGAGGCCTTCTCTGACGTCATCTCCCTGGAGCGCGTCTTCGTTCTCCTTGATGAACTTGTTCTTCTTGGCGTAGTCGTTGATCGTCCTTGTGAGCGACGATTTGAAGCCGACCTCGTGGAAACCTCCTTCGTTCGTATGGATGTTGTTGGCGAAGGAGACGATGTTCTCGCTGTAGCGGTCTGTGTACTGGAGCGCCACCTCGACGGAGTAACCCTTCTTCTCGGCCTCGTAGTAGAAGATGGTCGGGTTGATAGGGTCCTTGTTCTGATTAAGGTAGGCTACGAACTCCTTGATGCCGCCCTCGTAGCAGAAGTGATCCTTGGTCTGCGGGCTGACCCTCCTGTCGATGAGGTCGATCGAGAGACCTTTGTTGAGGAAGGCCATCTCGCGAAGCCTCTTCTGGAGCGTGCCGTAGTCGTATACAGTCTCGTCAAAGATCTCAGGGTCCGGCCAGAACTGGGTCTTGGAACCCGTCTTGCCTGTCTTGTACTCATCGACCACCTTGAGCTCTGTCGAGCGCTCGCCCTTGAAGTACTCCTGCTCGTAGACCTTGTTGTCGCGCCTGACCTGAACGATCATGTGAGTCGAGAGCGCGTTAACGACGGACGCACCTACTCCGTGCAGTCCACCGGATACCTTGTATCCTCCGCCGCCGAACTTACCGCCGGCATGGAGCTGTGTATGGATGACTTCGACAGCCGGGATGCCCATCTTAGGATGGATATCCACCGGCATACCACGTCCGTCATCCGCTACTGTTATCGAATTGTCCGGCTCTATCGTGACTGTGATGTTCTTGCAGAAGCCGGCAAGCGCTTCGTCGACCGAGGTATCCACGATCTCGTATACGAGATGGTGGAGTCCGGCAGGCCCCGTGCTGCCGATGTACATGCCCGGTCTTAATCTGACCGGTTTGAGACCTTCCAGGACCTCTATCTGACTTGCGCCGTATTCCTGTTTTTGGGCCATTATGATTTGTCCTCTTTTCTTTCTTCCTTACTATTACTCGTTGAGATCCTTCACTTCGTTCAGGATGACATTACTCTCATTCATTGCTTCGCTCAGGATGACAATAAATCTCTATTTTTGTTGATCAAAGTCCAAAAGGATCTCTGATCTCTATACCCCTTGCAAACACTGACTTGCATTAAAAAACGGGCATTGCATCCCATTGATTTTACGCCCGAATTTTACCATATAAGCGGTTTTTTTGCAAGTAAATGCACAATATATTGTATTTTCGAAAAAATCCCTTAAATCGAAAAATATCGCTTCATCCGGTCTGAGATCCGCTTGAAATCGACAATGATCTCGCCCTCCGAGATACCCAGCGGTATCCGATCCTCGAAGCTGTAGATCACCGGCGGCACTCTCTTTTCGAACTGATACACCTGGACTTCTTCTTCAACCGGATCGATTATCCAGTACTCACGCACTCCTGCCTGCCAGTACTTATTGAACTTTTTGTTTGTATCATACTTTGCTGTCGTTGGTGACAGTATCTCAGCTACGAAGTCCGGAGCGCCGATGATGATCTCTCCCCCTTCGTATTTCTCTCTATCGCATACGATGAGGACGTCCGGAATAAAGCCGTTCTTATCATCATCCTTGTCCGGCTGGACGCTGGTAGGTGCAGTAAGCACAAGGCAGTGTCCTTCATTTTTTTCTTCTATCTCTCTGTCCAGCTCAGAAGACAGCCTTGTAGCTATGAATTGATGCTTCGTAGTCGGAGTATTTCTGTCATACAGCACTCCATTGATCAGCTCCATCATCGATCCATCCGGAAGATGTATCCAATCGTCAACCGTGAACTCTCCCTGTTCCTTCCATGCTAACAATCTCTCATAAGAATGCTCACGCTCTTCCTTAGGGATCTCAGCGTTGTATTCTGACAGAGCACTGTTCTCTGACACGCGATCTGCATAGTCGAGCATCAGATTTTCTACGATCCTCTTATTGAGAGCTGCTTCCTTCGCGCTGTGCATTTCCGGGAAGAGCACGCACTGCAGGCTCTGAAGTGTATTGAACCTCGGCCTGCCGATATTGCCGCTGAATATCTTATTTACTGTGCCGATCGGCACTCCCGACATCTCGGAAAGCATTTTGTTGGTGTATCCGAGTTCCTTCTTCCTCTCAATGAGGTCTTCGATCTTCATAGCACACCTCCCATCTCTTCGTTACCATATTATAACCATAATATTACCATTTGTCAATAATTACCATGTTTTTACCATTTTATACTTTGAGCGCTATAAAAGAGCGCTGTATGGCGCTCCTTTGACCTGCATGTAGGAAACTATTTTATTATTCTTCATTATCTTCAGCTTTATCGTCAGAGTCCTTGTCAGAATCACTGCCATTATCAGCATCCGCCTCTGAAGGTTCGAATGTCTGGCTCGCGATCTCCTCATCGCCGTACACATACTTCACTGTAGTGCTTATGCCTTCTATCCCGGTCGCTTCCTGGACCGATCTGGCGATGCCTTCGAAGGTAGAAGCGCTCTGGTCGAGAGCACTATTCAGATTCTCCACAACCTGCTCGTTGTGGACGAGATCCTCGGTGTACTCTTCCATTTTGGCCAGGTCGAAGGTATAGATTATCTCGTTGCCATTGATCTCGACCACCACATTCGAATCAGTAGCCGCGCTGTCGATGCTCTCCTGGATCTCCTCGTTATTCTTTGCGAAATCCTCCAGGGTCTGCGGCCCGGAATCGCCTTTTTTACACGCGCACAGGGATACCGCCGCGCATAGCGCAAGCATCAGCAGAAGCGCTGTCAGGCATTTCTTTCTCATTCTCATCAGGCCACCTCCCGCCTAGTTACCGGAAGAGCCGCTTGCCAGACCTCCCAGGAGACTTCCCAGGAAACCGTCCTTGCCGTCGTCTGAATCTGATTCGCCTCCGCTCAGATTATTGCTCTTGTAGCCGCCGTCGCTGCTTCCCGAACTGCCCGTGCTGCCGGAATTACCGGAATTATTCGAGCTGTTAGAGCTGTTCGAACTGCCTGAGCTGTCAGAGTCATCATAGCTGTCCGTATTATTTGAGTCGTTGCTGCGGTTCGCATTCCTCTTGGCCTCTTCGGCTTCCTTGAGAGCCTGCTCCAACTCCTTGTCCTTCTTGGTCTGGACTCTTTCAACGTCGGTGATGAAGTCGCTGATGATGTCGTAGACTTCCTTGCGCGTCTTGGCCGACTCGAGATCCTTGGTCGTATCGTCTATATAGCCCTGGATGATGGTCTGCTCGGGAGTGTCATAATCCGAGATATCCACATCCTCTACCGCCTTGAGTGCATCGTTCTTGGCCGCCTTGCCGTCGAGCACACGGTATGCATACGCTCCGCCGACCGCGGAAGCGAGCATCAGGAACAGCACCAGTAATACTATAGCTCCGGCTCCGCCTCTTTTGTTGTTCATAGTCATTCTCCGCATTATAAAACAAGTATTAGTTGGAAACATTATACCATATTACGTTATAATGTTTCCTAAGAATATACGTCGTTGCCGTAAGGGCGTAGAATTGACCTTTGCCAGCAAGCTCCGCCGGTAACGTAAACATTAATCCGGAGGCTGAGCTCCTCCGATAGAATGTAAATATGAATATCGACAGCATCATTCTGGAGAATTTCAGGAATTATAAGAATCTCGAGCTCGATTTCGACAAGAGCCGCAATATCATCGTCGGCGAAAATGCTCAGGGCAAGACCAATCTCATCGAGGCGATCTATCTGACAGCGTTCGCGAAGTCTTTCAGGACTTCAAATTCGGCGGATCTCATCAGGTTCGGCGAGAAGTCGGGGCGGGTCAGCACGGACATTACGAGCGAGGGCATAGAAAAGAATATCAACATCTCGCTTCGCTCCGACGGCAGGAAGATGATCACAAAGGACGGCAAGGTCATCAGAAAGACGACCGAGCTTCTTAATAACGTGGTGGTCATCATATTCTCACCGGACGATCTGCGCATCATAAAGGACAGCCCTGAGAGGCGGCGCAACTTCATCAACCGCGAGCTCTCCCAGATGAGACCGAGATACTATGATCTGTTCAAGAGATATAACGAGTCCCTCCGGGAGAAGAACGCGCTTCTCAAGGGTTACTTTAATATAAGGAAGAAGACCTTCAGCCGGGCGGACAATCTCAGCCTGAACCAGCTGGAGCAGGGCGCTTCACAGGAGAAGAGCCCGTATGACAACAGCCGCAGGTACAACGAGGAGATGATGGACATCTACGACCGCCAGCTGGCCGATACGGGTTATGAGATCATCCGCTTCCGCAGGGACTTCGTGGAGATGCTGAGCGATGAAGCCGGTGAGATCATGAACAAGATCTCGGGCGGCAGGGAAGAATTGAAGATAGAGTACAAGACTTCCTGTGACTTCGTGACGGGGACGGAGGGCCGCGACATTCTCTACAGCCAGATCTATCATCACAGGGACAGGGATATTTACAACGGATATGCGGGCCTCGGGCCGCATCGCGACGACATCGAATTCTATATCAACGGCAAGGATGCCAAGAAGTACGGCTCTCAGGGCCAGCAGCGAACGATCGCGCTCTCGCTCAAGCTCGCGGAGATCAGGATAGCCAGGCAGATGCTCGACGAGCCGCCTGTCCTCCTGCTCGATGACGTGCTCTCGGAGCTCGACCTCGACAGACAGAGATTCCTCGTCAGCGAGATCGATGATGTACAGCTCTTCATCACCTCGGCTGAGCTCAATAAAGAAGTCATAAGCGCACTCCGCGGCGGCACTCTCTTCCGCATCGAAGACGGCACAGTGACCAGGGTGGACAAATATTGACATCTATAGCAGCTGCTGCACTCTAATAAGGATATGAATGAGATCCTTCACTTCGTTCAGGATGACATTTGTAAATGGAATTCGGCATGACTTCAATACTGTCATTCTGAGGAACGCAGTGACGAAGAATCTCATTCGATGAGATCCCTCGCTTCGCTCAGGATGACATAAAAAATACCGGCTCTTTTGACGGAGTCGGTACTTTTTTTATTTCGGGTTTTGTCTCTATTTCGTTTCGATGACGACTTTGCGGTACGGATCCTTGCCCTCGCTCCTGGTCCTGACATCAGGATGGCTCTGGAGCGTGCAGTGAATCACCTTGCGCTCGTACGGGTTCATCGGCTCGAGCGTGACAGGTCTGCCTGTCCTCTCTACCTTGCCCGCGAGGCGGTTCGCGAGATTGACCAGAGTGGTCTCTCTCTTGGATCTGTAGTTCTCAGCGTCGAGTATGACTCTGATGTACTTACCGGATTCCTTGTTGACCACATAGCTTGCGAGGCACTGTACTGCATCGAGAGTCGAACCTCTCTTGCCGATGATAGTCCCTGTATCCCTTCCCGTGATCTCGACGAATACCAGCTCGTCGTTTGCCCTGACGCTGAAGTCAAGGTCTATACCCATCTGATCCGCAAGGTCTCTGAGGAAGATCTCTACAGGATGATCCTCGATCGGATCGAGCTTCTTTACCTCATAGAGCATAGTGTCCTCGAGTGAGAGGCTGTATTTCTTCTTGCTCCTGCCGCGGCTCTTCTCCTTCCTGTGAGCTTTCTCTCTTGCCTTTGCGTCTTCTCTTTCTTCTGCTTCGAACTTGTCGTAGTCCGCTCTGACTTCATCCGGCAGCTGCTGCGCGGAATTCTCAGGCAGTCCTGCGAGTATAGCATCTATATCGTCAAATGTTGCTTTTTCCTTTACCTGAGGCTCCGCATCTTCCCTGGCTGTAACTCTTACTCTTGCCAGCTTGGAGCCTATTCCGAGGAATCCGTTCGATGATTCTTCGAGTACCTCGATCTCTGCGTCTTCTCTATCAAGTTTGAGTTTCTTGAGCGCGAGATCTACAGCAGTCTCAACATCGACTCCCCATTTCTCTGAAGATCTCATTTATTGGTAACTTCCTTTCATTCTTGCTCTCTTCTTCCTGGCGAGCTCTTTCTCGGCTCTCTCCACGAGCTTCTTGTGCTCCTTTTCCTTGTTCATATCCTTCTTTATCTGGTTGATCCTGATATTAAAGAATATCTGCATGAACTGACCGCCGGCCCAGTAGATAGCGAGGCCTGCCGGATAGGATCTTGCGAGCCAGAGTATGCTCAGAGGGAAGAAGTACTTCATGATCGCGTTCATTGCCTTGCTCTGTCCGGCGCTTGCTCCCGGCTGCTGCATCATGGCATCGTTCATGCTGAATGCAAAGAAGGTCGCTACTCCGGCGAGTATAGGCAGTATCCATGGATCAGGCTGTGCGAGGTCCTTGATCCACAGGAACGATTCGTGGTTGGCGAACCACATGATCGGATCCTTCATGTATTTCATAGGATTTCTCAGGAGCGCAAACAGTCCCATGATGATAGGGAACTGGATGAGCATCGGGAGGCAGCCGCTCATCGGGTTGAACCCGCTCTCGGCATACAGCTTCTGCATCTCCTCGTTCAGCTTCTCCTTATCGTTAGCATATCTGCGCTGGAGCTCCTGCGACTTCTCGGACATCTCCGACATGTTGGCAGTCGACTTGATCTGCTTCGCATAGAGAGGGTAGAGCGCAAGCTTAACGATGAAGGTGAGGATGATGAGTGCTATCCCGTAATTACCTACTAATTTATAAATAAACGTCAGAAGGTATCCGATAGGTACTGCTACTATTCCCATTTACTTCTCCGTTCTTATGGTACGGGGTCCCAGCCGCCCGGGCGGCCCGGATGGCATCTGAGTATCCTGCGGATACCCAGCCAGCTTCCCTTGATAGCACCGTACTTCTCGACTGCTTCTATGAAATATGCGCTGCATGTAGGTGTGTATCTGCAGTGCGCGCCGATATACGGTGATATCCCGATCTGGTAGGCCCTGACCATGATTATCAATAGTTTCTGAATAAGGTTCTTCTTTTTCATCAGTGTTTATCAAGGAGTCCGCAGCTCTTCATCGCGGCCTTCATGCTCTTTTCGACTTCGTATTCCTTCTGTCCGGCGATGGTATTGCGGGCCACGTATACTATGTCGTAGCCGGCAGCCACCTGATCCGCGAACGAGCGGAAGGCCTCTCTCATGAGTCTCCTCGCCCTGTTGCGTTCCACAGAATTTCCCACTTTTTTGCTCGCTACAAATGCCGTTCTCGTATAGCCGAGTCTGTTCTCTCTGTAGAGGACGACCACGTATTTGCTTCCTCTGGACTTGCCCCTGTTATATACACGGGAGAAATCCCTTTGTCTGCGTAGTGTGGATTCGCTGCGGTCTCTCATTCAAACACCATAAATGAATTAAGCTGTGAGGGACTTTCTACCTCTTGCTCTTCTTCTCTTGAGTACCTTGCGTCCGTTGGCTGTAGCCATTCTCTTGCGGAATCCGTGTTCCTTGAGTCTCTGCCTTTTCTTTGGCTGATAAGTCCTTTTCATTTCATTCTCCTTACTTATTTATATAGGTATAGTTTGTAAAAATGCGTGCTCTCTGAATTCCATGAGCACATAGACCAAAATATTGTAGTTTAAGGTATTGTAAAAGTCAAGGAAAGCTTTTTCACAGACAGGGTTATTTATATTGTCTAAATTTAATACAATCTTCCCAAAAATCGGGTTATACACAATATGTAGTGTAAGCATTTAATTATTAACAACTTTATCAACAATATGTGGATAACTTATTTTTTGCAGCGCCGGAGAGGTTCAATTTTATTGCATTCCTATCAATTGCATATGTGGAAAACTTTATGTAAAATGTGTTCACAAATTGATTGGAGATAACTTTGGATAAGAACAAGATATGGGGGACGACCCTCAATTTTCTTAAGGACACTAATACGAATCTGAGTTATACTACCTGGCTGGCTCCTCTGAAGATGCATCACATAGAGGAAGACGCCGGTATTATTTATCTTGCGTGGCCTAACCAGGCCTCTCTTATCACGCATATAAACGATCACTATCTCATACAGATAGAGAATGCCATCAACAGCAGTACCGACAAGCCTTACAGGGTAGTTATCAAACCCGAGAAAGAGTACGAAGTCCCTAAGATCGACACTTCACGCATGAAGAGCCAGCTCAATCAGGAGAAGCTCTTCAACCCGAGATTCAACTTTGAAAATTTCGTTGTAGGTAATTCCAATAAGTACGCGCACGCTGTTTCCGTAGCTGTCGCGGAATCCCCGGGAGATATCTATAATCCTCTCTTTATTTACGGTGGATCAGGACTCGGCAAGACTCATCTGATGCAGGCTATTGGTGTACATATCATACGCAATGATCCGCAGACCAAGGTTCTTTACGTATCTTCCGAGATGTTCACCAACGAGTTCATCACTGCCATCAAGGAAGGCAAGACCAGGGCATTCCGTAATAAATACAGGAAGCTCGATGTGCTTCTTATTGATGACATACAGTTCATCGAAGGTAAAGAACAGACCCAGGAGGAATTTTTCCACACATTCGAATCTCTTTACCATAATAATAAACAAATTGTAATAACAAGCGACTGTCCTCCGGTAAATCTCAAGGGCCTCGATGAGAGGCTGCGTACCAGATTCAGCTGGAACATGATAGCTGACATCCAGCCGCCTGATTATGAGACGAGAGTAGCTATTCTTACAAATCTCGCAGAAAAGTCAGATATCAATATAACGCCTGAAATTTCAGACGTTCTATGTCTCATAGCTGATCAGGTAAAGGATAATATCAGAGAACTCGAAGGCGCATATAACAGAGTAGTAGGTCTTTCGCAGCTGCTCGATGAACCTATAACTGTGGATAACGCGCGCAGCATACTCAAGGATATCATCAAGGACAACGAGCAGGCCGTGGCTCCTGAGCGCATCAGATCAACAGTGGCTACTCACTATAAGATCAAGATAGCAGACATGGATTCACCTAAGAGAAATGCTGAGATAACAGTTCCCCGACAGGTCGCTATGTACCTGTGCAGAGAGATAACAGACCTCTCGCTTCCTAAGATAGGAAAGCTCTTCGGCGGCAGACATTATTCCACAGTCATACACGCCGTGGATAAGATAGAAGAGCAGCTCAAATACGATGAAATTCTCTATGAGAACATAGAGACCATCAAGGGCAAGCTTCAGTCGAAGCGATGAGATCCTTCGCTTCGCTCAGGTTGGCATCTGTATATGGAATTCAGGGTGGCATCAAAACTGTCATTCTGAGGAGCGCAGCGACGAAGAATCTCATTGTTGAATATTACCAACATTCAATCAACGTATTTTAAAGGCATTTTTCAACTTCTAAGAATCTCTTAAAAGCCTCAAAAATCAACTTATTAAAAAGTTATCCACATAATGAACAGGCCTTACTAATAATACTAATAATATATTAATAAATATTATCGGCCTGGCCGATGTATCATCGATCACTTCGTTCAGCATTACAATTAATGTGTCATTCTGAAGAGCGAAGCGAGGAAGAATCTCATTAAAAAAGGGGAGTAGATATGAAGATTTACTGCAACAGAACAGAATTGAATAAAGCACTCAATAACGTATCTCATTCTGTTCCTGTAAGGACTACATCAAACATACTTGAAGGCATACTCGTAAATGCGGAAGCTGACAAACTTAGGCTAACTTCCACGGATACCAACATGACCACAGAGACAGTAATAAATGTGGACTCGGAAGGTTCATGTGAATTCGTAGTGCCTGCCAAGCTCTTCAGTGCCATTATTTCAAAGCTTCCTGAAGAAGATATGATGATAGATTATGATGTTGATAAGTCCAAGATCAATATAAAGTGCGCGGGATCAAATTCAGAGCTGATTTGTTTCAGGGGAGAGGAATATCCTAAGATAAAATTGAATGAAGGGGAGAATGTAATATATATCAGCAAGGAAGATATAAAGAAACTCATCAAAAAGACAGCTTTCAGCGCATCGACCGATGAATTCAACAGGATCATCACCGGAGTTCTCCTTGAGATAAAGGGCGGCTACATGAAGATGGTAGGAGTGGATCCATACAGGATAGCAACTTATAAGATAGATGTTGATAATAATGAGGAAGTAAGCGTCATTATTCCTGCAAAACTCATCATGGAGGTAGCTAAGTTCATAGATGATGACGGCGAGGACAAGATGAGCTTTGAGATAGTGGATAATAAAGTCATACTTAAGTTCGACAATAATAAGGTAATAATCAATACATATTCAGGCAAGTTCATCGATTATGAGAGGATACTCAATAAAGAGGGAAATATAAATGTAAGAGTAAAGAGAGATGACCTCCTTAAGAGTACAGAGAGAGCATCACTCCTGGCTTCAGCTCAAAACAATAATCTCATCAGATTCAATATCCAGAAGGAAGTGATAATCATCAATTCACTGAATGAGGAAGGTAATATTGAAGAGAAGGTCGAGATAATAAATGACGGAGAGGACCTCAATATAGGTATCAATTCGAAATACCTCAAGGATGCGCTCAGCGTCATAGAAGATGAAGAGGTATCGATCAACTTCAAGGACAGCGTCAGTCCGGCTATCATAAAGCCGCTCAAAGGAGATAAGTATACTTATCTGATACTGCCTATAAGAATGAATTAGAATAATAAAATGAAATCCTGAGCGAGCGTGTGGAGGAGCCGCAGGAATGTCGGAGAGAGACCGCAGGTGAGTGGCATTTATCGGAGGAGCTTGCCTCCGAAGATCAATGCTTTCGACCTTACGGCAACGCCGTATGATTGAAGAAAGCATTTGGAACGAGTTCCCGCAAGCGAAGCGTCAGGGCCGTTCCCCACGAAGCAAGGTCGAACGAGATGACATTCCCGGCGAGGAAGCCCAGCGAGACGAAGGATTTCATTTTATAAGAGTAATTCAAATTAAAGAGGGCCTTGATCAAATAATGATCAGGACCCTCAATTTAATTCATTATTACTTGATTACTTGCAGAGCTCTACAGCCGTCTGCGCTGCTACCTTCGCATTATTGAATACCAGCTGTATGTTGGAATCCAGGCTGTCGCCTCCGGTCAGCTCCTTGACCTTTGCGAGCAGGTAAGGTGTGGTTTCCTTGCCCTTGATACCTGCCTTTTTGCATTCTTCGATAGCCTTGTCGATTGCCGGATTTATAACAGCCGGATCCATCGCGAACTCATCAGGTATAGGATTTCCTACCAGCACTCCGCCTTTAAGACCGAGCTCACTGTGAGTCCTGAAGAACTTCGCGAGTTCGGCAGGGGAGTCGACCTTGTAATCAACCTTGAAGCCGCTCTTCGATGTATAAAATGCAGGCATGTCTTCGGTGCCGAAGCCTAATACAGGAACTCCCTTTGTCTCAAGATATTCGAGAGTGAGTCCGATATCGAGTATGGACTTGCATCCTGCGCATACTACCATAACAGGTGTCATTGCGAGCTCCTCGAGGTCGGCGCTTATATCCATTGTGGTTTCGGCTCCTCTGTGAACTCCGCCAATGCCGCCTGTCGCGAAGATGCTGATGTCTGCCATGTGAGCTATCATCATGGTTGTAGTTACCGTGCATGCTCCGTCTTCACCCCTGGCGCAGAGCATTGCGAGGTCTCTTCTCGATGCCTTGCGGATCTCAGGACCCTTCTTGCCGAAGTATTCTATCTCCTCAGCTGTGAGTCCTGCCTTGAGTCTGCCGCCGATGATGGCAATCGTGGCCGGGATGGCTCCGTTGTCTCTGATGATCTGCTCTACCTTGAGTGCTGTCTCCACGTTCTGCGGATAAGGCATTCCGTGCGATATTATGGTCGACTCGAGTGCCACTACAGGCTTGCCGGCATAAATGGCATCTTTTACTTCTTCGTTGATATCAAGATATTTGTTCATTATCTACCTCCGTTATTTATAAAGTGCGTACTGTTATATCTGAATTTATGATCATATCCAGCGCTGTCTGGTGCGATATATCAGGATTGTTGGTCTCCTGTACCGATACTGTCATGGCAGCTTCTGCCTTGGCTGCCTTGGCTGCAGTCACGAGAGTGTTACCGTCCGCTACCACTGTCGATGCCCAGACTATGGCTGCAGTGGCCGAGTCACCGGCGCCGGTAGTGCATA
>JAZUNV010000088.1:0-2060 GCA_045604305.1 Anaerovoracaceae bacterium | reverse complement strand
GTACCCATGCGATCATACAGAAGGACGTGCTCTTCAATGACCTGGCTCTGGTTATCACTGACGAGCAGCACAGATTCGGCGTCGCACAGAGAAAGTCCCTCGTGCGCAAGGGCAGAAGCGTCAACGTCTGCGTTATGAGCGCGACACCGATCCCGAGGACGCTCGCCGCTACTGTATTCGGCGACATGGACTTCAGCATCATACGGTCGATGCCCGATCAGCGCAAACCCATAATAACCAGGGCTCTTGATCAGAGCACGCGCGAGAAGGCCTATGCTGACGCCGGCTACGAGCTCGAAAAGGGAAACCGCGTGTATGTGATCGCTCCGAGCATAGACAGCGAGGATGATGAGCTGCTGTCGGTAGAGAAGCTGTTCAGGGAGATATCAGCAAGGTATCCGGGGCATAAAGCGGCGCTGCTTCACGGCAGGCTCTCGGGCAGTGAGAAGAGCTCTATCATGAGCGACTTCGCTTCAGGAGAGATACAGATACTCGTCTCTACAATAGTCATAGAAGTCGGCATCGATGTGCCGGAGGCGACAGTGATCATCATCGAGAACTGTGAGCGCTTCGGCCTCGCCCAGCTCCATCAGCTGAGAGGCAGGGTAGGCAGAAGCGACAGGCAGTCGTACTGCTTCCTCATAAATTACAGCAGGAGTGAAACTGCAGTAGCCAGGGCGAAGGCCATGGCAGAGATAAGCGACGGCTTTGAGATCAGCGAGACGGATTATGCGATGAGAGGTCCGGGCGATGTCATGGGGACGATGCAGTCGGGCAATGCCGTATCAGACATATTGCAGTTATCGGGATATACGGATATACTCGAAGCGGCGATGGAGGATGCGGATAAGATAATCTCCGATCCTGAAAGCGCGACAGACAAGACCTACGCATATGAGAGGATGACAGCTATAAGCGCCAGCGACAATTCAGACATCATTTAGACACAGAACCATGAAGATCACATCAGGAATTTACAAATACAGAAAGATAGAGGTCCCGGGAGGGATCAGACCGACGACGGAAAAGGTCAGGGAAGCCGTATTCAGCATGATACAGGCGTGGATACCGGGCGCTGCAGTCTTCGACATGTTCGCGGGCAGCGGCGCGATGGGGCTTGAAGCCCTGTCGAGAGGAGCGGAACACTGCTGGTTCTGCGAGACCAATAGAAGCAATCAGAGGGTGCTCACTGCCAATATAGCCAACTGCGGCGCAGGAGAGTCATCGACAATACTGGGAAAGGACTTCAAGGCCGCGATCGCAGGACTTGCGGGCAGCGGAGTAAAGTTCGATCTCGTGATAATGGATCCTCCTTATCAGGAGACGGGTTATTATGCGGCTGCGATGATGATGCTCCAGGAATACGAGCTTCTGGACGAGGGAAGTGCGGTCGTCGCCGAGCATCTATACGATAATGAATTATCGGAAACCTACGGAGCGCTCAAACGCATCAAAGCCAAGAAGTACGGCAGCATAGGCGTCGACGTTTTTGTGTTGTAAACACATAACCGTTTTGTTAATATTCATGTGTATGGGGATCTGACAGATGGAAAGAACAGCTTTGTACGCAGGGTCATTCGATCCTGTCACCAACGGACATCTCAATATAATCGAAAGAGCCGCTAAGCTGTATGACTCGCTAACGGTGGCGATAGTCGTGAATCCGCAGAAGAGCGGCCTGTTTACGGTCGACGAGAGAGTGGAGATCGCAAGGGAAGTCACAAAGCACATCCCCAATGTAAAGATTGACAAGTTCAGCGGACTTCTCGCAGATTACGTAAATGCGAACGGCTTCAGCGTAGTAGTCAAAGGTCTCAGGAAGGCATCTGACTTTGAGAACGAACTTCAGATGGCACAGATAAATGCCCGTCTCTTCAACGGAGATACCGAGACCGTCTTCCTCATGACGGATCCGGAATTCTCATTCGTAAGTTCGAGTATCAACAAAGAGGTCACATCTCTCGGAGGCTGCATTGACGGACTCGCACATCCGTATGTGATCGGGAAGCTCAGAGATAAGTTAGGCAAATAAGATACACTTCAACATATACAGATCCAGG
>JAZUNV010000087.1:0-3303 GCA_045604305.1 Anaerovoracaceae bacterium | reverse complement strand
CACTCCTTGGCTCACAGAACGACATGGCTACGATCCGACTTCCACGCATACCTTCTCGCGCGGCGCCTTCTTTTCGATGAGCCTCACATCGCGCGCGTCAAGTGAGCGGCTGAGCTTCTCCGCCAGCTCCCTTCCTCTATTCGTAAAACTGAATACATTGATGATCATTTCTTCGCTTTTCTGAATTCCGTCGAGAAGGTCTCGTCGTAGAGCTTCGACTTCTCGTATCCGTTCTTGCCTATGACATCGCCCACGAGTATGAGGGCTGTCTTGGTGATGCCGTGCTCCTCTGCGGTGGAAGCGAGCTCGGATACCCTGCAGTAATACGATTCTTCTTCAGGCCATGTCGCCTTGTAGACTATGGCCGCCGGGGTGTCCGGGCTGTAGCCTCCCGCGATGAGCCTCTTTGAGAGCTCTTCGAGCATGCCCGTGCTGAGATAGATAGCCATGGTCGAGCCGTGAGCAGCCCAGCTCTCTATGTTCTCCTTTTCGGGCACCGCCGTGCGCCCCTCCATCCTCGTGATGATGAGTGACTGCGAGAGCCCCGGCAGGGTGTACTCAAGATCGAGAGCTGAGGCCGCGCCGAACGCAGCAGTTACTCCCGGGCAGGACTCGTAGCTGATGCCGAGCTCGTCCAGTGCGTCCATCTGCTCACGGACCGCGCCGTAGAGGCTCGGATCGCCGGTGTGCAGCCTGCAGACTATCCTGCCCTCGGCTGCCGCCTGCTTCATCACATCGAGCACTTCCTCGAGCGTCATCGTAGCGCTGTTATATATATCTGCATATTCGTTGGCGTATCTGAGTAGCGCCGGGTTCACAAGAGAGCCCGCGTAGATGATCACGTCCGCTATGGCTATGAGCCTCGCGCCTCTTACGGTTATGAGGTCTTCCGCCCCCGGGCCTGCGCCCACGAAGTATACCTGTCTACTATCCATTCCAGTTCTCCCTGTTGACTTCTATCATCGCTTCGGCTCCTTCGGATGCCGCGATGAGTCCGTTTTCCTTTGTGTACATTATGCACTCTGTTTCGATGCCGCCGCCTGATCTCTTCCTGAGATTATACAGTATGCCGTCCATGAGCCTCGCCGCGATCCGATCCGCCATGCCTGGCTCCGCAGCTTTTATCTTGGCGAAGGCTTCCTCTGTGGTCAGAGAATCCAGGATGTTCCTCATTAGATCTGCATCTGCGCCTTCCCTGGCCGCCGCAGCTGCGATTATCTCCATGCGGCAGTCCGCCTCTCTCGAGTGGGTGTTCATGATGCCGCCAGCGACCTTGACCAGCTTGCCTGCGTGGCCCGTCAGCAGCATGCCCTCGAAGCCGAGCTCTTTGATCATGTCTATCGTGAGCCCGATGAAGTTGCTGCACTTGACGCTGCGGTCGAGGTCCATGCCGTAGCGCTCCCTCATGAAGTCGAGCCCGTAGTTGCCCGGAGATATGAAGGCTATCCTGCAGCCCTCCTCTCTCTTCTGCCTGAGCTCGACCTTGATGGTGTCGAGTATGGCCTGCTCGCTCATAGGCTCGACTATGCCGGATGTGCCTATTATCGAGATGCCTCCCTCGATGCCGAGCCTCGGGTTGAAGGTGTGCTTTGCTATCTCCTCTCCTCCAGGCACCGAGATGATCACGTCGAAGCCTCCGTCATAGGAGCATGCCGCTGCGACATCGCCGAGCTCGTGCTTTATCATGGAGCGCGGCACCGAATTGATCGCTGCCTCTCCGACAGGCTGGTCGAGGCCCGGGCGCGTCACTCTGCCTACGCCCTCGCCGCCGTCCACCTTGACAGTACCTGTGTCGCTCAGCCTGACCTCTGCATATATGAGAGCGCCCGTCGTGACGTCGGGGTCGTCCCCTCCGTCCTTCCTGACAGCGCACTTCACGAAGCCCTCTCCCTTTTGTATGTCCAGGATCTCAGCATCAAAAGCGCGGCCTGCAGGAGTGATGATCGAGATCGATGTCTTGTCTCCTCCCGCAAGCAGCATCCATGAGGCCGCCTTCGCAGCGGCGGCAGCGCAGCTGCCTGTCGTGAATCCGCTTCTGAGCTTCTTATCCATATCTTACTGTCCCATCGAGTACAGCAGCGCGTTGACTATGGCCGCCGCGACATTGCTGCCACCCTTTCGTCCCCTGTTGACTATGTGGGGTATTTCCGTCTCGATTATGAGCTCCTTGGCCTCGACCACATTCACAAAGCCGACAGGCACCCCGATCACGAAGTCCGGGGTGTAGATTCCTTTGTCGTACATCTCCCTGAGTGTGATAAGAGCTGTCGGAGCGTTGCCTATGGCGAATATCGTCTTCCTGCCGGATGCCTTCGCATCCCTCGCTGCGTGCTCCATGCTGACAGAAGCCCTCGTGATGCCTCGCTCTATGGCTTCAGCCGCAACTTCCTCGTCTGCCATGTAGCAGCGGGCGCTTCCGCCATACGCGGCAAGTCTCTTCTTGTTGATGCCTGTGAGCGCCATGTTGGTATCGCTCACGATGTCCGCGCCTGAGCTGATGAGCTCCTTTGCGATCCGGACCGCATCATCGGAGAACGTAAGCGTCTTCGCGTAGTCGAAGTCCGCCGAGGTATGTATCGCCCTCCTGATGATGGGGTCCTTCTCAGGATCGAGGCCCACGCCCATGGCATCGAGCTCTGACTTTATTATCTCGAAGCTCCTCGCTTCTATGTCCTGCGGTCTTACGTGTTCGATCATAGGATCTCCTCTAAAGTTTGAATAAATATCTCGTTGTCCTCATGCCGCCTGACGGCTATCCTGAAGAAGCTCTCATCGAGCCCGCTGAAGTTGGCGCAGCGCCTTATGAGTATGCCCCTAGCGAGGAGCCTCTCATAGAGGTCCTCGTCGCTTCTGATCAGTATGTAATTGGCATCGCCCGGGTATGTCCTGATGCCGAGCTCCGCTAGCTCCCTGCGGAGGTAGTCCCTCTCCTCCCCGATCATCCTGACAGACCTGCTAAGGTAATCCGTCTCCGCAAGGACAGCTGCCGCGGCTTCTCCAGTGCGCTCTGCTATCCTGGATACGTTCCACTCAGGCAGATGCTTACGGATCCTTCCGAGCAGCTCCTCGTCGCCCGAGATCATGTATCCGAGCCTTATACCCGGGATCGCGAAGGTCTTGGTGAATGCTCTTAGGTGAAGCGCTCCGTCTGTCAGCTTCGCAGGCTTCCGACCCGCCTCCGTCAGTGGGTAGAAGCACTCGTCGATCAGGAGCAGCGTGCCTGTCTCCGCGCACCTTGCGGCTATCGCCTTCTTCAGCTTCGGGTCGATCAGCCTGCCGTTCGGATTGTTCGGATCCGCAATG
>JAZUNV010000086.1:0-6622 GCA_045604305.1 Anaerovoracaceae bacterium | reverse complement strand
TGGCTACGATCCGACTTCGTTGACGGCCATGACCAGGCACTTCTTCATCACAGGACTTGCGTTTCTGTAGTCCTCCGAGCCCTGCTTGCTCATCCAGTAATCTATCACCTCCGGGAAGAGCGAGTGCACCGGCTTGCTTGTGAGGAACTTCCTCATCGCTTTGTAACGCTTCACTTTGAAGTTCTGTACAGCCGAACGCTGAGGCATCACGCCTGCACTGTCCACGAGCACTATCTTTGTGATCCCGAAAGGAAGCTCGCCGGCTGAAGACCTGGCAGCCATCTTGATTATCATCCTGCCGCCGTAGGAATGCCCGATAAGAGCTGTCCTGCTGATCCCGAGCGCTTCCATGAAGTCGCAGAAGAAATCGCAGTACGCATCGACATTCCATGCCTCAGGAGGCTCCTGGCTCTCCCCGAATCCGGGCAGGTCAAGCTGCACGACCCTGTAGCTGTCATTGATCGCTGCAGCAACGGAGTCGTAAATTGTAAGGTCCGTGCCCCATCCCTGCAGTATCACTGCAGTCTCCGCGGCATCCTCGGGACCCGTTATCTTATAATTGATTTCCAAATCGTTAATAATAATATCCATACGGAGTTATTGTATCATATGAAAGCCCGTGCGGACAGACTTAATAACAAAAGCCCCAAACATGTCGGGGCTTTAAAATCGATATTGATTATTCCGGTCAGATTAGCCGAGAAGCTTGTCAGAGAGCTTAGCCTTTACGACCTTCTTAGCAGGGATCTTGATCTCTTCGCCAGTGAGAGGGTTGCGGCCTGTTCTTGCCTTGCGCTCACTTACCTCAGCCTTGAATGTGCCAGGGAATACTACCTTGTCACCGGACTTCAGTGCTTCTGCTGTTACTTCGAAGAAAGCGTTTACTGCTTCTGCAGCATCCTTCTTGCTCATTCCTGTCTTCTCCGAAAATTTGATTACGAATTCTGCCTTAGTCATTGTTTCGTCTCCTTTTAATGTATTGTTTTCGTTCTTAACATGCGATCCGTGACTACTCGTCTCGGATAACTACCTTGCAGAGTATACGACATTTTCCCGATTAATGCTACTACTAAATTCAAAATATCATTCTAGCCGAGGCCGAGCATCATCCCTATCATGCGCACTACCACCGCAGCGGCCCATGCCACGAAGCACTGCCACAGCACCACATATACCGCCCATTTGCTCCCCATCTCTCTCCTGATGGATGCGACGGCTGCGACACACGGAGTATAGAGCAGGCTGAATACCAGAAGCGATGCGGCAGTCAGAGAACTCATCACGGCCGTTACTCCGCTCTCTCCTCCGAAGAGCACGCCCAGCACCGAAACGACACTCTCCTTGGCCATGAAGCCGCTTATGAGAGAAGTGACGATGCGCCAGTCACCGAGCCCGGCCGGCTTGAATAAAGGAACCAGCAAGCCGGATATGGCCGCGAGTATACTGTCGTGTGAATCGCTCACTATATTGAACCTGAAGTCGAATGTCTTGAGAAACCACACTATGACCGTTGCTATCAGTATCACAGAGAACGCCCTTTGAAGAAAGTCCTTGGATTTCTCCCAGAGCAGCTGGCCTACGTTCCTCGCGCTCGGGAGCCTGTAGTTAGGCATCTCCATCACGAACGGTACAGCTTCTCCGCGGAAGAAGGTCCGCTTGTATAACAGCGCGACCACTACGGACATGATTATGCCCAGCAGGTACAGACCTATCATGATGAGCGCCTTGTGTTCAGCAAAGAATGCGTTTATGAAGAATGCATATATAGGCAGCTTTGCGGTGCAGCTCATGAACGGAGTCAGGAGTATCGTCATCCTGCGGTCCCGTTCGGACGGCAGCGTCCTGGTGGACATCACCGCCGGAACAGTGCAGCCGAAGCCGATCAGCATAGGCACTATGCTCCGCCCCGACAGTCCGAGCCTCCTTAGCATCTTGTCCATGACGAAGGCTACGCGGGCTATATAGCCGCTGTCCTCGAGCATGGAAAGGAAGAAGAACATCGTAACGATTATCGGCAGGAAGCTCAGTACGCTCCCCACTCCCTCGAATATACCTCCGATGATCAGGCCGTGGATGACCGGATTGACATGTCCGGCGACGAGCGCTGTCTCGACCACCGTCTGCACCAGTCCCACTCCCTTCTCCAGCAAATCCTGCAGCCAGGCTCCTATCACGTTGAAGGTCAGGAAGAAGACCAGACCCATCACCAGAATGAATACCGGAATGGCCGTGTACTTGCCCGTGAGTATGTTGTCGAGTTTACGGCTCCTCTCACGTTCCCTGCTCTCCTTTGGCTTCCTGACGCATGCGGCCGTCACCTTCATTATGAAGGCAAATCTCATGTCGGCCATTGCGGCGCTCCTGTCGAGGCCTCGTTCACGTTCCATCTGAAGCGCGATATGCTCTATGGTCTCCAGTTCGTTGCGTTCAAGACCGAGCTGTGCGATCACATGCGGATCGCCCTCTATCACCTTGTCAGCTGCGAATCTGACAGGCAGGTCCGAAGCCTTTGCATGGTCATCTATAAGGTGTATCACGGCATGGAGGGCCCTGTGGACCGCGCCTCCGTGATCGTTCTCATCGCAGAAGTCCTGTCTGGCAGGCTTCTCCTGATACTTCGCTATATGTATCGCGTGCTCCACGAGCTCGTCGATACCCTGACTCTTGGCAGCTGAGATCGGTACCACCGGCACACCGAGCATGTCCTCCATAGCATTTACATCGACAGAGCCGCCGTTGCCCGTCACCTCGTCCATCATGTTGAGAGCGACCACCACCGGTATCTCCATCTCGAGCAGCTGCATCGTCAGATACATGTTCCTCTCGATATTTGTCGCATCCACTATGTTGATGATGGCATGCGGCTTATCCTTGAGCACGAAGTTACGCGATACGAGTTCCTCGCTGGAGTACGGCGACATCGAATAAATGCCCGGAAGATCGGTGATCAGGGTATTGTCATAGCCTATGATCGATCCGTCCTTACGGTCGACTGTAACGCCCGGGAAATTCCCCACGTGCTGCCTCGATCCCGTCAGCTTATTGAAAAGTGTGGTCTTGCCGCTGTTCTGGTTGCCGACAAGAGCGAAAGTGAGCGTCGTTTCATCAGGAAGCGGATTTCCCGTTCCCTTCGGATGGAACCTGCCTCCCTCGCCGTAGCCCGGGTGGTCTATCTCCTTCCTCTCCTCCTCTTCAAGGGCCTCGAGCTCCACTTCATCGACCGCTTTGACGCCTATCCTGGCCGCATCGTCGAGCCTTATGGTAAGCTCATATCCGTGTATCCTGATCTCCATCGGATCGCCCATAGGCGCATATTTGATCAGAGTAACATGAGCCCCGGGTATGAGGCCCATGTCAAGGAAGTGCTGGCGCAGCGCCCCGCTTCCTCCTATTTCCGTCACTACAGCGGATTTGCCTGTCTGAAGATCCCTTAGTGTCACTTCCGTCTCCTGTTCAACCGTTATCGTTTTACTTTACTGTTCGTCCGCGCTCGATTTGTTGAGCAGCACCCACATCACAAGAGCCGCTAGCGCGAATCCCACGATAGCATAGAAATTCGTGCCGTAGCTGCCTCCCGCCGACTCAAGTAGAGCCGATGAGATCATCGGTCCTATCGTCGCAGCCGGTATGAGGCTGAAGTTGGCGATACTGAAATTCGTAGGGAAATTGAGCGGTCCGAAAGCTCTGTTGATATACGCCGATGTTATGGTCGGGCAGCCTCCGTATGCCAGTCCCACGAATACGAGTCCGCACAGTATGAATATGTATTTGCCTGTCATGCCCCCGAGAGTCAGGAGTATGCCCGCTCCGAGCATGAAGGCGTTGTTGACTAAAGTTGAGAACCTGCGTCCGCGTCTGTCGAAGTTATTGCCTGCGATGATGCGGCCCGCTCCGTTGAATAGCGAGACTATCATGCCGAGCACGGCAGTGCCTCCGAACGCGACCGAGATATTGGCCGCGCTGTTGATCACGAGCAGTCCTGCAGAGTTGAGCAGTATGGCCCATATCGTGAAGAACCAGAATCTCGCGGTCTTCAGCATCTCACCGGCCGTGAAGTTCCTCACGTCAGCTGCAGCCACTGTCCTGCCGCCGCCTGCGAGCGCCGCGAGCTGTTTCGTTTCTTCCTCGCCCGGCGCTTTGATGATGACCGCTGCCAGAGCGCATACTATCGCTATCACTATGCCCAGTATCCGGAATACCTTAAGCAGTCCTATCGAAGCTATCAGGGAGTTGACCACTGAGCCCAGCACGAGTCCGCCGAGCCCGAAGCCCATCAGCATGATGCCGGATGCCAGTCCTACCTTGTCCGGGAACCACTTGTTGAGTGTCCCTATCACTCCGTTGTATGCGATGCCGACTCCGCCTCCGCCGAACACTCCGTAGAATATGTAGAGCAGCGTCAGGCTCGTTCCCGGCGATTCCGGCTTCATCATGGAGACGACAAAGAATCCTATAAGCAGCATAGCTGCGGAGATCAGCATCCTCAGCCTGATGCTGAGTCTCCTGCTCATCAGTCCTCCTGCAAAGCCTCCGAGACAGAAGAATATCATCGATATGGTGAAGGTCAATGAGAGCTGGGATATGCTCCAGTCAGGGTACATCTCACCGAAAGGTGTCCTGAATATGGACCATGCATATATCAGCCCCAGGAAGAGCAGCGTCAGTGTCCCCATACCCAAATACACCCATCTTTTACTCGAAACCATTTATACCTCCGCTTACTTTAGAAAAGTGACGTCGTCATCTTCATCATCGTTATCATCCTCGTATACCCTTGCTTCCACCGTGTCCTCAGCAGCCTCCCCGGCAGCGATAGCTTCAGCTACGGCCGCAGGCACGGAAGGATCTCCGCTCAGGAAGCGGAATAGCTCTGCATCAGTAGCGGCCTTGTATGGATTTGTCCAGATAATATTGATGATCCCCAGGGTAAACGCTCCGAGCAGTGCCCAGCCGATGAACGAAAGGTCGAGCACGAATGCTTCCCACCTGCTGCCATACATCATCTGAGCTGATCTCTCTCTTGCTTCAGTACCCGTGATCTGAGGTTCATCAGCAATGATATACGGTACCATCCTCCATGAATATGACTTGATAATGCCCGGTACGATGAAAAGCAGTGACCACATGGCGATGAAGAACTTCGTCATGAACATCGCAGCTACGACATTCGTATAATCCTCCGAAAATGCAACTCCGATATTCTGCTTATCGAGTCCAACGCCGTCCGCTTTGGAATTCTGCCAGAAGAACTTCCTGAGACCTACCTCCAGAGGATTGAACAGGAATATGGAAAGAACGATGCCGATTATCGCAGCTACGCCCAATACCATGATGACTATCCTGATCACTTCAGGAGGTATATCAAGCTGATCCAGTGTCTGTCCGCTGTTGCCGGCCGAAGACACCCCACCGGTGCTCCCCGATACCAGGGCGAGCAGAAATCCCGCGAGTATACACGTCACGCGGTTAGCTCTGAACCTGCTCTTTCCGATCTCCTTAAGAACTTTCCTATCCCACATATCATTGACCTTCTTTCTTCAAAATGATGTATCTCAAATACCGGCTTTTCCTATTCTCCGGTCTCAATATCTATTATCAGCGGTTCATGTCCGCACGCAGGCAGGTACCTGCCCGTGATATCCTCAGTTTTGAAACGGATGTGAGTCGTATTGGCTCCTGTATTGCAGGCTATGTACTCGCCTGCGGCCAGCTCGCTGTCCATCACGAGCCTGACCCTGCCCTCGCTGTCGTTGACCACTGACAGCGGCGATGCATTGCCCGGCGTAGTGCCGACGAGCTCCTCCATGTCCTCCGGCGATGCGAACGAAAGCCTCGAGGATCCTATCGCGTGCGATACGAGCTTTGTCACGAACCTCTTGTCGCCCGGCATTATGATGAGATAGTAATCCGATTTGTTCCTCGTACATGCAAGTATGGTCTTGCATATATCCGTGCCGAGCACCCTGCCTACCTCTTCGCATTCCTCCATCGTGGATATCGAGTCATTGTCCACCCTCTCAAAAGGTATGCCGAGCTCTCTGATCTTGTCATATACCTTCATTTCCAGTTCGGATCTCTGATCCTCAGGGAAAGTGTTCACTATTTCGCTGATATACATCGTCCTCTCACCTCTTCCTTCTTTAATTACGTGAAAAAGTATAACACTTTAATCAGCGGGATTTCCAGTTCAGTCCTGACGTTCCCGCAGCTTTTCACTTCTTTCACGATAAACGGCTTTGTTGTTTTCAAAGAGATTCGCCCCCGTCGTATCTATGGAGACTATCATAGGGCCAAAGCCTCTGACCCGCATCTCCCACAGGGCCTCCGGCATGCCGAGGTCTTCCCACTCGCAGCCGGTGACCTCCTCGACCTCCCTCGCCGCTATCACGGCGCAGCCGCCCGGAAATGCGCAGTGTATCGCGCCGAACTCACGGCAGGCCTCAGCCGTCCTGTCCAGCATGCCGCCTTTGCCGATTATGAGCCTGACCCCGGTCTTCTCTATGAAATCAGCCTCGGCGGATTCCATGCGCCTGCTGGTCGTCGGACCTATCGACACCATGTAGTACTTACCCTCTTCATCCCTGCCGACAATAGGACCCGCATGGAAGATCGCTCCATCTTT
>JAZUNV010000085.1:0-29839 GCA_045604305.1 Anaerovoracaceae bacterium | reverse complement strand
GTCACAGTTACGAACTCTTAAACGCATCAATTGCAGAAGTTATTGTGACAATTCTCCGCTCGCCAAGCGTGCCTGTGCACTGATTATTTCAAACGTGTATTTACTACTTCAAACGTGCAGTTACTTCTGCTATTAACCTTTGACACATCTTACTACAGCCATCATATTTTTATTGTATTTCCTTGAACTACGTGTGCTTTTAGGGATCACTCTGAAAGCCTTTAATTCCAATGCTTACAGCCTCTTCAGAAGAGTTGTCACCTCACAATGTGAGGTCCACGGGAATTGGTCGACCGGGGTGGCTTCGATGAATTCATAGCCGTTTGCAGTCAGGTATTTGATGTCGCGGGCGAGAGTGCCGGGATCGCATGAGACGTAGACTATGCGATCGGGCTGCGCAGCAGCCACTGCGGCGAGGAGGGCCTCGTCGCAGCCGACACGCGGCGGATCGAGCACCGCCACATCGACCTTCTCTATCTTTATCTCCGGTTCGCGTTCCACGCGCTCGTTTACTTCATTCCACTTATACAGCTTCGCCAGGCCCATCATGCCCGGGAGCTCTTCCTCAGCCTTGCCTGCGAAGTATCTGGTGTTGACCATGTTGTTGATGACGGAATTCCTGTTGGCATCTATGACCGCCGGCTTCACCGACTCGATGCCGATCACCTTCGTCTGTTCAAAGGCCGCTTCATCCCTGCCCCTGAGCTCATCGAGCAGCCAGATGCCTATAGTACCGGCTCCGCAGTACAGGTCCAGCACAGTCTCTCCTCCCTTCAGCTCCGCGTAGCCGGCAGCCTTGTCGTAGAGCCTGATCATCTGCTCGGGATTCACCTGATAGAAGGACTGCGGACATATTTCAAATCGTATTGACCTGCCGTCCGCCTTCGTGATCTCCTCGGTTATGGTAGGCTTGCCTGCGACTATGCGGCATTTACTGCTGTTGATCACCGCCACTGATTCAAGACTGAAGTCAGTGCTGTATACTGCATCATCCAGCATCCCGATCAGAGTCTCTATATCCGGAATATCTAATCTGTCTCCCGATGCAGTCTTCCCGGAGCCTTTATTCTTCCCCCTCTTCTGTCTGCCTTTGTCAGAAGGAGCCTCCGTCTCGAGGACCACCATCACCTCACCGCTTCCAAAAGCGGTCTTCACCGTCATTCCGATGAGAGGAGCGCTGCCCCTCTGCACGCCGGGATGTTCAGAGAGAAAGACTCTCAGCGCGTCAGCGCATACCATGGCTGCATCGCTCTGGAGCATGCAGTCATCGATGTCCATCACAAAATGGCTCTTCGCTTTTCTGAATCCGACCTCTCCGTGCGGTCCGACTGCGAACACGGCCTTATTGCGGTAATACTCAAGTGTCTCCGCTCCGATGCAGTCATTCACCTTCGGATCCTCAAGTCCGCCCAGCCTCTCGAGCTTGGCTTTGACCTGCCGCTTCTTCAGCTCGAGCTGGGCCTCATATGACAGCTCCTGCATGGTGCAGCCTCCGCATTCGGCAAAGAATGGACACGATGCTGCGATGCGGTCAGGTGAAGCTTCCATGATCTCAATGAGTTCAGCCTCAGCTGATGATCTCTTTGCCTTTGTCACGCGGGCCTTTACAGTGTCACCCGGGACAGAGCCTCCACCCACAAAAACGGCACAGCCTTCGTATCTTCCGAAAGCTCTGCCGTCATCGAGCATGTCGTCTATTCTTATTTCTATTGTCTGATTTTTTTCCATTCTACTTTTCTTCCTGTCATTCTGAGGGAGCGCAGCGACCGAAGAATCTCAGCGAGATCCTTCTCTTCGCTCAGGATGACATCATTACCAGTTCATTCGCTGCGCTCAGGATGACATGCCTGGTCATGAGGTCATTCATCCTTCCCGCCGGCTTCGGCGAGCGCGCGCAGCTTCGCGAAGCGCATGCTGACCGCCGGCTTTCCTATCGGCGGCGTCAGCAACTCACCGATCTCGGTGAGGCTCGCCTCCGGTCTGTAGAGCCGGAGAAACGCAACTTCCTTGAGCTGCGCCGGCAGATGCCTGAGTCCTTCCGCCCAGAATGCCGACGCAGGGTCAGAGAGCTCATCGGCCCCGGGCTCTCTGCCCGTTTCTCCGGCCGCGATCACCCTCAGATGCTCCCTCTGCTCCTCGGCCGCCGACAGCGTCCTGTCCACGTTCGCGTAGTCACAGTTGATCCTGCGCATTATGTCGCCGTGCATGCTCTTGTTGACTCTGATGCTTTCGAGTTCCAGCATGGCGTCATCCGCTCCCATTATCCCCAGCATGTCGCTTATGTACGACGCCTTTTTTATATACACCACGTAGTGCTCACCGCGCTCCGTCAGATTGGCGGAAAGGTCCACGAAAGAACCTATCAGCTTCCTCAGGTCCATAGCGCTCTGCTCCTTGTCGAGCACGAACTCCATGTGATAGCTCTTGTGCGGATCCGACATAGTCCCGCAGCTCAGGAACATCCCCCTCAGGTAGGACTTCCGGCAGCACTTTGACTTGACTATCGGCTGGTATATGCCGTCGCTGAAGTAATCATCTCCCTCACGTATGAGTATCATGCCGGTCTCACGCAGTATCTGCATGGACTTCTGATCCGGACTTATGGTGATGTAATAGGTGTTACGGCCCTTCTTGCCCTGACTTCCCGGCCTCTGCGACGCTCCTATCCCGAGGTCGACCTTGTTTTTGAAATAGGTCTCGATCAGCACCTTGAGATGCCTCGCGGTCGCCGCGCTCTCGGTAGTCGCCACAATAGCAAAACTGCCGCCGGTGATGCGCACGGATCCCGATACTCTCAGGAAGCCCGCGATCTCCGCCAGCATGCAGCATTTCCTGGCAGGCTCCAGCCTGGCCAGTTCACCCTTTACATCCGATGAGAATGACATTTCCTATCTTCTCTTCCCTTATTTGCTCTTGTTCTGCAGGTCCATATCTCTGTGTCTGACCCTGACTCTCATGCCGTCTTTCCGGAACTCCTCCGCGACGACGTTGGCTATCGCGACCGATCTGTGGTGACCGCCAGTGCAGCCGAATGCTATGTTGAGATGATACTTGCCCTCGTCGATGTATCCCTTCACCATCGATATCAGCAGATCATGTACGGAAGTCACGAACACCTCAGCCAGTTCGCTTCTGAATACGTAATCCCTTACCTTGCGGTTGTTGCCGGTCAGCTTTTTGAGGCTCGGCACGTAGAACGGGTTTGGCAGGAACCTGACATCGAACATCACGTCCGCCTCGCTCGGTATCCCGTACTTGAATCCGAACGAGCTTATGTTGATGGCGAAGTTAGACGAACCGCTCCCGCCGAATATCATGCGGTCGAGCTCTGCTGCCATCTCAGGCACCTTGAGGTTGGTGGTGTCGAGTATGTAGTCGGACTTCTTCCTGATAGGATCGAGCTGCCTGATCTCGTCCTCTATCACCTCGCTGCTCGCTTCTGCTCCCGTCAGAGGATGGTTCCTCCTGACCTCGTTGTACCGCCTGACCACTTCAGCCGGCGAGGCTTCCATGAAGAGCACGGTCAGCTCCACACCCGGTCTGGCCCTCAGATCGTCTATGGTCTTGGACAGCTTGTCGAAGAAGCTTCCGCTCCTGAGATCCGCTACAAAGACCACCTTGTCGATAGTGTTGGTATCGGCCGAAGCCATCTCCAGGAAGTTATTGATCAGCGCAGGCGGCATATTGTCGACACAGTAATAGCCCTGGTCCTCGAACCAGTCCGCCGCTCTGCTCCTGCCTGCTCCCGACATTCCTGTAATTATTACAACTTTCATAATATTATTATAGGTCTCCGCCGCCTTTTATATGCCGTCATGCTTTCGCAGACCTGCACTATTTCTCTCTTATGTTCACTATCCTGCCAGGATCTATGCCCGCCTCGATCGCGAGCGCCAGGCTCTCGGCGTAACGTCCGACGTACTTCGGCTTGTGCGCGTCGCTGTCTATGATGAAGCTGACATCGTAGTTCTTGTATATCCTCAGATCATCCGCATCCGGATGCTTATGTCTCGCATTGATCTCGACGAGAGTTCCGGTCTCCTCGCAGGCTTTCGCCACAGCGTGCTCGTCTATGAATGCCTTGTCGCCCGGATGTGTCAGTATCTTTATGTCGTTGCTCTTAAGTGCTCTGACTATGCGCTCTGTGTTCTGCTTTCTCAGCCTGTTCGTAATGAACTTCGGAAGCGGCATGTGGAAGGATATCCAGTTGGCTATCATGTGACAGTTAGGCACGTAGTGATAGCCCGCGTTCACGAAGTCGAACTTGTCGAAGTCCTCCGGAGCCACATCGAGGCCGCTTGGCGTATCGACTATGTCAGCCTCCACTCCGAGCCAGATCCTGAGCTGAGGGAACTTCTTCTTCGCCTTCGCTATATCCTTTCTCATATTAGGGATCCTACTGAGGCTGAGTCCGTAGAAGTCGGTAGGACCGTGATCCGTGATCGCGAGCTCACTGAGTCCCTCGCGCACGGCCGCCCTCGCGTTGTCGATTATCCTGCCCTTGCCGTGCAGATATGGGCCGATCCTGGAGTAGACCGTATGAGTATGGTAGTCATAAAGCAGTTTGTATTTCTCTTTGATCTCTGTTATGTCCATTTGAGATTCTTCCTCGCTTCGCTCGTCGTTATGACAGTTCCTCTTGTTACAGACTGCAGTTGATCAGTCTTACCTCCGGCTCGAGCGTGATGCCCGAGTCTTCATATACCCTGGTCCTTACATGTCTCATCACGGCCAGCACGTCTTCGCAGCTCGCGCCGCCTGTGTTGATGACGAAGCCCGAATGCTTCTCCGACACTTCGGCGCCCCCGACCCTGTAGCCCTTGAGCCCCGATTCCTCGATAAGGGCAGCCGCATAGCCTCCGACCGGTCTTTTGAACGTGGAACCCGCGCTGGGGAAGTTCACCGGCTGCTTGGAATTGCGCTTCGCCTGAAGCTCTGCGACCCTGGATGCTATGGCCTCAGGATCGTCAGGAGTGAGCCTGAGCGCCGCGGAGAGTATGAGCATGCCTCCATCACCGGCTCTGCTGTGCCTGTAGCCGAAGTCCATCTCTTCGTTAGTAAGCGTGCTGACAGAGCCAAAGGCTCCGCCGCCATAGCCGCAGTCCATGACTCTGACCGTTTCGACGACGTCCTTCATCTCGCCGCCGTAGGCTCCGGCATTCATGAATACCGCGCCGCCTATGCTGCCCGGGATCCCGCTTGCGAACTCAAAGCCTGCAAGTCCCCTCTCAGTCAGGAATGCGCTGGTCGACGACATAAGCTTCGCCGCCCCGACGGTGACCCTGCACGGCTCATCCGCGTCCTGCTCTATGGTCTCGAAGCCGCCGCTCATCTTGATCACTATGCCCGGATAGCCCTCGTCGGATACGAGGAGGTTAGACCCGTTGCCTATCAGTATGTGATCCGCTCCGGTCTCGTATACCGCTCTGAGCACTGCCGCCAGCTCCTCTTCATCGCTGACCAATATCAAAGCATCCGCCGGTCCGCCTATGCGGAACGACGTATGCTTGCTCATCGGTTCATCTGTCAATATTCTCTCCTCATCCACCGCAGCCGAGATCAGCTCCAGCGCCTTATCAATCCCAGGTCTCTTCACTTTCTTCCTTTACTTCCCTCTTCTTTCCTATCCTCTTGAATATAGAGCCCTCAGACTTCTTCTCCGGCTCCATAGCCACTTCTTCGTCTTCTATGCCGTAAGCCTCGAGGTTGAAATAATCCATGGTCTCGGTCGGCTTTTCCTTGTGCTTGAGGCTCCTGGTCGTGATCTTGTCGATGTATCTGTATATCACGGCGAACACCGGCACTCCGAAGGCCATGCCCTCGAAGCCGAAGAGTCCTCCGCCGATCAGCACGGCGAGCAGCACCCAGAAGCTGCTTATGCCTATGGCATTGCCAACGATCTTAGGTCCGATGATATTGCCGTCGAGCTGCTGTATCACGAGTATGATGATCACGAATAAGAGCGCCGACTTCGGATCCTCGAGCATCAGCAGTATCACCGACGGCACGGCTCCGATGAACGGCCCGAAGAACGGGATAACGTTAGTGATGCCCACGATCACGCTTATCATCACCGCGAACGGTATGTTGAATATACTGAGCACGATGTAGGTCAGCACTCCGATTATGAATGAATCTATGATCCTGCCCACTATGAATCCGATGAAGGTCTCATTGACGATCCCCGCGAATTCGTAGAGGTTGTCTCTTCTCTTCTGCCCACATGTGGCGGCCACGATCTTGCGGCATATGGCGAAGAGCTTCTCCTTGTAGTTGAGCAGGTATACCATGATCAGAAGTCCGATGACTGCATTCAACACGTAAGCGACAGCCGTCGTGACTCCGGACGATACCATGGTGGCGATGTTGATCGCGTTGCCCTCAAGTATGTGCTCCTGAGCCCATTTGATGATGTCATTCGTGCCGGCATTGGCTACATTCGCTACCCACTTCGACAGCACAGGGAAATGCGAGAAGTGGACCGCGAGCCAGGCAGAGAGTATATGCAGTCTCTCAGGCAGGGTGTTGACGAGCACTATAACCGACGATACCAGCTGCGGCGCTACGAAATAGATCAGAAGACCCAGAAGTCCCGTCACCATCAATATGCATATCACGGACGCAGCCACTCTGGCTGCAACGAAAAGGCGCCTCTTTTCCGGGCCGTCCACAGCCAGCTGGCGGCTGTCGTCATGTACCAGCGAAGCTCCCACATTGAAACCCCTGCTCTGTGCACTCTCGAGCATCCTCTTGTAGAAGAACTTTACGCAGGCATTATAGACAGGACAAAGAATGAACGCCATGATCACGCCGATATATACCGGCGCAAGCGTCTTGTTGATAGTCTCGAAGCCGACTGAAAACTGATTCTTGCTGATCCAGTTATGGAACACTATAAGCAGCGCTCCGCTGATGAGCATCGTCAGCGCGGCCTTCGTATATGGACTTTCTCTGAACCTCTTGAACACTCCCCGTCTCCGCTTCTGCGTTTGTGCTTTATTGCTTTAATTATATATGTTTTGCGGGTTTTGTTACATACCCAATATGAACTCTCTCACGGGTGTATGACTCCTTTGATATCGGAATTGCTGATCTTGTACACCTTGCGGCATACAGCTCCCGGCTTGCCGCATCCTATGGCTGCTGTCGGGCCGGCATTGCCTTCTATCGTGAAGATGTATCCGTCGATCACGCCCTCTACGAGTCCGACGTGTCTGTTCCTTCCGAAGACTATCACGTCGCCCGGCTGGGCTTCAGCCCTGTTGACCCACTTGTTGTGCTTGTCGGCGAATCTTGAATAGCTCGGCACGAACCCGAGGTTGCCGAATTTCTTTGCTTCGGTGATCTTCTCATACTGGCCTGCCGCGTTATATACCCACGCAACGAAGGCTCCGCACCACGGAGTACGGTCAGTATCCCTGAACTTTGTCCCGAAGTACCATCTCCAGTAGGTCTTTCCCGTCATTATGCCTACCTGCTTCTTGGCGACTTCCACGACAGGATTCCCTCCTCCGTCAGGTATCGGGAGCATGGTGACGCGACCTGTCGCATCAGCCACATAAGGGATGTTCTTGTATGCGAAGGCATCGTCCATCAGCACCACGCCGCCCTTTTTGACGTAGTACGTGCTTCCGTTCCACGATACCAGCTTCTCCTTTTTGATCCACTGACCCGTTGACGGATCCGAGAAATTATACTTGCCCTTCCACACGTATACACCGGTGGCGATGATGCCGTTGCTGAATGCGCGGTACTGCTTCTTCTTTACCTTGAAGGTCTTGCTTCTGGCGATCTTGCCGCCTTTGCGGATATAGTAGAGATTGCCGTTGTCCCTGACAAAGCCGGCCTTCTTACGTATCTTGCCGTTGGCTTTCTTATAGTAATAGTTTTTGCCTTTTTTAATGATGCGGCTCGGTGCAGGCGCAGGCGTCTGTGCCTGTGTCTGTGCCTGATCCGTCTGGCCGCCGGTCTGCGCCGGCTCCTCCGCCAGCACCGTCGTGCACGACAGCATCACCATCAGCAGCAGCGATATGAGCGTGCGCGCTGCCCTGTTTCTGTTCTTCATTTCCTTCCTCTCATTCTCCGACATTCTGTCCGCCGCGCTCCTCCTGATTCTTTGAGTCAGGGACATCCGGCGGCTGTTATTCAGCATCATTCTTATCATCCCACGTCAGGACGGGTCAATAATGATATCCAAACTTTAAGACAAAAAAATAAGGCAAGGAGCTTCACTCCTTGTCCCGGAACAGCTTGCCCGCAAGCACGCTGTCATCGCCCGCCTCGCCGTTCCATTCGAAGTCAGTTGAATCAAAGTAAGCGAACGAAGTCACGCCTATCGCGCTGACTCCGTCGTTCATCTTCCCGTTATCAGAGGTGATGGTCTCTATGAAAAACACGAACCTGCCGTTATCAGTATCGACAAAGATCCTCTCACTCATATCCATTTTGCCGTCCGCATCAGGCGCGGCGCTCAGGCTGCCGGTGCCGAGGGATATCGTATTATCGAGATCCGCGGTGCTCCAGTCGGTATAGAGCATGAGCTCGTCAAGGCCTTCGCTGCTTATCATCAGCTTCTCCAGGGCCTTTGTGTTCCCGGATTTCAGATACTCAAGCACCTTCGCGGAATTCCGGCTGCAGTAGTCGTGCATGTCATAGACATCAAGTTCAGCCACAGTCTCCGGCATTCCCTGCTTCTCCTCCTCGATCAGCTTATCTCTTGTCTTACCATACATAAGTGTGGCGGAGATGCAAAACAAAAGTATCAGTATTACCGCGACAGCTATGAGCATTATTTTGTTGCTTTTCTTCTTCTTCATCGAATTTATGTCCTGATTCTTTATGATTTATCAATTGTCCCGGCTTCTCCGATGCTGTATAGTATGCGTATGGATAATCACATGACAGACGAACAAATCATCAGAGAGCTGCGTGCAAGAAAGAGACGCCGCAATTCCAGGAGACGCCTCATCGCCTTCTGTATCGCGGCTCTTATCATGATACTGCTCGGCAGCCTCACCGGAAGAGCCATAGGCAGACACCTCGGGACCGGCAAGACAGTATCTAACTCCGAGGTAATAGCGGACATGCCGCTGATCAAGACCGCTGTCGACGAGATCGGCAACGAGGGCGGCGAGAAGTTCTGGTCCTGGTATGGCTTTGATTCCTACGTAGCATGGTGCGCATGCTTTGCTTCCTGGTGCGCCGATCAGGCCGGCTATCTTGATGCCGGCATAGCTCCGAGCTTTGCGACTGTAAGCGACGGCATACACTGGTTCCAGGATCGCGATCAGTGGATCGAGGCCGGCGGGACTCCATCGCCCGGTGACTACATATTCTTTGACTGGGAGCAGGATGATTACCGCGACCACGTAGGTCTTGTTACCGGAGTAGTCAACGGCAGGGTATTCACCATAGAAGGCAATTCAAGCGACAGATGCCGCATCAAAAGCTACGACCTCAACGCCCCTGTAATCGAAGGCTACGGCCATGTAGATACATCGGAGCTCTCCGCTCAGCATGAGCAGCAGGATCAGCAGTAGTCCGTAAAGGCCCTCAGACTACTTCCTGCGTATGAGTATGAACGGCGTGCACTGGTCGTCCTGACCTGCAGGGTTGTCCTGTATCATCTCGCAGAGCTGATCATCAGTGAATGTCACATCGTCGCTCTTGCCGAGGATATCGCGCGTAAAGTCATTGGCGTCGATTATCATGCAGGACATGCCCGTCTTCTGCTTTATCTCATTACATACGCCGTTCGGGTTCTTTGGCAGAGGAATACCGTATTCTCCGTACACAGGGAAGACATCCGGATAGAAGCCGTCCAGGCCGCGGACTTCCTCGCCCACCATGTCATAGAAGACACCTTTCTTCCCGACCAGCTTTCCGAATCCCGCGCATACAGCTGCGAAGAATACCTTCGGTCCGCCGTTGAGGTCGATCGCATACTGCATCTTGTAGACATCTCCTACGCCAATGCCAGCAGAGTTATGCTGCGTCGCGAAGCGGCTGAGGAACTTAGCGAGCCTGGTGACATTCACATCCTTCTTAGGGATCACGTTGTTCTGGCACAGCGAGACTATCTTCTCGGCTATGGCCAGAAGATCACCTTCCTGCCAGAGAGGTCTCACATAGCGCTCCACGAGCTCGATGTAGTCCTCGCCTATCTCTATGAAGTGCGTCTTGATGGCGCAGCGGTCATAGGTGCCTGTCGATGTCTCTATGCTTATTTTTTTGTTTTCGTTTGCTGTAAATTCCATTTCTTCTTCCTTTTCTGTTGGTTTTCGTTATCGTCTGTTATTCTAACACGCAGAGCAGGCAAAAAGTAGAAAGATGTGTAAAATTGTTATCTGCAGTTAGGCGGAGATGAGACCGGCGGTGAGAACTCCCGCAAGAAAGGTCAGAAGCGCACCGTGACGGCGTGCCGACAACGAAAGGAGCTCCGGGAACTGGAGCTCCCGAAGCCTGCCGAGGGAGCGGAATTCCCGGAGTCCCATGGAGGGACGACGGAACGGCTTGCGATTCGAGCTTTCGAGGACTCTCACCGCCGCCCTCATCTCCGCCGTAAAACAACGATTTACCGGTGGCATGTTGCGGAAATGTATTGTACAATTACATGACTATGAAAGCGGCACAACCGCAGGGAGGAATAAATATGCTTAGTCCTGGTTATCTTATGAAAGTTATCGGAGGCATGAGCCTCGACAAATACAAAGAAGTCCTTGACCGTACCCAGAAGTTCTCGGGCATGAGCAAGGCCGCCATCACGCTGGACATGATAAAATGCGCCCGCAAGTTCGGAGCAGGTTACTATGACTACCTGACCTTCGGCTTCTGGGATCTGACCGATGAGCAGCGTGACACCTATCTTACGAGACTTCGCAACAAAAAGCTCATCAGCCACTTCAACGACGATACATACGAGCCTCTCTTTGACGACAAGGAGAAGTTCAACAATCTGTTCAGGGATTATATAAAGCGCGACTTCATCAACTTCCAGGAGTCGAGCATCGGAGATGTGAGGGCGTTCACGGAGAAGCACAAAGTGCTGTTCTGCAAGCCGATCGACGGATCGTGCGGTCACGGCTGCCTTAAGAAAAACGTAGACGATTACGAGAGCTTTGATGATCTTTACAGGGAGCTGATGCTCGAGCAGACAGGCCTCATAGAGGAGGTCCTTGAGCAGCATCCTGATAACGCCGCTGTCTATCCTCACGCGATGAACTGCCTCAGGATAATCACCGTTGTCGATAAGGCGGATGTCCCTCACGTCATATTCGCCACTCAGAAGTTCGGACTGAACGGGCGCGTCGTGGACAATTATGGCTTCGGCTGCAGGGTCGACCTCGAAACGGGCAAGATCTGCTCACCGGGAGTCAGCGGCGACGGCTCCATGGGCATAGTGTATGAGACTCATCCGATGACGGGTGCTAAGATAGAAGGTCATCAGGTGCCAATGTTCTTTGAGGCATGCGAACTGGCTAAGGAAGCCGCAAAGGTGGTGCCGCAGGTCCGCTATGTGGGCTGGGACATCGGGATCACACCTGACGGTCCTGCCATCGTGGAGGGCAATAACTACTGTGCTCACGACTTCTGGCAGCTGCCGGCCCAGACACCTGAAAAGACAGGCATACTGCCTGTCTTCGAAGCTATCGAGCCTGATCTGGACGTAAGATAGTCCCTTTCATATATGGATCACCGGGAAGTGACAGTCAAGGCTGTCACTTCTCTTTATTTTTCTCACTATGGTCTCTAGCCAGCAGGGCTGCGCCATAGGCTCCCGCATATCTGCCAAGCGGCATCGAATGCGCGGTCTGGCCGAGCTTCCTGGAGAGCAGCTTTGCGAAGAATTCATTATCGCTGAAACCGCCCGTGATGATCACGGTATCCTGCAGCTCCTTCCTCTGTACCAGAGTAGTTACCTTGAGCGCAACGGAATCTATGACTCCGGCTGCGAGGTCCTCGCGGCTCCTGCCCTCTCCCATGTAGTTGATGACCTCAGACTCCGCAAATACGGTGCAGAGCGAGCTGATCGCTATAGGCTCTCCTACCTGAGCGAGATCGAAGAGCTCGTCTATCGTGAGGCCGAGCCTGTTGGCCATGACTTCGATGAACTTGCCCGTTCCCGCGGCGCACTTGTCGTTCATCAGGAAGTCGATCGGCTTGCCGTTGACTACATTGATGTATTTGGTATCCTGTCCGCCTATGTCTATGATGGTGCAGTCGCGGCCTATCATCTCATAGCCGCCCCTGCCGTGGCATGTGATCTCGGTGATGACTTCATCGGCGTACTCGACGCTGATCCTGCCGTAGCCTGTCGCGACTATTGCGGCATCCTCAATGTCACCGAACCTCTTCTCGAGATCCTCTCTGATGATGCCTGCCGTGATCTTGCTGTTCCATCCGGTAGGCAGGACTTCGTAGACGTTATCCTTACCATCCTCGAGTATGCATACCTTCGATGCAGTCGAGCCGATATCAATTCCTATGTATTTCTTACTCATATTTACCTCTTTTGAGATCCTTCGCTGCGCTCAGGATGACATCATGCTGCCCTAACCGTATTTGTGGCGGGTATTGTCGAATGTGTTGTTGAGGCCGCTGATCGAAAGATAAGCGAGCCCCTCCTCTTTGGCTATCTCCTCTATCCGCTCTACATCCTCACCGTGTACCAGAAGCGAGACCCCGCAGCATACGCTGAGTTCTCTCGGGGTCGGACTGATCTGAGCGTACATGCCCTTGCCCCTGAGCGAGCGGTACATTGCGGTCGCGTCTGTATGGTTCTGAAACAGTATGTAGTAATGCAGATATTCGTTCATTTGCTTATCAATGGGTGTAACAATTATCCAGATTTGCTCTTTGTTACACACTTTTGAGTATTAACTGTAGTCCCAGCCGTTCTCAATGGTCAAAATGTGTATGAATCTGCTCTTTCCCAATTTTGTTACACACTTTTTTTGAATTAGTGTGTATCATTTCTCCGAATCAGCCATTTGTTACACACTTTTGAGTATTAACTGCAGTTTCTGCCGTTCTCAATGGTCGAAGTGTGTATGAATCTGCTTTTTCCCAGTTTTGTTACACACTTTCTTGAATTAGTGTGTATCATTTCTCCGAATCAGCCATTTGTTACACACTTTTGAGTAATAACTGCCTCCTGTGTCCATGCGCAAACTACAGATTTTCTCTTTGTCACACGCTTTTTCTTCCAAAATATTGGGGCGGTGTATTGTCCGCCCCAATATATTATCATTTCTGATTCTTTTGAGAAAGACCTCATAAGCTCCGTTTTGCATACGCGTGTCAGGCGGAGCGTTATGCAGGCTTTTAGCCGAGCATCTCGATGAATGCGCCGATCCTTGTCTTGAGCTGCTGAGCGTCGTTGTCAGTGTAGTCAGTCTCAAGTCCGAGGAACGGGATGCCTTCTGCCTTGCATCTCTCTTCGAGGCTTCTGCCTTCGATGTCGTAAGTCTGGCAGAACATGAGGTTGACATCAATGACTCCGTCAGCCTTGCTGTCCTTGGCGAGTCTGATGACATCGTCAGCTCTGGCAGTGTTAGGAGTGAAGCATGCGCAGTTGATGCCCATGTATCTGTTGGCGATGTTCTGTACCATCTCGTCCAGAGTCTTGCCGCTCTCGTCTACCTGGTTCTCGAAGTATCTCGTACCTGTGCAGGTCTCTTCGCAGACTACTACGCCGCCGCTTGTCTCGATGAGGTTGTGCATCTTCCAGTTAGGAATAGCCATCGGAGTTCCTGTGATGAGGATCCTCTTCTTGCCTGCAGCGACAGTAACGCCGTCCTTGACTCTCTGCTCGAGCTCGTCGCAGAGCTTGTTGACCATTGTTGCGAATCTCTCAGGATCATCGTAGTAAGCGATCTGCGAGATCAGGAGTGTGTCTGTTCCGGAGATAGGAACGCACTCATTCCTTCTCAGTGCATACAGTCTCTCGAGAGCCTTTCTCTTGTTGTTGATCTTCTTGATGTTCTCAGCGAGGTTCTCCTCAGTGACCTTGTTGCCCGTAGTCTTCTCTACGACCTTGATGAGATCCTTGATCTCGTCAGCCCACTTCAGATAATCCTTCTCCCTCTTCATCTGCGGCAGATCCATTACGTGCAGAGGTACGTCTGTGCCGAGGATCTCATAAGCCTTCTTCTTGCCGTCGCAGGTAGTCTCTCCGATGTAGACGTCAGCCAGTCTGTAGAACGGGCATGTCTTGTCGAATCTTGCGCCGAGCATTGCCTTGATCAGAGGGCATGTATTAGCTGGCAGATATCTCTCGCCGCCAGGTACCCAGAACTGGGATCCTGCGCAGAGGCCTGTTGCGATGCCGCCTGCAGCGAAGATGACTTCGTCAGGTACGTAAGCGCAGAATGTGCCGAATACCTTGCCGCCGTTCTTGCGGAATTCTACGAGCTCAGATGGTCTGAGGCCGTGTACATCAGCGAGGACCATGTCGAAATAGTCCATAGCAGCAGGTCTGTTCTCCTGCGACATGAAAACGTCACCGATTGCTCCCGGAAGTACCTCACAGAGCATGTCGTGCATCTCGAGATTCATACCGAGTTCTGCCCACATTTTTTGATTGTCAGCCATAATTAAATCTCCCTTTTATCAATATCATTGCATCACCGGCAGTCCATATGACCGCCCGACACTACTATTTTACTATCTGAAAAAAAGCGGGCAAAATAGATAGATTCTATCCTGCCCGTATCCTTTATTTGTTTTTCCTATGCCGTTCTTTTTACTTTTCGCTCTTGACCTTGCGGCGCTTGATCTTCTGGGTCGTCGTCTTCTCGAATTCCTCGGTCCTGAGGTATACTTGCTTGATGCGCTTGTAGCCCGGCATATCGTAGCTGATCTTTTCGATGTCGGCATCGGCGATCGCCTGGATCTCCTCAGCGCTCTTGCCCTTGAGCGCTTCAGCCTCAGGGTCATATACGATGTGAGCTACGAGTCTGTAATCGTCGTCGACCTCCTCGCCCATCACTACGTTCTCCACGACATACGGGAGCTTGTCGATGATGGCCTCGATCTCCTCCGGATAGATGTTCTTGCCGTTCTTGAGGACTATGACGTTCTTCTTGCGGCCCGTGAGGAAGATGTAGCCTTCATCGTCTATACGTGCCAGGTCGCCCGTGTTGAACCAGCCGTTCACGAAGACTTCCTTGTTGGCCTCATCGTCGTCGAGGTAGCCCTTCATGACGTTAGGTCCCTGTGTATACAGCTCTCCGATGCCGTTCTCATCAGGATCGTTGATCATGACCTCGACTCCCGGCATAGCATGTCCGACCGATCCCGGCTTGCGGTAGAAGTAGCTCTCTGATGCGATCGTAGGCGAAGTCTCTGTCAGGCCGTAGCCCTGTACAGTAAGGATGCCGAAGTCGGTCGCATACTCGAGGATCTTGAGATCGAGTCCTGCGGCTCCGCTGATGAGGAACCTCAGGCTTCCGCCAAGTCCGTCGATGACATCCTTGAAAAGCTTGCGCCTCACGTCGATGCCCACCTTCATAAGAGCCTTTGAGATCTTGCGGCCGGTCTCGAGCTTCTGGAGCTTGCCTTCCTTCTCGGCGGTCCTGAGGACCTTGTTGATCATGCCCTCGATGATGAGCGGCACCGCGAAGAACGCGGTAACGCCGTACTCCTTGAGTTCCTTCTGGACGTACTTGAGTCCGCTGCAGAACACATTGGTCGCGCCGTTGCTGATGAACATCAGGACGCCCTGATTACCGAATACGTGGTGAAGCGGGAGAAGTATCATCTCCACATCATCCTCGTAGATAGGCTCCACCTTCCTCATCGCGGCGATAGTCGACGCGATATTGCGCTGCGAGAGCTGGGCTGCCTTGGCGTCCGCCGAAGTCCCCGAAGTGAACACGATGATATCAGTCGCATGCTTGTCGATGACCTTGAACTGAGGCCTGTACTCTTCGATCATAGCCGCGAGCTCAGGCATCCTGTCCTGAGAGATCTCGCCCATCGGTATGAGTGTCTTCGCCGTGATGCCTTCCTGGCTGATGATATGCTCGAAATCCATGTTGAGGCTCTCGTCATAGATGATGGCGTCCGCCTTGCACTTCTTAAGCGAGTTTATGATCTCATCCTCAGGCAGGCCCTTGTCGAGCGGCACTATAACGCCCACGTTGATGACGACTGCGTAGTATGCGGCCAGCCACTGGTAGGAGTTAGGTCCGATAACGACTATCCTCTTGTCCTTGAGACCCTTGCTGATCAGGTATGCTCCGATAGCATCGAGATCCTCTCTGAACTTCTTATAGCTGATCTCTGTCTTCTGAGTCCTGTCGGCATTCTTGAAAATGAAGCCGGTATTGTCCCCATACTTGTCTGCCACAAAGTCCATGATCTCCTTAAGGTCCTGGAATTCTATATCGTATTTGCACTTATACTTTCTCATTTACTACCCTCTCTGAACTAACTAATGATTTATGCTAAAAATATAATTATCAAAATAAATGCTGCGTTGCCGCAGGTCTGATATTGTTTATTATTTTAACAAATAAAAAGGCTTTTCTCTACAGTATTCAAAAAATGAAACTGCTTTTGTACAAGCAGTTTCTAAGCCATTGTTTATGAGATCCTTCGTCGCTGCGCTCCTCAGGATGACATGCCCGGAACGGGTCGGTTTTTTTTCAGAGCGGTTCGGATCGAGACCATTCGCCTCGCTCAGGATGACAGTTTTAGATCAGGTCGGCGTATTCCGGGAATATCTCCAGGCTGCGGGCCAGGATCCCATGCACACCGGCGATCAGTAAGCCGTAGTTCGTGATCGGCACTCCCTGACGGGCAGCTTCGCGGGTCCTTCTCATGACCTCCTTCTCGTTGAGCATGCAGCCTCCGCAGTGCACCACAAGCGCGTACTCCCTCAGGTCCTCAGGAAAAGCCGTACCGCTCGATGTCTCGTATACAAGGTCCTTGCCCGTGAACTCTCCGAGCCACTTCGGGATCTTGACCGTGCCTATATCGCCGCACTGCCTGTGGTGAGTGCAGCCCTCGGCTATGAGGACCTTGTCGCCGTCCTTCAGTTCCTTCAGCGCGGCAACTCCCCTGACAGCCTCATCGAGGAGACCCTTGTACCTTGCCATGAGTATGGAGAAGGAAGTCAGCTTCACATCCTCCGGTAATATTTTATCCACCTTGCCGAAGACCTGGCTGTCGGTTATCACGAGATCAGGCTTCCTGCCGAGACTGTTCAGCATCTCCCCGAGCTCCGTGTCCTGCACCGCAAGCGCCGATGCTCCGGCATCAAGTATGTCCCTGATCGCCTGCTGCTGAGGCAGTATGAGCCTGCCCTTAGGTGCAGCCTTGTCGATAGGGATGACCAGTACGATCAGGTCCCTCGCCTTTATCTTATCCGCGACCAGACGCGCTTCACTTTCCCGCGGCTTCAGCGCCGCTATCCTGGTCTTGAGCTCGTCTATGCCCTCGCCGGTGACAGCGCTGACGTGTATCATGCCGCTGCTGTTCTTTGCGATAAAGCTCAGCCTCGCGAGTGCTTCCTTGTCGTCACCGTAATCTATCCATTCGGCATCCTCGACGATGTCAGCCTTATTGAAGGCGACAAGGCATGGGATATCGTTCTCTTTGAAGAGCTGCATCAGCTCCCTGTCGCACTCCTGCATGCCCTCGGTCGCGTCCACGACCAGCACGGCTATGTCGGTCTTGCCGAGTATCTTCCTCGCCTGCTTCACGCGCTTCTCGCCGAGGCCGCCCTCATCATCGAAGCCCGGCGTGTCGATCACCACCACCGGTCCGAGAGGCAGTATCTCCATCGACTTGCTGACCGGGTCGGTCGTAGTGCCGCGGACATCGGAAACCACGGCCAGGTCCTGACCGGTAACCGCATTGACCACGCTTGACTTGCCTGCATTCCTGCGCCCGAAGAAGCCTATATGTACTCTCTCGCCCGAAGGCGTTTCATTCATTCCTGCCATTGCCCGCTGATTTCCTTCTACAGATTTGATTGAGCTTTGATACCGTTCTCCACTCCTTTTCACCCCTTATTTCCTGCCGGGTATCCTGTCCTCGCAAGGCACCCCGACCTGGCATTTACCGCAGCCGTAGCGCGGATCGTATTTCTTCTCGGACTTCACCATCCACAGCCGGCACTTCAGCTGGTTCTTGCCGTGCTTCAGTGAGATCGCCCCGGCAGGGCACCTGTTGATGCACGCGCCGCACATGATACAGTAATCATACACGCCCTTGTATGGCCTCTCGTCCGGCTCTATCTCCTCAGTCACGATGATGCTCCCGTATCTGCCGGCGACGCCCTTCTCGGAGATGAGGCCGCGCGTCAGGCAGAACGTTCCGAGCCCCGAGGCGTAAGCGATATGCCGCTCTGACCAGTTGCTCGAGATATGGAGCCGCTTATGATCCCACGGCGGCAGCACGGACGGGCTCACTTTGAACCTGCTGTCGATCGCAGGCACGCAGCTTTCAATGCCCCTTTCCCTGAAGTACTCTATGATGTGCCTTGTGTATTCGTCGAGGAAGGCCTGGCCTTCTATCCTCGCGTGCAGCCACTCAGGAGAAGTTTCCTCGGGTGCACCTTTGTTGGAGTTTCTTACCCTCTCGGTGAAGGGAAGGAAGAAGGATATGACGCTCTTTGCGCCCGGCAGCCACTCGACCGGCTGTTTGAAGTTCGGCCCGATGACTTCCTTCTCCATGAATTTCTGATATATCTCATCATCCGGAGAGCTGACTCCGAAGATGGGCTCCCCGAACATGACAAGACCTGCGCAGCCCTCCAGAGCCACATCCTCCGCCACGACGTTGCCATCGCATTTACGGAATATCTCCGTCATGTCTTTGATCAATTTCTCTTTCTCAGTCCCCATACCCGGTCCTCCTTTACTCAGAGGATATCTCTCATAGTCTATTTTGCGAGCAGCCAGCGGAAGCCGTAAGGCTCGAGTTTCAGTTTGCTCGTCCTGCCGTCTTCACGCTCGAATTTCCTGGACGTATCCGTCAGATCGAGCCAGTTCGCATTCTCCACCTCAGCCACGCACTCCTCGTCGGAGAAGTTGAAGAGCCCCAGCATCCTCTTACCGTGGTAGGATCTGAAGATTCCGAGCACTCTGTTGTCGCCCGTCTCCACCGGATAGAAGGCCGCGTCTGAGTGGAAGATGTCGTTGTACTTCCTAATCATTATGAGCTGGCGTATGCCGCGGAATATCCTGCCCGTCGGCGTGGCCGGATCGTGTCTATCCTCAGCCTGCTCCCAGCTGAATTTGCCCCTGTGGAGATTGCGGCTATCGGCCCACCTGCCAGGATCGTCGTGATAGCTGTAATCATTGAGCATGCCTATCTCGTCTCCGCTGTAGAGGACCGGGATGCCGCGCAAAGTCAGCATGCAGGCGTGCAGCATTATATCAGCCGCTATAGCCTTGTCGAGCGCCTCCTCATTGCCCTCGTACACAGCCGACTCCACTCCGCAGAGTGACGCCGTCGTGCCGCAGAGCCTTGCATCCTGCATCATTTCGGAATCGTTGTAGAGCTCGCCCCTAGCAGGGCTCATTCCCCACCGGCCGGTGAACCAGTCATTGAGGTATTTCTTGTGCGTCGCCTCCCTGATGCCGAACCAGCCGAGGTAACCGTAGTCGAGTCCCCAGCCTATGTCGTCATGGCATCTCAGGTAGTTCTGGAATATGCAGTTGTCAGGCAGCCCGCCTATCTCGTCGAGCTGATGCTTGAGAAGCCTCACATCCTTTGTCGCCAGAGTGTGCCATATCGTCGCCATCGTGGTCACGTTGTAGAGCATGTCGCACTGCGGGCTGTCCGCTCCGCCGAAGTAAGGGACGACCTTGCTCGGCTCCATCACGACCTCTCCGAGCAGCAGCACGCTCGGGCAAACTATCCTGCACGCGATGTTCATGATGCGCGTCAGGATGTGCACCTGAGGCAGGTTGCGGCAGTTGGTGCCGAGCTGCTTCCAGATGTAAGGTATAGCATCAAGCCTGATGATATCCACACCGCGGTTCGCCAGATACAGGAGATTGTCCGTCATATCGTTGAACACCATCGGGTTCGCATAATTGAGATCCCACTGGAACGGGTAGAATGTCGTCATGACTATCTTGTTGATGTCGGTCAGATATGTGAAATTGCCCGGCGCCGTCTCAGGGAACACGTCAGGCAGGGTCTGCTCGTACTGTCCCGGTATGTCCCAGTTGTCGTAGAAGAAATACCTGGCCTGAGCAGCGGGATCGCCCGCCCTAGCGGCCTTTGCCCAGGCATGATCCTCACTCGTGTGATTGAGCACGAAATCGAGGCAGATACGTATGCCTCTCTTGTGGCAGGCTGCGGTCAGGTCCTCAAGGTCCTTCATCGTGCCTAGATCGGGTCTTACCTTCCTGAAATCGGATACCGCATAGCCACCGTCGCTCCTGCCCTGCTCAGGCGTATCGAGCAGAGGCATCAGATGCACATACTTGACCCCGCATTCTTTGAAGTACTCGAGCTTGTCCTTTACTCCGCTGAAGCTGCCCGCGAAGTTCTCTGTGTAGAGCATCATGCCCATCATCCGGTTGGAGTGATGGATGTCCGGCCTGTTGGCGCGCCTGGCATCGACTCCCTTCAGGGTCTGCTTGCGCTCGCTATAGCTCCTTCTGAGCATACTAACGAAGTAGTCAAAGGCCTGCTCATCGTCATATATCTCCATGTAGAGCCATTTGAGTTCGTCGTAGTACTCCGCGAGTCTCTCTTTGAACTTGTTGTGTCTGACCCGTTCCTTTTCGTCTTGTTTCTTTTTGTTCTCTTTCATTTTGTCAGTCCCGGCCGTCCGGCTCATCAGATACGAAGTGTTAACTATTGCGCATCATTCAATTTTTATTTGAGGGCTGCCTCGACCTCCGCGCGCGTAGGCATCGCCGGTATGGCTCCGTGGCGCGAGCAGGTCAGTGAAGCCGCCTTATTGGCGAATCTGACCATCTCAAGGAGCGCGTCCCAGCCGATGGCGTCAATGCTCTCCTCAGCTGCGAGCTGTGTCAGCATGGCTCCGAGGAAGGTGTCTCCCGCGCCGTTGGTATCAGCTACACTGACGCTGAAGCCCGGCACCGCTGCGCTGTCTTCGCCCCTCCTGACATATACTCCGTCAGCTCCGAGTGTGACCATCACGAGCGGTATCCCGAGAGATGCGAGAGCGCGGCTCCCTTCCCCGAAGTCGATCGTACCGGTCAGCATCACCATCTCCTCATCGGAGACCTTGAGTATGTCCGCATAAGGAAGCAGCTTCTTCATCATTTCGACGGCCCTCTCCTCGCTGTCCCAGAGAGCCGCGCGGTAGTTAGGATCGTAGCTGATCAGCATGCCCTTCTCCTTAGCGGCCTTCACCGCCTCCTCGCAGGCTTCTCTCGCCGGCGAAGTCGTCATCGAAAGAGAACCGACGTGGAATATCCTGCCGGACTCGTTCAGACTGACCGCCCTGAGCGCCTCCTCCACCGTTATCTGGGTATCCGCTCCGGGATCCCTGTAGAATGAGAAGTCCCTCTCGCCCGTCTCATCTACCGACACTATGGCCAGAGTTGTAGGCACCTCATCGCTTACGAAGAGAGCGGATGTATCGACATCCTCAGCCCTGAGGGTCTCCGTCAGACTTCTGCCGAATGCGTCATCGCCCACTTTGCCGACGAAAGCAGCCTCCGCACCGAGCCTTGCTGCAGCCACTGCTACATTGGCCGGCGCCCCGCCCGGATAGGCCGTGAACTTAGCGTTCCCGTTCTCATCTTTGCCGCCCTGCGTCAGATCGATCAGTAATTCTCCGAGTGCAATTATATCCGCCATATCTCTTCCTCCCTGTATGGATCAACGACCCTGCTGCAGGGTCAATATCATGTAAAAAACATATATCATTATTATGGCACACTTCGATCATTCGTGGTAGAGTTAAGCTTGTATAAATCAGTGCAAAAATGTATAAAATCAGAGGTTTTTTATGACTAAAATCGACCCTAAGACATGGAAGGCTCCGGAAGTGAGCGGAGATATCCCGGGCGGCGACATGCCGGGTGATAAGATCCGTATCGGAGAGGATCACGTGCGCAAGGCGCAGCTCATATTCCCGCTTCTCATTGATGAGATCAACAGGCTGACGCAGAAGGACCCCGCACGCAGGAGATTCGTCGTATCCGTATACGGCGGCTCTGGCGTGGGCAAGTCAGAGACCGCTTCGCTTCTCGGATACTACCTCCGTGAAGCCGGCATCGGCACATATATCATGTCTGGTGACAACTACCCTCACCGCATCCCTAAGTTCAACGACGCGGAGCGCGAGCGCGTATATAACGAAGGCGGCATCGATGCTCTCAAGTCCTACCTCGGTTCGGAGCTCGAGATCAACTTCAAGGAGGTCAACGAGCTGCTCCGCCAGTTCCACGCAGGAGAGGACACGATATACCTCAGACGCATGGGCCGGGGAGAGACAGAGCTCTGGTATGAGCCCGTCGACTTCAGTAATGTGGAGGTACTTGTACTGGAGTGGACCCACGGCAACAATGCCATCCTGAGAGGGATAGACATCCCGGTGTTCCTGAGCAGCACTCCTGCCGAGACACTGGCTCACCGCATGGCGCGCGGCCGCGACGGCAATCCGGACGGTCCATTCATCACCATGGTGCTGGGTTTCGAACAGGCCCTCCTGACTTCTCAGGTAAGAAGCGCAAAGATAATCGTATCCAAGGCCGGGGAGATAATATCGGCCGATAAATATCTGGAGAGAGTGAATGCAGACAAGTAAGAGACAGATGGATATAGGGCCTATGCTCAACGCATATCCCGACAGCATAGGCGGGGAGCTCTCCTCGCTGGTCAGGCTTCTCAGTAGACCTGAGTTTGAGGATGTCTTCTCATCGATGTACATCCTCCCTAGCCTTTACGACACGGACCTCGACCGGGGCTTCTCGGTCATCGACTACGACATCAACGGGGAGATCGCAAGGGAGGAAGACCTGAGCGATCTGCGTGAGATGGGCATCAGCCTCAAGCTCGATTTCATACTCAATCACCTCTCGGTCCGTTCCCCGCAGTTCAGGGATCTCCTGGCTAAGGGCGAGGATTCTGAGTACAGGGATTTCTTCATAGACTGGAACAGGTTCTGGGAAGGCCGCGGCGTGATGAACGACGAGGGCTATATCGACCCGGATCCGGAGCTCATCAGTGAGATGTTCTTCCGCAAGCCCGGTCTTCCGATACTGATGGTGCCATTCCCGGACGGACGCATGGTACCGTACTGGAACACCTTTTATCAGGAGGTCATAACCGGCGAGGACGGAAGCGTCGACTTCCTGGGGCAGATGGACCTCAACATCAACTCGCCTCTCGTCTGGGAGCACTACGAAGAGACGCTTGAGAAGCTCGCCTCCTACGGCGCAGAGATAGTGAGGCTCGATGCCTTCGCGTACGCTCCGAAAGCTCCGGGAAGACGCAACTTCCTCAATGAGCCTGAGACCTGGGAACTGCTGAGCAAAGTACAGGGCATCGCCGACAGATACGGGCTCTCGCTGCTGCCGGAGATACATGCCTCCTATGGCGAGGGCATATACCGGACCCTTGCGGGCAAGGGATATCCCGTCTACGACTTCTTCCTGCCGGGGCTCATCATAGATGCGCTGGAAGCGGGAAGAGCCGAAAGGCTCGCCGGCTGGGCTCACGAGATCATCGAAGGCGGCATACAGACTGTCAACATGCTCGGCTGCCACGACGGCATCCCGATGCTCGATCTGAAGGGTCTGATACCGGATGAGCGCATAGAGGAGCTGATAGAGATACTCAAAGCGCGGGGCGGCTATGTCAAGGATCTCCACGGCAAGAAGAACATGTACTACCAGGTGAACTCCACATATTACAGCGCTCTCGGAGAGGACGAAGCCTCGCTGCTGCTCGCGCGCGCAGTGCAGCTCTTCATGCCGGGCAAGCCCCAGATATGGTATCTGGATCTCCTCGGAGGCCGCAACGATTACGAGGCCGTCAGACGAGCCGGCCCGGGCGGTCACAAGGAGATCAACAGAACGAATCTCAGCATGGAAGCAGCCGAGGCCGCGCTACGGAGCGATCTGGTCAGGAAGCAGCTCGAATTGCTGCATCTCAGAAAAACACACCCTGCATTCACGCAGGATGCGGACATATGCGTCAGCGCGGACGGACCACGGCTCACCATCACATGGAACGCTGGAGATTCCTCAGCGACTCTCACGGCCGATATGGCGACTAAGGAATTCGAAATACTTTAATGGTTCATCACGGATCTCTGCGAGATACTGTGGAGAAGCGAGTATAGACCGGTCAAGCCACGGATCGTGCGCATCGAGTCCGTGCATCGATAGGATATAGGACTAATAAACAGATTTTTGCTCCACAGTCCTATATTTGACAGCTTCAAAAGAATAAATCTAGGACTAATACGGTATCTGTTACCTATCAGTCCTAGATTTTTCGGTTTTGAGAGAGCAAAAATAGGACTAATGGAGCCTCCAGTGCTTTGCAGTCCTAGATTTGCTTTTATTGAGGGAGCAAAAATAGGACTATCCGGGACAAACCTGCAGAACAGTCCTATATCAGTTAACGATAAGTTTTTTATTTCTCTACCGGTTCCCGGGCTATAGATGATTCTTGCCGTCCGCTTTATTTCATACGGTACGCTACCACGTCCAGTATGGCTCTGCCCTCTGCAGTGAACGTGATCCCGTCTGCTTCGGCCGGAGTGTAGTAGGTCAGCGACATCACCTGCTCGCCGCCGTTTACGAACACCTCAGCGCTCCACCTGTCTATCAGTATCCTGAGATTCAGATTCCCTCTGCGCTGCCTTACGCGGATGCTGCGCCTCTTGGTCATGTCATCCGACTGTCCCGAATTGCTCCTGTCGATAGTCACGACCGAGCTGTCCGGCCTGTAGCTTATCTCAACATAGTGCTCATAGTCCCTCGCAAACCTTATACTGAATTCATCGAGGGAGCACATCCCGGCAGCAGAAGCCGATTCCGGGCTTATATCCAGGGTCAGGTCGAGGGCCCTTCCCGAGATGCCTTCTATGCTCCTGGTCTCCGAATCAAGATCTATGCTTGCGGACACGGTCTGACCGGTCCGGTACTCCTCCAGCTCTCTTACAGGCCACTGTATCAGCCTGTCTCCTCTGAGCGTAAGCTCTCTCGGTACAGTCATCTGACCGAAGATGCGGCTGCCCGGTTCTCCGTGCACGTAGCCGCTCCTGGCGTCAGCCGCCATAACGTGTTTAGGGGCATCTGCCAGATTTGTATCCTCAGAGCTCATTAAATTAGCCGTTGCAGGGTCCTGCATCCATCCTATCATGATGCGTCTGCCGTCCGGAGCCTGCATCACCTGCGGAGCGTAGAAGTCGAGACCGCAGTCTACAGGTTCATATCTGAATTTGCCGTCTGTATTGTCATGTGTGAACGTCCCGGTCTTTTCATCAAAGTTACCCGTGATATAGCAGACATTATTGCCCTTAGGGAAGCGCACCGAGCCTACTGCATCTTCTTCCTCCATCGCCATGTCCATAGGGCTCGCGATCAGCATGTACCTGCCGCCGAGCTTGAAGGAATTCGGGCATTCCCACATGATGCCTATGCGGCGCTCGTCTTCGAAGAGCACCCTTGCGAAGCTCCACTCAAACCCGTCAGGACTTCTGTATACGCACAGCTGCGTCCCCTGATCTGAAGCGTAGGTCCCCGCCTCTGTTATCTCTCCCGTCCTTCCGTTTGCCACCACGACTCTGTAGCTGCCGTCAGATGCGATCCTGAGATAAGGATCGCGGAACTCATATACATCGCCGCCATCAGGCAGGTCAGCTTCGGTGATGACGGGGTTTCCTGCGTACTTGACGTACTCGCCTGTATCCGGGTCAAGCACCGCCACGCACTGCTCTTCTCTCCAGCGGCCCTTGCCCAGAGGGTCTCTTCCGTCATCACTGCAGCCGGTATACATCAGCAGCTGTCTGCCGTCAGGCAGTGTCAGTGCCGATCCCGAGAAGCAGCCGGCACCGTCATATTCAGTGTCCGGCGCCAGAACGCACGGGAGGTATTCCCATCTGATCATGTCGTCACTCACAGCGTGGCCCCAGTGCATCGGGCCCCAGTAGGTGTTGTACGGATGATACTGATAGAAGAGGTGGTATCTGCCGTCATAGTATGAGAAGCCGTTAGGGTCGTTGAGCCAGCCTATACGTGGCGTAAAGTGGAAGGCAGGTCTGTCATCTTCCGTGACGAGAGCGCCTTCCCGGGCTTCGTATTCTCTTGCTTTCTGTAATTCTTTACTGATCATATCCTTATCGTATGCGGGAAAACAGTTGCCTCCGCTCGCTGAGCTCCGTCTCCGAGAATGCCATCCTCGTTACCTTGCCGGTTGGAGAACCGCGTCGACGCGCTTCGCTTGCGACGTCATGGTTCTTAGCCAACCGCCTGCGGTTTCCTCGGGGCATTCTTAGCGGCTCCTCCGCAACGCTCTCTCCGGCAATTGTTTTCCCGCCTTCCCTTCTTATCTGATTTTACGGAAATGCAGCTGCATCGCCGGATAGTCGCCGAAGGCCCACGGCAGGGTGTACCCCGCGTTCATGAGGGCGTCGCCTCTGAACTGCTTCCTGCCTTCCTCTTCGGCCGTGGTGAAGGACGTCCTGATCTGGTACTTCTCCGTCACGTCCGTCATCTCGTAGGTGGCTTCGGAATCGAGTCCTCTAAGTCTGATGCTCATCAGCGTCGGGTTCGGCTGTGTTTCCGTGACCACGACATTGAGCAGGGCCTCGCTGCCGTCCTCCGCAGCGAATTCCCAGGCTTCATAGTAATCTTCGTTTATCTCACTCAGCCTGTAGTACATGCCGTTCTGTATCAGATCGTAGAATTCCCCGAAGGTCTTTATCTGATCCTTGATCCAGGCCTTGTCTTCATCGCTCAGACTGCCCGGATCGAGCTCGTATCCGAAAGTCCCTGACATCGCGACCACCGCCCTGGTGTTGATAGGAGTACTTCTCCCGGTCTGGTGGTTAGGCGAAGCGGATACGTGGGATCCCATCGTACTTACGGGATATCCGAATGATGTCCCGTACTGGATATTGAGCCTGTGTATAGGGTCGGTGTCATCGGAGCACCATATCTGAGGCGAATAACAGAGTATGCCTGCGTCGAATCTCGCTCCGCCTGCCGAACATCCCTCGATGAGCACATCAGGGAAGTTCTTTGTCACGCGCCCCATCAGATCGTACAGTCCCAGCATGTATCTGTGGAGCACCTCTCCCTGTCTGTCCGCAGGGAGCACTGCCGAGTAGGCATCCGAGATCGAACGGTTCATGTCCCACTTCAGATATTCTATGTTGTTATGGCTCAGGAGATCCTCAATGCGTCCGTAAATGTAATCGACCACCTCGGCGCGCGACATGTCGAGCACCAGCTGGTTGCGCGTGCGTCCCGGCTTGCGGCCCGGCATCTTGAGCGCCCAGTCCGGATGTGCCCTGTAGAGATCCGAGTCTTCATTGACCATCTCCGGCTCCATCCAGATGCCGAATTTGAGTCCTTTTGCATTCACCTGCTCTACCAGGGACTTCAGTCCGCATTTGATCTTGTCTTCGTTTACAAACCAGTCACCGAGTCCTGCATTGTCGCTGTTCCTCTCTCCGAACCATCCGTCATCGAGCACCAGCATCTCCACCCCGAGCGCAGCCGCCTCATCGGCGATCTTCAGTATCGTCTCGTCCGTGAAGTCGAAGTAGGTCGCCTCCCAGTTGTTGAGAAGCACCGGTCTCCTGGCAAACTGGTATTTGCCCCTGCAGATATTGTTGCGGATGAAGTAATGGTACTTGCGCGAAAGCCTGCTGAAGCCCTCCTCAGAATACGCCATTATGACTTCCGGTGTGACGAAGCTCTCTCCCGGCTCAAGCCGCCAGCTGAACTGATCGTCCTGTATGCCCATCAAGAGGCGGGTACTGTCATACTGATCCTTCTCGATCTCGGCCTTGAAGCCGCCGGAGTACACGAGCATCATGCCGTAGCAGGAGCCGTAATACTCGCTCGTCTTGCGACCTGCCAGTATCACGAACGGGTTCTCCTGATGACTGGATATGCCGCGCGTGGAACCTATGATCTTATTGAGATGTGTCATCGGTTCTCTCTCGAACTGCCTCTCGAGCACGTGTTTGCCGTGGAAGTGGATAAGGTCCCAGTTGCCGTATGGTATGTCAAGGGCTGCCGAGGAGGCTTTGTGCAGTATGATGTCCCTCTCTCCCCCGTTCACTATGCGGACAGCTCTCGTGATGATATCCTCATCAGCAAATACGCCATAGAGCAGCTCAAGCGTGAGGCCGGTGACCCTGTCCCTGACAGTGACAGTCAGCGTCTCCGCCCTGCCCGTCGCGTCATATGACGACGGCAGTCCCGGGAGCTCATACTTGCCCTCGCTGATCCTGTATCCGACGTACCTGAAGTCCGCGCCGTAGCTCCCGTCCTCATTTCGTATCGAGAGCGCATGTATGCGGAAGTCCCCTATGCCGTGTCCCGGATACTCCTGTGGCATGGTATCGAAGGATATCCTCCTGCTCGGGAACACCTCGTCAGGATTGCCGGAGCCGGCCCTGTCATAGTTCCAGTACAGATAGCTCATGTCCTCGTCTTCCACGGTCCTGCCGTAGTAGGTGTGCTGAAGGAATCCGTGAGGAGCTATCCTCATCTGATATGTGGTATTGGCCGTCTGTATGGTTATGGTCTTATTATCTTCGCTATACTTTATGCTCATGTATCTTTCCTCCGCGACCATTGTATCATAAGCGAAGTCCCGTGTGGACAGACCAGCAAAAAAGGGAGACATTTTCGTCTCCCTTTAGTGTTGGCTATGAGATCCGTCGGCGCTTCGCGCCTCAGGATGACATACCGGATTACTACTCTTTCCAGAGCAGGCTGAGCTCCGTCTCCTTATCGAAGAGCTGGATCTTGTCCATCTCGACGTTGTAGACAGCGTCCATTCCGTGGACGAGGTCAACTTCAGGAGCGACTCTTGCAGTGCACTGCTTGCCGTTGATGTCTCCATAGAGGAATACTTCGGCGCCGAGCAGCTCGCGTACTTCGATCTTGCACTTGAGCGTGGACTGGTTACCTTCCTTGCCTCTGCCGTCTGTGAAGTGCTCAGGACGGATACCCATGACGATCGTCTTGCCATCGTAACCCTTAAGAGCCGCAGCCTTGTCAGCAGGCATCTTGAGTACGTCATCGCCGATGTGCAGGAATACATCCTTGCCCTTCTCCTCTACTACTGCATCGAGGAAGTTCATCTGAGGCGATCCGATGAAGCCCGCTACGAAGAGGTTGCAAGGCTTGTTGTAGAGATGCTCAGGTGTGTTGATCTGCTGTACGATACCATCCTTCATGACTACGATACGTGTACCGAGTGTCATGGCCTCAGTCTGGTCGTGAGTTACGTAGATGATCGTAGTTCCCAGTCTCTCGTGGAGCTTGGCGATCTCTGTTCTCATCTGTACTCTCAGCTTGGCATCGAGGTTGGACAGAGGCTCGTCCATGAGGAATACCTTAGGGCTTCTTACGATAGCACGACCCATGGCTACACGCTGCCTCTGTCCGCCGGAGAGAGCCTTTGGCTTTCTGTCGAGCAGCTTCTCGAGGTCGAGGATCTTAGCTACTTCGTTTACCTTAGCATCGATCTCATCCTTAGGAACGTTTCTGAGCTTGAGAGCGAATCCCATGTTGTCTCTTACTGTCATATGAGGGTAGAGAGCGTAGCTCTGGAATACCATAGCGATGTCTCTGTCCTTAGGCTCTACGTCGTTCATCAGGACTCCGTCGATCATGAACTCTCCTTCGGAGATGTCTTCGAG
>JAZUNV010000084.1:0-8943 GCA_045604305.1 Anaerovoracaceae bacterium | reverse complement strand
GGCAGCCTGTCTGGATGATCTGGATCTCATCCTGCTTGCCTGCGTCTGCGATGAGCTTCCTGAGCTCATCCATCATCTCCCAGCTGTGGTTGGATGTGCAGCCGGTACCTCCGCATACGAGGACGTATGTCTTCTTTGCTTCTTCTGCCGTATCAGGATTGAACCTGATATTGATCTGGCCGCAGTTGGCCTCTCTGATTTCTTTTAACTCTTGCAGTGATTTCATGACATAACCTCCTATGCTACTCGTACTTGGCAAGAATGCCCGAAACATCTTCAGGTTTGAGCTTGCCGTATACGTCTCCGGCTACGATCATGACCGGCGCAAGTCCGCATGCACCTACGCAGCGGCATGTCTCGATCGAGAACTTGCCGTCAGCTGTGCAGCCGCCGTCCTGGATGCCGAGGCACTTCTCGACTTCCTCGAGGATGGCGCCGGAGCCCTTTACATAGCAGGCTGTACCGAGGCATACCGCCACCGTGTACTTGCCCTTTGGCTCCATGGAAAACTGCGCATAGAAAGTAGCTACACCATAAATCTTCTCGATAGGAATGCCTGTCTCGTCGGCGATGATCTTCTGTACCTGGTAAGGCAGATAACCATAGATAGCCTGTGCCTCCTGCATGATAGGCATGAGAGCGCCCTTCATGTCCTTGTACTTCGCGATCACCTCGAGCAGCTTGGCTTCCTGTTCTTTGGTTCCGTTGAAAGGAACGCTTGATACTTTCATCTGCTTAGCTCCTCCTTCATCTCTTGAATAAAAGAATACACATCTACAAATAAGCCTATGGATGCCTCGGTTTCCATACCCGAATTTGATAAAAAAGATACGAAATCGGCGTCACCCATATCCGATATAATTCTACAATAATTGGGCGTTTTCATCAATCGTAATGTTGTTACCAAAATATCAGGCAGGCCCGAAAAAACATAATGATACAAAAGCCCCGGCGCCTCCAACGTGTAGTGTCGTGATCGGTCCTGACCCGTATGAGCCGGCTCACATGCTCCCTCGCTCATTATCGCTGATAAGTTGTCGCTACTGTTATTTGGGCTTAATTGCAGATATTGTATCCGCACTCGAAATGCATCTGCAAACTGCTACACCGCTCATTCACTCACGACATGTTCGTCGGTTTCATTCCGTAACTGTGATGCCGACTCACATGCTCCCTCACTCATTATCGCTGATAAGTTGTCGCTACTGTTATTTGGGCTTAAGGGCAGATACTGTATCCGCACTCGAAATGCATCCGCAAACCGCTACACCGCTCATTCGCTCACGACATGTTCGCCGGCTTCTGTTCTATCGGATACCGGTCATGCCATTCGATCCCGATTCTGATTCCGCCTCACCTGCTCGCCGTCTTTAAAGCTGCTATTGTTTCACCATTAATCCATAATAGTTAGCCCAATCCCGGCGATTCTGTTGTATACTTCTACAGTGTCAAAAAACTACGAATGGAGTTACAGATAAGATGAGATATCCAAAGTTCCCCAAGAGGGGCAAGACCATAGGCATATGTGCACCGAGCGCGGGTGTCGGCGGCAAGCTCGATTCCTTCGATCTCTCGCTAGAGGTGCTTCACGATGAGGGCTTCAGGACCCGTGAGACAGCAAATGTAAGGAACGATGACTGCCCTTCCACGGAAGCTGCCATCAGAGGTGAAGAGTTCAACCAGCTCTTTGCGGACCCGCGCTGCAGCATGGTGATGTGCGCTTCGGGCGGTGACTTCACAGTGGAGATGCTGCCGTATATAGACCAGCGCTTGCTGAAGAAGCATCCGAAGTGGTTCTCCGGCTACTCCGATCCGACTGCGATCGAGATGCTGATGACCACCAGGCTAGATATCGCAACGATATATGGGGTAAATGCAGGCGCCTGGGACTGGAGGCCACTCCATCAGTTTCAGGAGAATGCCCTTTCGATACTTCACGGTGAGATCCCTGTCCAGGAATCATACGACCACTGGGCCTCACACGGCTTCAATGAGGAGACCGGTCAGTACGAGATGGACGAGCCGGTCGAGTGGACTCTCCTCGTGCCTGAGAACGGCGGCCTTGAGGAGGCGAATGAGCTCGACGTGACGGGCAGGCTGATCGGAGGATGCATCGATGTCATGGACGACATACTCGGGACGCCTTTTGAAGATCTCAGGGGATTCGTCAAGCGCTATGCCCGTGACGGCTTCATATGGTTCTTCGACAACTTCGCCATGCAGCCGATGGATCTGATGTACGTCATGATCAAGATGAAGTACATGGGTCTCTTCGACAATGCGCGCGCGATCCTATTCGGACGGGTGTGCTTCCACGGGGAAGCGACAGACATGGACTATCTCGAGCTGCTCGAGAGGGTCTTCGGCGAGACAGACGTCCCGATCATCTGGGGCGCCGACATCGGCCACACGAAACCGTCATTCACCCTGATTAACGGCGCCATGGGTCACTTTACGTACGATAACGGTCACGCCGTTCTCGAAATGGAACTGAAATAAAAGGAAAGCAAAAATAAAGAGGAAGCGGTATGTAAAGATAACTTTACATACCGCTCGTTTTATTTCAATTCAGATCGCGCGGGTGTACTCCCTGAGCCACTCGTTTTCCTCGGCCGTCATGAACGGGCTCAGCTTTTCATAGCACTCTCTGTGGTAATCGTTGAGCCATTCCTTCTCGGACCGACAGCTCGAAATGGCCTCTTCGTCCGAGATGATCTCTCTGTGCATGCGTTGAAGCTCTCGGACCAATCCCCTGTTTTCGTGTTTCCGTCCGAGAAGCTTGATCGGCTTCTCAATGTGAACTCTCGGACCATTTGCTTGTTTTCGCTCTTTCGTCCGAGACGCCTGAGCTGATCCCATATGATAGTTCTCGGACCGAGTACCTGTTTTCGTGTTTCCGTCCGAGACATCTGAACCGATCCCGTATGGAAGTTCTCGGACCAATCGCCTGTTTTACCGCTTCCGTCCGAGAATCTCGATCTGCCTTCCGTCCGAGACAACGGAGCTATCTAAGAACGGGGATGAGAGTGTGCCCGGATATGAAAAGCGCCACGGAAACGGTTTGTGCAACCGTATCACGTGACGCCCTTCAAAATATTAAAGAGGTTTTGTCTCTTCTCTTACGAATTCAGCTGTCTCCTCGTCCAGAAGCGGGACGAGAGTCTCTCTGACCCACTCATGATAGCTGTCGACCCAAGCGATCTCCTCGTCTGTCATGAGGGATTTGTTGATCGCCTTCCTCTCGTAAGGAACGCATGTAAGAGGCTCGTTGACGAGATTTCCGGTACCGTCCTCGCTGAACAGCATGAGGTTCTCGATCCTGATGCCGTACTTGCCGTCGATGTATACGCCCGGCTCATTGGACATTACCATACCGGCCTTGAGCTCGATAGGCTTAGGAACTCTTCTGATGGTGTTAGGACCCTCGTGAACTCCGAGCACGTGGCCTACTCCGTGAGCGAGGCCGTGCTTGTAGTCGAGTCCGACCTCTCTGAGCGCCTTCCTGCCGGCCGCGTCGAGGTCAAGTCCGTTCATGCCCGGCTCGAGCTTGAGCAGGTGTACATCTACGTGAGCCTTGAGGACATATGTGTAATTGTCGATCATCTCCTGTGTGAGAGGTCCGACAGCGATAGTCCTTGTGATATCTGTTGTACCGTCGACGAACTGTCTTCCGGAGTCAAGCAGCAGGAAGCCTTCAGGCTTTACATCCGCGTTGGACTCAGGAGTCGGTGCGTAGTGGATGATGGCTCCGTTAGGGCCATAGCCGGAGATCGTCTCAAAGGACAGGTCAAAGCAGTCCTCCTGCTCGCGGCAGAGATCCCAGAGCTTGTCTGCTACGCTGATCTCTGTCAGCTCGCCGCTGTCTACATTGTCCTTGACCCACTTGATCAGTTTGGTGACAGCCACTCCATCCTTGATATGAGCGTGCTTTGTGCTGGCCTTCTCTACGTCATTTTTGAGGATCTTCATCAGAGCGACCGGAGTAAGCGCGTTGTGGAGCTTCATGCCCGCAGGGAAATTGCAGTAGAGCTCGTAATTGCAGGAATTGGCGTCATACCAGAGAGTCTTCGAAGCCTCGAGAGCCTGTACATCCTTATAGATATCGTTGTATTCCCTTACCTCGACGAATGAAAGTCTCTCAGGCAGTCCCTTTGCGAGAGCGCCGTCCATCACGTAGAGGCATACCTTGTCCTGCGACACGAGGGTAAACGAGAAGAACACCGGTGTGTAGAGGATGTCGTCAGCCCTCAGGTTAAAGAGCCATGCCGACTCCATGAGGTCAGTGATCAGGAGATAGTCGGCGCCGCAGGCCTTCATCTCAGCTCTGACATCAGTGAGCTTCTCAGTAGTATCCTTGCCTGCCGACTTGATCGGGAAGTCCCAGATCTCACTCGGCTTCAGCTCAGGCCTTGTGGTCCAGATCTCATCCACGAGATCCTTGTCAGTCTTAAAGGCTACCTTCCACTCATCGCCTGCAAACATCTCCTCGAGGGACTGTCCGAAAGCGGCCGGCACTACCCTGCCGTCAAAGCCGATCACATACTCGTCGCCCTTGTGAGCATCTCTGTACTTAGCGACTATGTCAGTCAGGAATTCCTCGATCGTCGGAACGCCCGGCTCAGCCATTCTCATGAGCTCTACGCCCGTGCCTTCGAGCTGCTGCTCTGCCTGCAGGAAGTATCTGCCGTCTGTCCAGAGCCATGCTCCGTCCTCTGTGACCAGCATATCGCCGGCCTCTCCTGAAAGGTTGCTCATGAATTCACGAGCCTTGAAATAGTCATTAACATACTCCGAGCTGTGGAAGTCTCCCGATGGGATGTAATAGATGTCGATACCGTTGTCATCCATGAGCTTCCTGAGCTCAACGATCTCTTTCTTCATTGCTGTAACTCCTTTTATCATTTTATTTTTTTGGTCAGTATCAAAAGGTACATGAGCGCGATCCCGGCAGATGAAATAATCATAGCGTATTCGGATGCAATATCCATCAGTTTTGAGAAAACAGACATGGTCAGGTACCCTCTCTCTATCTTTTGAAATTGCTTCCGTCACCGGTATGATTAAGTAATTCCAGGAGGAAGTCCTTTATGCTGTACGGCCTGCCCTTTCTTGTCTCTGAGCGGCGCACCGCATAAAACAATATGGAAAAGGCTGCTATGCATATGATTATCAATGCTGTCATAGACTTTTTTGAACCTCAACTCTTTCTTTACAGTCGCAACGTCGGCTGATCAGATCTCGCGTGTGTACTCTCTGAGCCACGCGTTCTCCTCGTCCGTCATGAACGGGCTGAGCCTGTTGTAGCACTCCTTGTGGTATTCGTTGAGCCATTCCCTCTCGGATCTGGTCAGTTCCTCAGGATCGATGGCATCGAGGTCGATCGGTACGAAGGTCATGGTCTCAAAGTGCATAAACTGTCCGTATTTGTTCTTTTCGCCCTTGACCGTGACGACGTTGTTTTCGATACGAATGCCGAAGTCTCCCTCCTCGTAGATGCCCGGCTCGATAGTCACGCACATGCCCTCTTCGAACTGATGGTGCTCGTTTTTGGACGGCACGATATACCACCTGAAGCCCGTAGGCGGCTCGTGTATACTGCCGAGATATCCGAAGCCGTGGCCGGTACCGCACTGGAAGTCCAGATTGAGGTCCCATATCGGCTGACGGCAGAGCACATCGAGCGACCATCCGTGGTTGCCATAGAGGAAGTTGGCGGCCGAGAGGTGCTGCATAGCGCGGAACACAGCCGTATAGTACTTCTTCATCTGAGGCTCTATGTGACCGAGGACTGTAGTCCTTGTGATGTCTGTGGAACCCTCATAGTAGCCGCCGCCCGTATCCGAGAGCAGCATCTCGCCCTCCTTGAGCACTACGTCTGTCTCAGGGCTCGGCGAGTAATGCATCATCGCGGCATGCTCACCGAAGGCCTGGAGAGGCTCAAAGGAGTCGCGTATATATCCCTCCTGCTCCCTGCGAAGCGATGTGAGCTTGTCCGACGCTGAGAGCTCAGTGATCTCCATCCTGTTGTAGTTGTTTTTGACCCAGTATATGAACTTCGTGAGAGCCACGCTGTCCTTGAGCTCGGCTTTCTTTATATTTTCGATCTCTACAGGGTTCTTCATCGCCTTCATGAGGATGGTAGGGTTCGGGCCCTCGACTATCCTGCACGGAAGAGACTTGTAGAGCGCGTAGTTCATCTTCATCGGATCGATCAGCACGGTCTCGCCGGCTCCGATCCTCTTTACATCCTCATATATGTCATTGTAAGGATGGATGATGATATCGTCCTCTTTGAAGTGAGATCTGATCTCATCGTTGAGCTTGCTCTCATCCACATAGAGATCGACGTGATCCTTCCATACTGTCGCGTACGAAAGTACCAGTGGGAAGAAATCGATATCGTCTCCTCTGAAGTTGAGGAGCCAGCATACATCGTCAAGTGACGCGATAATGTGAACGCTCGCTCCCGCCTTTGCCATCTCGTCGCGAACTCTTCCGAGCTTGTCCGCCGTGCTCTCTCCCGTCCACTTCTCCTCAAGGTAGAAGCATGGCTTGTCCGAGAGCGTAGGCCTGTCCTCCCAGATCTCATTGACGAGGTCTGTCATATATTCGATCCTGACGCCCTTGGCTCCGAGCACCTCCTCGTACTCCTGTCCCTCTCCCATGGACAGCACCCTGCCGTCAAAGGCTACAGTACCGCCCTCTGGGACAGTGTCCGCGAGCCACTCGGTCACGGACGGAGTATCGTCGACGAACATTTTCATAAGCCTTACTCCGCTGCCCTCCATCTCGTTGACAGCCTGAGTGAAGTATCTGCCGTCGGTCCAAAGCCCCGCGTCATCCATGGTGATGACGGCCGTCCCGTACGATCCGCTGAAGCCCGTTACATAGGCCCTCGCCTTAAAATGCTCTCCCACATATTCACTTTGGTGGAAGTCCGCTGTAGGTATGACGTAAGCGTCATAACCGTGCTGTTTCATGAGTTCTCTCAGCTTTGAGATCCTCTCAGCATTGACATTCATCGTTGCACCTCCGATATTTAGACTACGGTCCAAAACATGTTCCAAATCCACGCCTATTCTAACACTTTTGTGGTGTGAAAAAAAGCACGCTGCGGATAATCGCAACGTGCGTTTTGCCTACTGCTCGAGCCACTCTCTGAGGGCGTCTTCCGAATACTTCCTGAAGCGTCTGCCCTTCTTGACCGTGGCTCCCTCAGCGTTGCGCTTGATCTCATCGACCGCTTCGGTGATGTCTATGCCTCCGCTGGTGCAGAAAGGATATATAGTCTTGCCCTGCAGGTCATTCGCCTTGAGGAACGCGTTGATCACCTTTGGGCAGGTCCAGAACCATATCGGGAAGCCTATAAGGATCCTCTCGTAAGTTCCGAGGTCCTGCTTAGGGTGCTCTATCTCCACGTCAGCACCGCCCTCTATCTCTACCTTGGCTCTGGCCAGAGTCTTGAAGTACGATTTCGGGTATGGCTCGGACGGGATGATTTCTATCGTTCGGTCGCCTTCCTCAAGAGGGAACTTCTCGACAAGTCCCTTTGTGACTCCGCTGCGCGAGAAATATACTACAGCTGTTTTCATTCCAAACATATGATTCTCCGTGTCTTTTTAATCAATAACCTGCCGCATGAAACGGCAGGTTATCATACTCAGTTGATTGACTGTCTGAGATTAGTTAGCATTCTCGAGAGCCTCGAGTTCAGCGATCTGCTCAGGTGTACCGGCAATGGCCTTCTCAAACCTGTTCTTGAAGAACAGCATCAGAGCGCCTGCTGCGAATACGATGATAGCAGCGATCAGGAACGATCTCGAGAAGTTAGTTCTCATTGCGTTGTACAGCGGGCCGTAAGCAAGTCCTGCGAAGAAGATGATGAACGGCCAAGCACCGAGCAGAGTACCGAGGTACTTCTTAGGTGCGTACTCACTGATGAACGAGTTGCCCAGAGGCGAGAAGAGCATCTCACCAACAGACATCAGGATAGCAGTCATGATGATGATCCAAACACCAACCGGCTTGCCTGTGCTCTTGTAGATTCCGGCACCGACTACCATCATGGCAACGCCGAGTCCGAGAAGCATGATTCCGAGAGCTGTCTTTGTCATCATTGATGGGTCCTTGCCCTTCTTGCTCAGCTTGTTCCAGAGCGCAGCCAGTGTAGGTGCGAGGATGATGCAGAGCAGTCCGTTCATTGAGTCGAACCAGGCTGTAGGCATCTCGAAGTTAGCTCCGAGCATCCAGTTGGCCCATCCCATACCACCTTGTGATTCAGGACCGAACTCGTAGTAAACCGGCATGTACAGCAGGTACCAGAACAGCCAGAACAGTCCGGAAAGGAATGTAAGGATCAGGATAGCAACGACTCTGTTCTTTTCGAGCTTTGTAAGAGGTCTCTTGTCCTTCTCAACGTCAGCAGCCTCGATGTCCTCAGTTCTGTTGTCGATGAGGAACGGCTTCTTACCGGCGTCTCCGAGGTATCTCATACCGAAGAACCACCAAGCTGCGTCGATCAGCATGAAGATGCCGCAAGCCATGAACATTGCTCTGTATCCTGCGCCCTGAGTACCGATGAGAGCCAGGAATGTAGTACCGCAGAACGATCCGATGTTAACGAACATGTACTGGAGCGAGAATGCAGTAGTAAGAGTGTCCTTATCGTTATCAAACTGTCTTCCGTTGATTCCGGAAACGTTGCCCTTGAAGAAGCCTGTACCAACAGCAAGCAGGATGATTGCCAGCCATACTCCGCCGGCACCGTTCGCTCTCGAAATTGCGAACCAGCCTGCTGCCATCAGGATCTCTCCTACAGGAACGAGCAGTCTAGGAGCTATATACCTGTCAGCGATGAATCCACCGATGATAGGTGTGATATAAGTCCATGCTACGAACTGTGATGAGAACATAGCACCCTGCTCAGTTGTGAGCCCGAGTCCG
>JAZUNV010000083.1:0-19399 GCA_045604305.1 Anaerovoracaceae bacterium | reverse complement strand
GGCAATGTCATGGACAGAGATGTGAATGCAGCGATAAACATCAGACTGGAGGCAATGAGGCTGAAAGCCTCGTGAACTCATAAATGTTATAACCACTGAAGGAACCGTGGGGCACACGGGGATAGCTCGTTGATACTCAGGCCGTTAGGCCTGTTGAGCGAGAAGCCCCCACTTCAGGCTAAATAGCCAAGTGGTGGGAGCATGTCACTTGGGACTGAGGTGATCAAAGAAAAAAAGAGAAGATTCAATGTTTGACAGGAAGGAAGGCTTATGTGAGCAGAGAGCATTATTAAAAATGCAAAAATCTTCACAGCAGGTAAGGGTCATCCTCAGGCGAGTGCACTTGTGGTAAAGGATGGCAAGTTCGCCTATGTGGGCGACGAGGCAGGACTATCTGCTTACGAGGGAGAGGTCACAGATCTTGGCGGAAAATTCATTATGCCTGCCATTCTGGATGCTCATGTGCATGTGACCTCAAGCATCGGATTTGAATATGCGGATCTTGGGGTGCGTTTTGAGTGCGACGGCAAGCAGGAAGCCCTCCGCTTTATGGCGGACTACATCAAAGAGAATCCGGGGCTTCCGCGTTACAGGTTCATGATAGAACAGAAGTACCTTAAGGGAGAATTGCTCACGAAGGACGATCTCGATTCGATCTGTCCGGACTGCGAGCTGGTGGTCCTGGAGGGTGAATGCCACAGCAACTGGGTAAATTCCAAGGTCCTCGAGAAGCATGGTATCACCGACGAAACGCCGGATCCTGTGCCGGGCTTAAGTTATTTTGTCCGCGTTGACGGACATGTGACAGGCAACACCTTTGAATCCGCGTCCTGGCCGTTCCTCTTCGATGGTCTGGAGCTGAATGATGAGAAGATCGAGGGGCCGCTGGGCCGTCTGATCGACTATTGCGTGAACACGGGCGTGAACGTTCTGTTTGATGCCGGTTTCCCGGAGCATGAAAAGATTCATGAGCGCGTCTATCAGCAGCTGCGCAAGATGGACCTTGAAGGAAGACTGCCGGTTTATATCGACGGCTGCTATATGCTGACCAATCCTCAGAAGACGAAAACGGCCCTTGAGGAACTGCAGCGCTTTAACCGCGAGTTCAACACGGAGCATCTGAAGGTGCATACCCTGAAGATCCTGATGGACGGCACTCAGAAGATCCATACTGCGGCCATGGTCACACCATATGCGGACACCGGTGAGCTGGGCTGTACCACTTTTGACGCGAAGGGGCTTGCAGATGTTCTGAAGCAGCTCAATGAGATGGGCATGGATTTGCATCTGCATACCGTCGGTGAGCGCGCGTCCCGGACTGCGCTGGATGGCGTTGAGCTCGCCCGGAAGGAGCTGGGAGATGCTTTCCGCGTGAAGGTCACCTGTGCGCATCTGGAGATTCAGGACGACGCGGATATGGACCGCTTCGCGAAGCTGGGTGTCATCGCAAATTTCACGCCATGGTGGCATGCCGGCGACCCGGCGACCACTGCTTCATGGCTCGGCGAGGAGCGCTCGAAAAAACTCTTCCGCTGCAAGACTATCTGGGACAGCGGCGCGCTTGTGACATGGTCCAGCGACTGCGTCGCCTATGCTGATTTTATGAAATGGAATCCATACCTCGGGATGGAGGTCGGCATGACACGTATAAGGACCGAAAAGACAAAGATCGCAGAATATGACAGAACCGCTGCAGTACTCCCTCCTGAAAATGAGAGAATGGGTATCGAGGAGATGCTGCTCGGTTACACAATCAACGGCGCTAAGATGCTGGGCATAGAGGCGCAGAAGGGTTCCATTGAGGCTGGTAAGGACGCCGACTTCCTGGTGTTCGATAACGACCTTCTTACTGCTGAACATGACGGTTTCAGCCAGAATCTGCCAGAAGATGTATTCATCTGCGGCAGGAAGGTGAACTGATACGATAAAACGGGGGCGTTGCATTTTCGGAAAATGCAGGAAGGAGAGCAGACACGTCATGAAAGCAGATATGCTTATCAAAAACGCAAAAGTCTTTACAGCAGACAGCAATAATCCGCAGGCGACCGCTCTTGCAGTGAAGGACGGCAGATTCGTCTATGTCGGCGACGAGGCAGGACTTGCTGCGTATGAGGGCGAAGTTACGGACCTCGGCGGAAAATTTATAATGCCCGGCATCATTGACAGCCATGTGCATGTCACCTTTGCAGCCGGATATGAGTATGTAAAACCGGGAGTATGGATCCCTTGCTCAGGGAAACAGGAAATTCTGGACTTCATGGCAGACCATATCAGGAAAAATCCCGGTATGGACTGCTACTACTTCGATCTGGAGACGAAACAGCTGAACGGAGCCACTCTCGCAAAGGAGGATCTCGACGCGATCTGCCCGGACAGTGAACTTCGAATTACAGAGGCAGAGGGGCACAGCGTCTGGATAAACTCAAAACTCATCGCCCGCCATGGTATTACGGACGATACACCGGATCCGGTACCGGGCTTAAGCTATTATGTGCGCAAGGACGGGCACGTGACCGGAAACATATTTGAAGGCGCAGCGGAAATGCCGGTCCTGATTGACGGTGCTATGGACCTCACGGACGAGCAGGTCGATGCAGCGATACAGCGCTGGATCGATTTCTCCGTGAAAAATGGTGTAAGCTGCGTATTTGATGCAGGGATCCCGGGCCTTAATGCGTTCAATGAGAGGGCCTACGATCGACTTCGCAAAATGGACAGACAGGGAAAGCTGCCGGTTTATGTTGACGGCTGCTACGTGATATCCTCCGCCCGTGAGGTAAAGGAAGGACTCAGGGAACTGAAACGCCTCAGGGCTGAATATGACACAGAGCATCTGAAGATCCATACTCTGAAGATCTTCATAGACGGCACCCTGAAGATCCATACAGCGGCCATGGTCGAACCATATGCGGATGTTCAGAAGACAGGGATCACGGCCCTGAATAAAGAGGAATTCGCAGATCTACTCAAGAAGCTCAATGAGGAAGGGCTGGACCTTCACCTGCACACCGTCGGTGATGCCGCATCGCGGGTAGTGCTGGACGGAGTGGAGCTGGCCAGGAAGGAGCTTGGAGACAGCTTCCGCGTGAGAGTCACCGCTGCCCATCTCTGGGTGCAGAGCGACGAGGATATGGACCGTTTTGCAAAGCTTGGTGTGATCGCGAATTTTACACCTGCATGGCACAGCGGAAACATCGGCGGTAAGCCTTATGAACTCTGGCGAAGACTTATTGGCGAGAAACGCGCATCAAACATGTACCGCTGCAAAACGCTCTGGGATACAGGCGCGCTTGTGACCTGGTCCAGCGATGATATCGTCTTTTCGGATTTTCAGACCTGGAGCCCGTATCTCGGCATGGAGGTCGGTATGACGCGCATGACTTCGGAGAAGACCCTGGCGCCGGATATCAACAAAACGGATGAGCCGTTTGTTCCTCTCGACGAAAAAATGGGCATTGAGGAAATGATCATCGGCTATACCATCAACGGCGCAAAGCAGCTTGGGATCGAAGCTTCCAAGGGCTCCATCGAGGCCGGCAAGGATGCCGATTTCCTGGTGTTTGACAATGATCTTCTTACGGCAGAACATGAAGGCTTCAGCAACAACTTGCCAAAGGATGTATATCTTGGCGGCAAAAAGATAAATTAAGGATGAGGCGGTGACACCGGAGGAGTCGCCAATCGTTCTGAACATTATCGGTGACTGCCTGTCACAGGAGGAGAAGACGACCATCGAGGAGATCATCCGGGACGATATGGCCTATGATCATGGCATGGTGGAAGAGATTGAAAAGCGGCATATCAAGAGATTATGGCTGATGCTCATCATTTTGATCGTTACGGCGGCACTGCTGTGGTCCTCACTCACTATGGCAGATGGACCGCGGGAACTGCTTTATCTTTTGTTCTATTTTGCGGCAGACATTTTGCTCGATCATATCTTCCTGAGCGGCCATGATCTCCGCGAAGAGAGACGACTGACCGGGCGGCTCGCGAGTATAAAGATCCTTTTTTCCGACAACTATGAGGATTCGGTTTATACAGAGAAGGATGTCAATCAGTTGTACTCCGAAATCGAAAAGGATGTGAACGAAACAATACATGGATCGGAGCCTTGATGCGGGATAAGTAGGCCATGTTCGATTCAGCAGGAACCTAATGGGATGGAGCGAGGGTTGTTTCTTTTTGCAGTCTGCTTTGTATACGCAAAACACTCTATTCTCGTACCAGATACAAGGAGAAGCCCATAGATCAGGCTCATTCACGAGGTAAAACGTTTGAAAAAACCTTGGTATTCCAAGGGAAAACACTTGATTATATAGGGAGGGATAAATGGAAAAGTCAGAAAAATGGACGAAAGCTGTTTTTATTTGTCTGTTGGTGCTGCTTGTCATCATCGGAATGTTACAGGCAACAAAGGGCAATGCGGAGAAGGCTGCAGGCGGCGATGCTCTTAATGAGTACTGGGCAGAGGGCTCAGAGGCAGCACAGGAGCTTATCGACTACGTAAACGCAGTCACCGATGAGGAGAGCGAGTACTTCATCCCTGAAGAGGACCGCATCGCGGTGTTTGACGTGGACGGTACGCTCACCTGCGAGACTTACTATACTTACTTCGACACGATGATGTTCATCGAGTACTGCCTGAAGGATCATCCTGAGAATGTGTCGGAAGAGCTCAAAGAGGTCGCGGCTGCGATACAGCCGGGCTACCTTGCGGACGAGACACTTGCGAGAAACTTCGCGAAGGCATACGCCGGTATGACGCCGGATGAGCTCTTCGATTATGCGACGGAATTCGGCCAGAAGAATACATCGAGCTTCAATGACATGAAGTACAGCGACGGTGCCTATCTGCCTATGGTCGAGGTCGTGAAATACCTTTATGACAACGGCTTTACCATCTGGGCTATCACCGGCACCGAGCGGACAACTGTGCGTGCGGTCATAGCCAATTCACCTTACAGCGAATATATAGACAGAGGACATGTGATAGGCACGGACTTCGAGGTAAAGGAAAAGGGTTATGAAAACGTGGCATCGAACATGGACTTCAAGTACGCTGAAGGCGACGAGCTGGTATACACCGGAGGATTCATACAGAAAGATCTCAATGCCAACAAGGTCATATACATAGAAAGGGAGATCGGCAAGCGCCCTGTTCTGGCGTTCGGTAACAGCGGCAGCGACACAAGCATGATGAACTATGCCATCGACAGCAAAAACAAGTATCCGGCCAAGGCCTTCATGTTAGTTGCAGACGATGGTGTAAGAGAATGGGGCAAGCAGGACTGGAACGAAAAGTCCGAAGAATACCGATCCAAGGGCTACGTGCCGATCTCAATGAAGGATGATTTCGTCACGATATACAAAGAGGGCATCACCAGATCAGACAGACAGTATGACCCGGCAGAATGGCAGCCGGCGCAGCCTGTGGACGCGTCAGGCGAAGAAGCACTCGATGAAGCGGCTTAGCAGTAAAGCGCATGCGTACTGAGGAGTATGACCCTGATCACATATACGATGTATGGGCTGAGATGGCGACGATCGGGCTACTGGACCACAGACGATGGGACTGTCCCGAAGAATTTGATGATCTCAGCTTTCTTGATGATCTCGGTAAACGCGTCTTTGACGATGCCGGCCTGATAAAGGGATATCTGTGGTCGAGCGGTACTGATTCGCGTCCATACCATGACCGCGATCACGACTGGTCATGCGCCATGCTGTATGAGAACGCGGCAGATAAGGGCTGCATGGACAGCTTTGACAATGCGAACGGAAGGCTGATATACAAGGGATCTTCGCCTGAGGCCATTAGCCATGTGGGTGTTTACTCTTCGGAAGGCTTCGTATACCACGCTAAGGATCGCGCAAACGGAGTAGTAAGAGAGCCGTTCAGACCTGAAGACTGGGACTTCTGGAGCGGTCTGCCGGCATATGAGGCAAGGATGCCTGAGGACGAGAGGGAAAGATCGAATATCGGCTATCGGGCCATAAGTGACAGGAGATCCGGAAGCGCACTCGTTTCATACACGGCGCTGAGCCCAAACCATTCCGGCCCACGTACGCAGCCGATAAGCAGGATAACGCCGCACTATGCGGCGGGTAATATGTCTGTTGAAGTCCTCGGAGCGATATTTGCAGACGGTCAGCGCGAGGCGTCTACCAACTACGGAATAGGAAGCGACGGACGTGTGGCTATGTACGTGGAGGAAGGAAAACGCTCATGGGCGAGCAGCGATCCGGATAATGATCAGCGCGCTGTTACTATAGAATGCGCAAACCTCCCGGACGGATCGCTCAGCGACGAATGCTGGAATTCCCTGGTGGAGCTTTGCACAGATATCTGCAGACGAAACGGCATAGCGGACTGCAACTATACGGGCGGTACTGACGGTGTCCTTACCATGCATCGATGGTTCGCTGAGACCGAGTGTCCGGGTCCGTGGCTGTCAGAGCAGTTCGAACGCCTGTCACGCGAGGTGAATGCCGCATTGGTAAGAACAGATACTTCGGAATCCGAATAAAACAAATTAGAATTTGACATGATGAAAGAAAGAATCAATTTAAAACTCGTGCTTTCGATTATGCTGATCGCGGCGCTTTTGCTTATTGCAATCGTACTTATCGCTAGGCCCGGAACAGGATCCGGACAGAAGGCGAATAATGCAAACAGTAAAAGCCCGACTGTGCTGCTGATCCTTGACGGATTCGGCATCAGCGAGCAGACCGAACACAATGCCATCGCACTTGCAGATACGCCGGTGCTGGACCGTCTGATGAAGGAGTGTCCATTCGTAAAGGCTGATGCAAGCGGTCTGGCAGTAGGCCTTCCGGAAGGACAGATGGGCAGTTCTGAAGTGGGTCACCTGAACATAGGCGCCGGCCGTGTTGTCGATCAGGACCTGGTCAGGATCTCAAAGGAGATCGACAGCGGTGAATTCTTTGAGAATGAGGCTCTTCTGAAGGCTGTGAACAACGCGAAGGAAAGCGGAACGAGTCTGCATATATACGGGCTGGTATCCGATGGAGGCGTGCACAGCCATAACTCACACCTCTATGCACTCCTCGATCTGGCGAAGCGCAACGGATTAGATAAGGTCTACGTGCATTGCTTCCTGGACGGCAGGGATACGCCTCCGGAATCCGGTAGGGGTTATGTTCAGGAACTGCAGGATGAGATGGACAGGATAGGCTGCGGAACCATAGCTACAGTGGGTGGACGATACTATGCCATGGACAGGGACAACAACTGGGATCGCATCGAAAAAGCATATCGCGCCATGACCCTAGGTGAAGGTGAGACAGCAGACTCCGCCGTGGAGGCTGTTACCCAGTCATATGAGAAGGGTGATACAGATGAGTTCGTCCTGCCGACGGTAGTAATGAAGGATGGCGCCCCGGTGGCCACCATTGAAGACGGAGATTCCATTATTTTCTTCAATTTCCGGCCGGATCGTGCCAAAGAGATCACCCGCACCTTCTGTTCCGATGAGTTTGACGGCTTTGACAGGGGACCTCGTAAGCAGGTGACCTATGTCTGCTTTACGGATTACGATGATACGATCCCTAACAAGGAAGTCGCTTTTGATAAGGTCACTCTTACAAATACCTTTGGTGAGTGGATCTCTGCCAACGGCATGAAGCAGGCCAGGATCGCTGAGACGGAGAAATATGCACATGTGACATCCTTCTTCAATGGCGGCGTGGAAGAACCCTTTGAAGGAGAGGACCGTTTCCTTATCCCTTCACCGAAGGTGGCGACCTATGATCTGCAGCCGGAGATGAGCGTTGACGAGGTATGCGATACCATGATCGAAAAGATCCACTCAGGTGAGTATGACGTGATCATCGCGAATTTCGCCAACTCGGATATGGTAGGTCACACCGGTGTGGAGAAGGCCGCCGTTGAGGCTGTCGCTTCCATCGACAAATGCATCGGACGGGTAGTGGATACTGTCGAAGAAGTGGATGGACAGCTGCTCATTTGCGCAGACCACGGAAATGCCGAGGTGATGGTGGACCCTGAGACGGGAGAACCAATGACGGCTCATACCACCAATCCGGTTCCGATCATTCTGGTCAATTATGATCCTGATTATACACTGAAAGAAGGGGGCTGCCTGGCTGATATTGCTCCAACGCTGATTGAGATGATGGGCATGGAGAAACCGGCTGAGATGACCGGAGAGTCACTGCTGATCAGGAAATAGGCAAGAACCTGTTTTCGATGGAATACTCGAAGAGGGAGGAAAATGTGAATAAAGCAGATTTGTCGGGGATCGTCAGCTCCCCTAAGAAACCGGATATCATGCAGTTCCTGTTTACACTGACGGAGGAAATAGACTGCGGCATTATGTATGATGCCATGCAGAGAACTATAAAGCGATATCCGTACTTTGCGTTCCGTATCATCAGGACGGAGAATGGGTACGACAAAATTGAAAACCAGCTTTCGATCATCGTGAAGGATTCTTTCTCAGAGGAAATTGTCCTGGGATCTGAAGATGTAAATTACCATTGGATCGCAGCGGCCTGTGAAGGCAGGCGGTTGAAGCTTTTCGTTCACCATATCATCGCTGACGGCAGAAGCGCTATGAGGTTTTACAAAACCCTGCTGTACTGCTACATCTGTGAAAAACATGGAGTACAACTGGATCCGAATGGCATAACCCTGCCGGATTCTCCGATATCGCCTGACGAAGATGTGAAAGTATACGACCTCCTGGACGGAGAGGATGGGTCGATGCGGATCACAGTCGATGATCCTTTTGTAATTCCTGAAACGGTGGAAGATGAGATGAAGGGATATCTGTATCAGGTTACGATCCCGGAGAAGGAATTCCTGGCTTCCTCCAAGGGAAGTGACAACAGTCCTTTGACACTCATGACCGTATATATGGCAAAGATGTTTCAAAGCCTGTATCCCGAAAATGAAAAGGACATCTATGCGGGGATCGCCATTGATGCAAGAAATGCGCTTCATTGCCCGGAAAGCAGGTTTACGAATTCCTATGTTATTTTCATCAGGCACAAACCCGCAAAGCTCGGACTGGATATGGAACAGCTTGGCACGATGACAAGGGGTCAGATCATTATCCAGAGTGATGAGGGAATTCTACGGTATGTGCATAACTCCGTAATGAAGATCTCTGCACAGATACGCAATACACCGGATCCGAGAGAAAAGCAGCGGCTTATGCATGAAATATATCAACTGGTGGCGTCGAATCCGACCTACACGATCAGCTACGTTGGAAACCCGGAATGGGGCAGCCTGGAACCGTATATTGAGGAAGAATACACGGTTATCATGAACAATAAACTGTTCCTGGAGGTAAACGCGGCGGGCGGTAAATTCTGCATCAGCTGGGTTCAGGGATTTAAAAATGACGCTTATGTTAAGACTTTCCGGAGTATGCTTCAGGAAAACGGTATCGATTGCGTAATAAAAGGGCCGTTCCTGCATGAATGGCCGAAATGCTGTCTGCCCTGATATAAGTATAGAAAAAGATTGAAGGAGCTTATAATAAGGAAGTATAGTAATAACAGTTGGAGGAGAATAAATGAACGTATATGATTTTGACGGGACAATTTTTTATTCGGACTGTTCCATAGGTTTTGCGTTGTGGTGTATGAAACGCCACCCAAAACTGTGGTTCACATACTTTCCGGGCGTGATAAAGAGCCTGATACTTCACAAAATGGGCAAGCTGCCGAATTACCGGCTGCAGCGCGATCAGTTCAGCTATCTGACAATGATAGATGATTTTGATGAGCAAATAGAGCGATACTGGGACAAGTACGAAAGCAGGATCTCAGAGTGGTACCTGGCTCAGAAGAGACCTGATGATCTTATAATCAGCGCATCTCCGGAGTGTATTATCGGGCCTATTGCCAGGAGACTGGGCGTGAACTACATGGCTACGGAATTCGACCGCGAATACGGTATATTTCTCCACAATCTGATGTACGCAAAGGAGAAGGCGAAGTACATCATGGATCACGGCTTCCCTGTGATCGAGAACTTCTACTCCGATTCTCTTGCTGATACGCCGCTGGCTCTGTGCGCCGAAAAGGCTCATCTGGTCAAAGACCATGCCAGCACGGTCGTCGACTGGCCTGATCTGGATGACGAGACCATGGCCAAGGTAAAAGAGAAGATCGATACCGGATGGAACATCCATCTCAAGGAGTAGGAGCAAGACGGAGGGAGATGTACTAAAGAAATGAGAGGTTTTTGCGAAAAGAAATTCAGTTCAATGCTAATATCCGGCACCTTCACCAAGGCGGTAATGTACCTGATGCTGCTCAGCGACAGCATCATTGCCGGTTACTTTATAGGAGAGTCAGGCGTGGCCGGGATCAATGCGATCACACCGGTCACAGCCGTTGTAACATTCTTCGGAGATCTGGTATCGACAGGCGTCGGCATCGTGTTCGCCCGCGAGATCGGAGCGATGAGGAAGGACAGGGCAGATGAGATCTATGGACAGGGGCTGATAATCAGCATCGGCATGGGGCTCATATCTGCTATTCTGATCTTTGTATTCCGCGGTGCATATTTCAACATGTGCGGCGTTACGGGAGATATCCTCGAAAATGCACTTCAGTATTATCGCTGGATCCCGATCAATGCCTTCCTCACGATCGTCATATTCTATCTGGAGCAGATGGTATACAGCGACGGAGATGAGCTTGTCAATAATATATGCTACGGATTCCAGATCGGCGGGAACATCATCTGTTCTGTCATACTGGCTAGACACATGGGCATGACGGGCATCATCATGGGATCGATTATCGGCAACAGCCTTGGTATCCTTACATGCCTCTGGCATTATTTCCGCAAGGAAAACACACTGCGCTTTGTGTGGCATCTGTCATTTAAGGACTTTCTGATGACATCACGCTACAGCATCGTTGATTCCTCGGTATATATCTGCTGGGGCGTGATGGACTATGTAATGATAAGCTTTATCTCGGGACGTTACGGTGAGTCGGGACTTATCACTCTCGCAGTAGTCGTTAGCCTGATCGAATTCGGCGTCGTGATGGACGGTGTCGGCATGGCGATGCAGCCGCTGATAGGTACTTATTATGGCGAAAAGAACCATAAGCTCATCAAGAGAGTAATGAGATCCGGCATCAAGGCTGCGATCGTGGAAGGCATAGTCGCAACTATCCTTATCTGGATCTTTGCAAGACAGTTCTGCGGTCTTTTTGGGATCACCGGCGGCGAGGTGCTTGCCCCGTCGATCACAGCACTCAGGATCGTGTCTCTGGGCTTTGTGTTCTGCAGCTTGGTGTCACTCACTACTTCCTACTTCATGCTGATCGACCGCATAGGAATGGCGACCTGCATCGCCTGCTTCCAGAACGGTTTGCTCTACATACTGCTTCCAATGCTGGGTTCAGCCATGTTTGGATTCAACGGGATCTGGGGCGGCTTTGCCGTTGCTCCGATGCTGACACTGACTGCGGCTATGATCTTTATATATCTGCGATTTGGAAAGGAGAACTTTCCGTTCCTCTTAAACAACATGCAGTCAGAGATCATAGTAATGGACGATACGCTTTCGACTGAGATGGTTGCAGCCCTCTCCGAGAATGTCGGCAGAAGTCTGGAAGAGCATAATTATTCCAAGGCGAATGCAAACCGTGCATCTCTTTTTGTCGAAGAGATCATCCTGACACTTATCGAAAGGAATAAAAACGCGAAGAAGCCTGTTCTGGTTGAGATATCTCTGTTCTTTGAACCGGACTCCGTTTTAGTCATAGAGAGGGATTCGGGAGAACTGTTCGACCTGACGGATCCGGACCTTCAGATCAAGGGGATCAGCGGATTCATACTCAGCGGACTGATGGAATCACATAATGAAAAGGCTTATCTTGTGACCACGGGTTACAACCGAAATATGATACGTTTTAAGCGCAGTGAAGCATAGGGACACAAAGGGGGGATAAAAATGGCATATGAGGGATGGGCAATAGACGAGTATCTTGATGCAGATGCGGTCAACAGACAGCTCGAAGAACTCAAGAGAGGGCCTGTGTACGGCGTAAAGCCGGAAGCGCTGGACTCGTATGTGAAGGACTATTTCGAAGCTAAGTGCAGGGGGTCAAAGGAGCTTAGCGACGAGGCAAAGAAATATATTCCGGGAGGGGTACAGCACAATCTTGCGTTCAATTATCCGTTCCCGCTTGCTATGGCCAACGCTGAGGGGGCATACTTCTATGATGTGGACGGCAACAGATATTACGATATGCTGCAGGCCGGCGGTCCTACGATCATCGGCAGTAATGATCCGGTCGTAAAACAGGCTGTCATAGATATCATAAATGAATGCGGTCCGTCGACCGGACTCTTCCACGAATACGAGCTGAAGCTGGCAAAAAAGATAAGCGAGTGCGTACCGAGCGTTGATAAGTTCAGGATGCTCGGATCGGGCACCGAGGCATGCATGGCAGCAGCCAGGGTAGCAAGGCTCAAGACAGGACACAGAAACATAATCAAGATGGGCGGGGCGTATCATGGATGGAGCGATCAGCTCGCATACGGCATAAGGATACCGGGTACGAAAGGCATACAGTCTAAAGGCTTGCCGGGATATGTGCACCTGCATACTCACACATTCTTCCCCGGAGATCTTGAGGATCTGGAGCGAAAGCTCAAAATCTGCAAGCTTGAGGGCGGCACGGCGGCTGTATTTATCGAGCCGATAGGGCCTGAAAGCGGTACCAGACCTGTCACGAAGGCTTTCGTCAGGGGATGCGAGAGACTGGCGCACCAGTATGGGGCGCTCCTTGTCTGTGATGAGGTAGTCACCGGATTCAGGATCGGACTCGGAGGGGCCCAGGGATACTTCGGTATTGATCCTGATCTCACGATCTTCGGCAAAGTCATTGCCGGCGGATATCCGGGAGCAGGCGGCATAGGCGGCCACGAGGACTGCATGGCCCATCTCGGAGCGGGCATCGATTCGTCAGGAAAGAAAGTCAAGAAGGCTCTCTGCGGAGGCACACTGGCGGCTACTCCGATCTCCTGTGTAGCGGGCTATACGGCGATCTGTGAGATCGAAAAGCGCAATGCCTGCGAGATCGCAGGACGCATGGGCGACAGACTGACCAAAGGGCTTCAGGAACTGATCAAAAAGCATGATCTGCCGTTCGTGGCCTTCAATCAGGGTTCGGTATGCCACCTCGACAGCGTAGGCACCATGCAGTATGCCATCGACTGGGGGAGGCCTTGGGAATTACCGGTCATCCTCAAGGAGACCGGACGCAGACAAAAAGAGATGGAACACATCGGAGCTGCATATATGGCAGAAGGCATCGTGACTCTTGCCGGCTCGAGGCTCTATACGAGCGCAGCGTATACTGAAGAGATGATAGACGATGCCCTGACGAGATTCGACAGGGTGTTCGCAAACTGCGGACTGCTTGACTGATGACAGAGAGAAAGTGATATGAGCAAATACATTCTTGCATATGATATTGGGACTACAGGAGTAAAGACCTGCCTGTTTGAGGTGGATAAGAGTATCGAGCTTCTTTCGTATGCATCCCGGAGCTATCAGTTATACATGGTCGATGGAGGGGGTGTCGAGCAGGAATGTGACGACTGGTGGAAAGGCATGGCTGAGAGCACCGCGGAGGTGCTTGCAAATGCCAGAGACATCAAACCGGATATGATAGCCGGGATATCGTTTTGTTCGCAGATGCAGGGACTCGTGCTGGTCGACAGGAACGGTGAGCCGGTAAGGCGGCCGATGAGTTACCTTGATAAGAGGGCCGGTGATGAGTTCAGAAAGGGCATGGGCGGTGTGATCGAGATCGCCGGTGCCGATGTCAAGAAGCTGGTCCCGAGCCTCAGGATAACCGGTGCGTTTGCCGGCAGTGTCAAAGACCCGGTGTGGAAGTACAAATGGGTCGAATCCAGAGAACCTGATATCTTTTCAAGGGTATATAAGTGGCTCGATGTCAAGGACTACCTGATACTGCGCTGCACCGGAAACTTCACAATGACTCCGGACTCGGCGTTCGGCACCATGCTTTATGATAACAGACCCGGAGGCGGATGCTGGAGCGCTAAGGTTTGCGATATGCTCGGAGTTAACATGGACCACCTGCCTGATATCATCGATGCTGCGGATGTAGCGGGAACTCTCACGGCGAAGGCAGCAATGGAACTCGGCCTGAGTGAAGGTACTCCTGTATACGGCGGCGGAGGAGATGTCTCGCTCATCGGAGTAGGCGCCGGCGCCGTCAGCAAGGGAGACACCCATGTTTATATCGGCACTTCCGGATGGGTCGTCACCATTACGGACAGGCGCAAGGTGGATGTGACATCCATGATAGCTGCCATAGTGGGAGCTGACAGGACAAAGTATAATTACTTTGCCGAGATGGAGACCGCGGGCAAGTGCCTGGAATGGGTCAAGGACCATCTGGCCAAAGACGAGATAGGCATATATGTTGAGAAAGAGGGAGTCCCTGAGGGCTACGAGAGCAGGAACTCACAGCTATACACTTATATGACTGAGGTCATCAGGGATGTGGAACCCGGCTCGGGCGGATTGCTCTTCGCACCGTGGCTTCACGGCAACCGCTGTCCGTTCGAGGATCCGGCTGCCAGAGGCATGTTCATAGGCATTGGCCTGGATACGGGCAAGACTGAGATGATACATGCCGTGCTTGAAGGTGTGTTCTACCACATCAGGTGGATGCTCGAGTGCCAGGAACGCAGTGTGAAGACTTCAAAGGTCATCAGATTCGCAGGCGGAGGTGCACTGTCGCCGGTATCCTGTCAGATGCTGGCCGACATACTCGGACGCACTCTGGAGACTGTCAGATCCCCTCAGAATGCAGGCTCTTTCGGGGCGTGCGCAGTTACGGCTGTCGGCCTCGGCATCATACCGGATCTCGAAGCGGTAAAGGACTATATACGCGTGGATGAGACCTATGTCCCGGATATGGATAAACACAGGGCCTACAAACCGTATTACAAGACATTTAAGAAATTGTATTCATCAAATAAAGGCATCCTTAGGATGCTGGCAAAGGCAGGGAAGTAAACTATAACATGGAAGAGAATCCAAACCAGAAGAATAAAAGAGAAATAATAAGAATGATAAAGTTCGTGCTGGTATCAGCATCGGCGGGCATAGTTGAGATACTAGTGTTCACGCTGATGAACGAGCTGACGGGGCTCAGGTACTGGCCGTGCTATCTGACGGCACTGATCGCATCGGTCGTCTGGTGCTTCACCATCAACAGGAGGTATACCTTCAAGTCAGCAAAGAACGTGCCGCGCGCAATGGCGATGGTCTTCGCGTTTTATCTGGTCTTCACGCCGGCTACTACCATACTCGGCAACTATCTTGCCGAGACCCTGCACTGGAATGAGTATCTGGTAACGGCTATAAACATGGCGCTGAACCTCTCGCTCGAATACCTCTATGATACCTTCGTGGTGTACAGGGGAGAGATGGACAACAACGATATAGCAGAGAGGGAACGAAAGAAAGAAAAGGTTAAAGCGTCACAATGAAAGGTCTTTTGTATCCGATGAGTTTTAACCATTGAAGGCGTTTTCGGAACAGGTGATAGTGATGGAACTGTCATACTGGAGGCGCCGGCCACCGGAGTCTCATTAAATTAAGGGATCTCCGCGCGGAGGTCCCTTCGACTTACTGGCGCAATTTTTGTGCACTCATTATTTTTTGTGGTGGAAGACTATCATATAGATGCCATTACCCTTTGTCATCAGTCCGGTTATGGACGTATCCGTTTCGTGCGGGTCGCCGAAGAATGAATATCCCTGCGATTCGAAGAAGGCGACACCTTCGTTGAAATCATCGACGTTAGCGCGCATTCCCATCAACCCGTCAGCAAACGAGTCTGCCGGGAAGTGTGAACAGACGATATCGACGCGCCTGCCCTTGTCGTTTTCCATGACCGCATAATCAAGGAACTCGATCTCCGGTCTGTGCTTGACCTTATATCCGAGATGATCGGTGAAGCGCCTGATCTCGGCTTCAATATCTTCCGCGTAGTATACAGGATAAAAATCTGAGACTTTCATAAATAACCTCCTTTGCGCCATTAAGGCAGTTCTACTTTAGGCATATGACGTACATAGCGCTCCGATACGCTGTATGGAACGCCCTCCTGATCCAGCAGCTCGCAGAACAGCTCCACCGGTTTGCGATCCTTGTTGACGAGCTGGAAGCTGATACAGAACTTGTCCTTAAGGGCGTTCACTTCCAGCATCAGGTCACCGTCGGTGAGAGTATAGAATCCCGTGATATGCTCATCCATCCCACCCCAGTCGGTATTTCCTACATAGCTGATGGTGTAGTTGTCGCGGGGGTCGCTGCGGAATGTGCTGTTCTTTGATGCAAACTTCTTTTTTGTCTCCAGATCCGGCTGCGCATCAATGCCCTTGTGATTTGCAGCGATCTTTTTGAACCTCTCAATGCCCAGCTCCGGCTGGTTCTGTCTGATGACGGCACCCCGCGCGCGCATATTGAGCTTTTGGATGGATTCATCCTTCATGCTCCACTCATATCTGACATGTATGAAGCGGACGAAGTCGCGGTAAGACTTCTCCGCCCCGATATCGTCACGGTAATCCGCCGCGATCCTTCCCGCGATGAAGCTGTCCTTCTTCTCCTTGAACAGGCGCGAGCACACTTTGAACATCATCGCCGTCAGGATGGTGTTCGGGCTTCCGTCGATCCTTGCCGCGTATTCCATGAATTCCCTGACAGGGATCTCGAACTGATAATAATAGTTGTCTTTTACAAAAGGATTCAGCAGGTATCTCAACATCCTGCCCAGCGCTAGGTTGGTATCGCCGCCATCATAGCGCGATATCGGCTCATCATCAGGCAGCTTGTCAGCGTCAGGGAAGAACAGCTCGCCATCCGTCACCGGCGTACCCGGCAGCTTTATGTCCTGTGGCGCTTCGATCGCCCCGTACTTTTTCGTCATGTACTGGTACAGAGTCGTCTTTACCCAGAACAGTCCGCCCGTCGCCCCGCAGAATGTGTGAGAATAGTTGAACCAGATGCAGTTATCACGCCACGTGATCGCTGCCAGATGCCCGTTCACAGCCTCGCTACCCAGCGTCAGCCTTTCATCCTTTTCCGGCAGGACAGCGACAGGCTTGTCGTTGTGTTCAAGGGTGTAGTTTTGCCCCTCATCCAGCCCGACCTTAACGCTGAAATACGGGAACCTCCCGATCGCCTCCTGCGCCGCTTCCATCAGCAGCGCCTCGTCAACAGGGGCATCAAGGATGACCGTCATCCTGACCGTGAAAGGCAACTTATCCCCGTATTCATACAGTAAATATATATCCGGATCATGCTTCATCTCTATATCCCTTTCAATATCAATAATATGATATGTTTCTCAAGCTTTTAACATGTTCTTCATTGTAACATGATTGTCAACCCTCCCGCAGACTACGTGATCTTTTGATTTGAGTAGTATTTTCTCTTATCCTCATACATGCGCTCATCCGCTTCGGCCAGTGCCCTGCGCACCTCTCTGCAGTCAGGTGTGTATGCGCATCCTATGGCAAAGCTGAGATCAGGATAGTGTGTCTGGGCAATGCGAAGATCGCCGGCTTTCCTTTCGATCTCTTCACTTGATACTCCTGTCACTATCACTACGAATTCGTCACCGCCCGCGCGGAATATCTGCTCCACATCAAATAACTCCCTGAGGGCTGATGCTGCGTCGCGAAGAAGGACATCTCCGGCTTTGTGTCCTTTCGAATCGTTGATGCGCTTGAGACCGTTCAGATCTGCGAATATGACGCCTGCAGACTTCGAGCTTTTTTCCGGAAGCCCGCTCAGGGCATCGACATAGTTGTTCATTTCATTGCGGTTCATGATGCCGGTCAGCATGTCTTTTGAGCTGAGCTCTCTGAGCTTGTTTACCATCATGTAGTTTGCTGTCTCAGAGCTCAGCACGAATGTGGTCAGTTCAAGTATCTCCTTGATCTGAGCGGAACGGTCCTCGTCGAAGTTGATGGCCCACATGTATCCGATCTCCTCATCCGGTCCTTTGAGAGGGAAGAGCGCGATGGTCTTTACTCCGGCGTCTTTCAGCGACTCATACCAGAGCGGATTCCTTTCTTTTACGACTTCCATGTCCCTGTCGTTTTTTGCGATCAGGCAGTTGCTTCCTGCTATGGTATCCTTCCATGTGCTTGCGATAGGGTAAAAATCTTTCTCAAGATAGTTACTGCCCGGTCTGAGATCCGAATCCTCGGCAAAATCCTCGCCCAGGAGTTCACAGCTTTCATTCTCCTTGTCTACAAGCAGCATGCCGCAGTATTCCACATCGCACAGTCTTCGGATATCGCCGACTGTATCTTTGAGGGCGCTCCTGAAATCCTTCGCCTCGCGAAGCCTGATGGCTGTTTCGAGTACTGCCGCTGCGATATCTCCGGATATATTGGAGATCCTCTCCGAGTTTGCTTCGTAATTGATCTCCATGATATATGCACAGTAGTGGATATTGCCGTCATCCGGCCCGAGCGGAATGAAGGTCATGTTGAACCATATGTCATATCTGTCCGGGTGCGCATACGAATGAAGGCATTTCTTGTTTACTGCTGCGCGAAAACAGAAATCCTCAAAGTTAAGATCTCTGGTAAGGTACTCTGTGTAAAGTGAGTTCGGCACGAACTTCCTGGTCAGCATCTCGAGATCCTGCATGGGATGTTCGATGGTGTCGAGATATGCTTTGTTGCCGGTAACGATACGGACATCGCCGCAGCTGCCGTCGGGTTTCTCTTCTACGGAAACGATGCAGGCCATTGCTGCGATGCTGTCTGATACTTTCTGAAAATCCATTTCTGATGCAATTTCCTCCCGATTAGATATGTATTACCCGTCCATTATAGCTGATTTGCACTCAGACGGCTATATTTCCATCCCGCATCCACAGGAGTGTATGTCCGGGGCTCACTTATTTGCAACGAAATAATAAAGGAAACTATGATATTATAACAGACGCCGGATGTCCCCGCCTCAACGGAGTAGGCGGCGGGTTCCATTTTCGACCGTCGGTGGTGGGTATCAATCCCCGACCGACGCTCTCAGGAGCTGAAGCTCCCGGCGTCTGTAAATGCTTCCTTCGGATCATACGGCGTTGCCGTAATGTCGGAAGCATTGATCTCCGGAGGCTGAGCTCCTCCGATAAGTACGCCGTCGCTCGCTCCAATCAAGCGAGCTTGTTGGAGCTTTGCTCCTGGTTGAAAAAAAGATCAGGGTATTCAGGACAGTATTATCAGGATAAGTACATTTTTTGATTGTCATTGAAAGGAAGGACCCTGACATATGAAGATCACAAGTTTTAACCCGCTTATAGCAACTAC
>JAZUNV010000082.1:0-5005 GCA_045604305.1 Anaerovoracaceae bacterium | reverse complement strand
CCCACCTCTTTTCCACTCATAATATAAGCGAAATCGGTGGTCGAAGATCCGATATCCACCACGAGAACCGGCCTGGACAGGATGTCATATCCCACCTGCAGATGCCTTGACCGGCAGGCACTTACCAGGGCAGCTCTCGATTCTGATACTATCTTTAGCGGGGGATATCCGGCACTTTCAAAGATGCCCCTGTACTCTTCACGGTCTGCCTTGTTCCAACCGGCAGGGCAGCCGATATAGAAGCTGCAGTCCTCATTCTTGACGAGCTCACCGCTCCCGTACAGCTCTCCAAGCACGCCGGCTGCGAAGCTCCTGACATCCGCATCGCATGCTCTGTCAGTGAGGAAGCGGCTCTTAAATCTCAGCTTGCGCTTGATGGCATTGTCTGTGTAGCATGCCTTCTCTCCAATGAGAAGCTCGCCGCTTGTGAGCTGTGCATAAGCTGTGATGAAGCTCTTCTCACCGACGACAGTGAGCATCTCAGGTACTTTCTGTTCTCCCTTTACCAACCTGGCGACTGCGCTTTCGGCATCACCCAGGTCAAATCCGAAAAATCTGTCCATTACTGAAGTCAAACCTTTCAATCAATATGATAACTATCCCCTGGACGCGAGACCCTTTTTGAGAACGAGGCCGTTCGCGACCATTGCCGGTCTGATGGTCCCGGTCTTGGTGCCGGGCATCAGATCGAAGTACTGCTTTGTATCTTCGCTGTAGTCCACGATCTCTATCTGCTGCTTGTGCAGGTAGTACTTGATCGCATCGATCTTTTCCAGTGCATACTCCGGATCCCCGCTGTAGGATGCGGCGAGGAGGTCGGAGAAGAGCTCCAGCTCAGGAGTGGTGGCAGGCCTTCCATCTATATTGCCTGCCTGCTCGCGCTTGGCCTGAATGGCTCCGAGCCGCACTTCCTCGAGGCTCTGGTCCACGGAGAGGATGACTGTCCTGAAGTTCCTGTAAACGCGGTCTGCGTCTACCTTTATCTCCACCTGATATTCCTTCTTCGACTTGCCCTTTGGCTTGCCGTACATCGATCCGGAGATGTAGAGGAAGGTGACGCCCAGTAAAATCGCTACGCATCTGGAGATGAAGTCGGTCATCGACTTTGAATCGACCTGCTGCACTCCCATCATGATGAGAGGGAAGAGTCCGAAACCCAGCAGCAGAAGGCCGCCGATGAGCAGAAGTATGGAAGTCAGCGAGAACTTGCTTTCGCCCTCATCCTTGCCCTGACCGCGTTCCCATACCTTGGTGTAGCCGTTCGAGTCGATCAGTGGAAGCGAGAGGCGCACGGCCTGCAGCATGTGAGCTGCCTCATCGCGCTCAGCGTCGCTTCCTGCCTGTTCATTGTGGGTGAGAAGCAGCTTGTCCACTTCCTTTTCAAGCACAGGCACCGCCTTTTCGGCCGTGCCCGCCGCGCTTATCTCCGTAAGGAGCTTTTCTTTATCCTTTTCCAGTAATTCTGTAAGTTTCATGATCCCTTGATTGTATTGCCTTGACGGCATCGTTTGATTTGATTGATTATCTTGTCATTTATTATACAATTCTTTCGGCTTTTTTGATAGTATTACCTGCATAGCGTATAGGGAGACGGCTGACATGCAGCAACGATCGGCTCGCACGGTCCGCACGGGCTGTCCGTAAGCGACCGCATGAAGACTATAAAAATGACGAAAGGGTATGGGTATGATGGAGACTAAAAGATTGTTCGGTAGCAGGGCATTCTACAGAAGGGCGCTGGCGATAGCGCTTCCTGTTATGATGCAGCAGATGATCCAGAATCTGGTCTCGCTCATCGACAATTTCATGGTCGCCGGCCTCGGCGATATCTCCATGTCCGGAGTCAACATATCCAATCAGATACTCACGATCTTCATGATCTTTCTCAATACCATATGCATATCCGGCGGCATCTACCTTACCCAGAACTTCGGAGCGGGCAATAAGGAGGGGATGAAACAGGCTTTCAGGTTCAAGCTGATAGTCAGCATGTTTGCGATAATCCCTTATTTCCTGGTCTGCATAGCGTTCCCGAGGCAGGTGCTGTCGCTGATGGTCGTAGGCAACACGGACGCCGAAGCGATAGTTTCTCAGGGCGTCATGTACATCAGGCTCATGTTCTTCATGTGCATACAGATGTCCATATCGATGTGTATAGCCACATCGCTGAGGGACACAGGAGAGGTGAGGATGCCGCTGATAATATCCCTGTCTGCGACACTGCTCAACACCTTCCTCAACTGGGTCCTGATATACGGACACTTCGGCACTCCGAGGATGGAAGTGAGGGGAGCAGCCGCTGCGACTATCATAGCAAGGACCTTCGAGCTGATACTCTACCTGATAGTACTTAACAGTAAAAAGCCTGACTTCGCCTTTGATCCGAGGAAATTCTTTGATGTCAGGATAAAGCTGTTCAGGGAGATACTCTCCAAGAGCGGCATGGTCCTCATCAGCGAGATGACCTGGATCATATCCGAGACCATCACCGCAGCCCTGTATAACGGCAGAGGGGGAGCCGATGTCGTATCGGGCATGGCAGCAGGCTTCGCGATAGCAAATCTGTTCATGGTCTCATTCAACGGAGTCAGTACTGCGATCATCGTCGTGCTTGGCAGCACTCTGGGAGCCGGCAGGCTCGAGGAGGCGCGGAAGGAGAAGACCTGGCTTCTTTCGGGCTGCTTCGTGCTGGGGTTCTTCGTGCTCGCTTTTGCGCTCTGCACGACCTTCCTCGTACCGATAGTGTACGGACGGCTCAGCCATGAAGCGACGGCTATCACCAGAGAGATGCTCATAATGCTTGCACTCTTCATGCCTCCGTGGGTATATCTGATCGGTCAGCTCGCTGTCTCGCGCGCAGGCGGAGATACCGCGATGGGTGCTTATGTGGATGCCGGAATGACCATAGTTCTTACGATACCTCTGGTATTCTCACTGGCGCTACTGACGGATATAGGGCCGATCACTCTTTACTTCTGGGTCAGGATGATGGACTTTATAAAGATCGGCGTCTTCCACGTCTGGCTCAAAAAAGAAAGATGGCTCCGCAATCTTGCGGAACCATCATCTGAGACTATGCCCGATAATGCCTAAGCATTGGTATTGGTGCTGTCTGTAGTGCCATCATCCGTCTTCGGCTTCTTGTCAGGGAATACCTTATAGTATTCATCGTCGGATATGATGCCGGTCGATGTCGGATGTAACACATATCCCTTGTAGGAGAATGCGCTCGTCAGTATGGCTGCATCACTTCCTGCATAGTAGTGGTTGCCTTTATAGTCGAAGAACTTGTTCTTGGCCAGGCCGCCGCCTTTCTTGTTGTAATAATACTTCTTGTTGATATGCAGGATCTCTTCAGTCTTGTGGAGCCTGTAGTCAGCATCGGCATAGTAGTATTTGTTCTTCCATGTATAGATGCCTGATACCAGACGGCCGTTCTCGTCCGACTTGTATGTGCCGTCCTTGCCCTTGAACTGCTGATTGACGGAGATGCGTCCCTTGCTGCCTATGTAATAGGTATAGCCATTGATGACGTACTTACCCTGCTTGGTCCTGATCGCACCCTTTGCATTGGCATAGTACAGACCCTTCTTCCATTTGAAGAATCCTGTCTTCAGAGTGCCGCTCTTGTTGGCGATATACCATTTCTTCTTGAACTTGATCTGCTTGTTCTTAGTGACCAGTCCCTTGTTGTTAACGTGATAGTAGTGTCCGCCCCAGGCGAGGATCGCCGTCTTCTTCTGGAGATATCCCGCGGTGGTAGAGAAGTATAGCTTCTTCTTCCACTTGTGAGGTCCTACGGCGACTATGCAGTTGGACTGCACGTGATATCTCTTCTTGCCGGACTTGACTTCCTTCTTGGCATACAGAGTTCCGCTGGAATCCTTGACGTAATAGAGATTGCCTCCGGCAGCTGCGATGCCCTTCTTGAAGCATACCGACCAGTCATCCTGGATGAGATACTTCTTACCGCCGATAATGTTGACTCCCGGAGTGGTGAGGATAGCGCCGCCCGGAGTTGCGTAGTACTTCTTGCCGCCGAAATCGATCCATCCTTCAGTCGTCTTTACGACGCCTCCGGTATTAGGCTGTACATAGAAGATCCTGCCGTCGCTGTGCTGTACCAGTCCTTCAGCTGTCTGGATGATACCGCCGTTCTGAACGAAATAAGTGGTGCCGCCGTCTACCACGCAGCCCGCGGTGGTCTTGACCTTGCCGCCATCCTGTACGAAATATTTATTTCCGTCGGTATTGGTCACAACGCCTGAAGTTGTCTTAACACTATAATCATCCTGGATAAAGTAAGTATCTCCATTGTAAGAGGCAAGGCCCTTAGTAGTAACGACTAAGCAGTTGTCGTTCAACAGATATGTTCCTGTGGAACAATTACAAAGACCAGGAGTCTCGATAACAGGATAGTCCTCGTTGTGTCCTGTGTCTACCAACAGATATGTGCAAGGCTTATTATAATCCGGGTCACCTTTTGTAATAGGATTAAAGCCTTTATGACCGCCCCCATCGGTTGTAACTTTGAATCTCAGTCGATCACTGCTGAGTGTTACAATACCTTCAGAATTCTTAACATAACCTTCGTCATCAGCATAGTATAAAGCGTTGGTTGTTGTACCTTTCATTTTGCCTTTGAAAAGGCCCTTTACAGGTGTAGTTCCGTTATAAAGGAATCGTGTCCTGCCGCTATTCCAGCTATAACAGCTAGGGTCAGCATTAGGATCGAACTCTACAGGTTCTACTTCTGAAGGGGATAATATATGACTTGCATTATCTGCTTCTTCAGCACTTGCTTTCTCATCAACAGCTGTGCCGGATGTTTCAGGGGAAACCGCCTGCTCCTGTACTGCTTCATTGGCAGCTGCATCGTCCGGAGTATCTGCAAACGCAAATGAAGGACTCAGCAGAAGAGCCGATATGAGCATCACTAACAATAATCTGTTCTTCATTTGATCATCTCCTTTGTATAAAACTATGTACTACCATCTTAATAATA
>JAZUNV010000081.1:0-14059 GCA_045604305.1 Anaerovoracaceae bacterium | reverse complement strand
GGAGACAGAGAACCGTCCCCTGTCTCCCGAAGCACGGCGTCCAAAGAAGAAAAAGACATGCCGGTCCTCGCGGTCGCGCGCGACGAGGCCTTCTGCTTCTACTACGAGGAGAACCTCCGCGTGCTGAGAGAAGCGGGGATGAAGATAATGGAATTCTCACCTGTTCATGACAGCAGCCTGCCGGAGGATGCGGACGGGCTCCTTTTTGGAGGAGGCTACCCGGAGCTGTACGCAAAACAGCTCAGCGCCAACGAGTCCATGCTGGCATCCGTAAGAGAAGCGATCGAAGGCGGTATGCCGAGCCTCGCTGAGTGCGGCGGCTTCATGTATCTGCTGGAGTCGCTTGAGGACATGAACGGTGACAGTCACAGGATGGCAGGCGTCACGGGCGGCAGCTCTCACTACACGGGCAGACTCGGCCGATTCGGCTACATCACGCTGAGAGAGAAGAAACACCTCTGCGCAGCGGGTACTCTCATCACTGGTCTTGAGATAAAGGGACATGAGTTCCACTACTTCGACTCTGACAACAACGGAAGCAACGCAGTGGCTGAGAAGCCGGGAAGCGGCAGGACATGGGACTGCATGCACGCAGGCTCTGAACACCTGTGGGGATACCCGCACCTTTGGTATCCATCGTGTCCGAAGCTGATCGAAAGATTCACCAAAGCGATGGAAGAATACAAGAGGAAGAGACAGCATGGATAATTCGGAGAAGTATTTTGAGAACAGGGACTGCAAATACTATCCCTGCCATGACGGCATAGAGGAGATGAACTGCCTCTTCTGCTACTGCCCGCTGTATCATCTGGAGAACTGCCCGGGCAAGCCTTCCTATAAGGAAAAGGATGGCCGGAGGATCAAGGTCTGCACAGGCTGCACCTTCCCTCACAGGGCGGAGAACTACGATGAAGTGATAAAGCTTATAAGGGCGAGGGACAAATAACTGACAGATTGGAGAAACAGAAATGCAAATGATCGAAAGACCTCGCAGACTGCGCTCGACACCAGCGCTTCGAAAGACGGTAAGGGAAACGAGGATGGATGCTTCGTCGCTGATTTACCCGATGTTCGTTAGTGACGGCATGGGGAAGACCGAAGAGATCAAGGCCCTACCGGGACAGTACAGATATACCGTCGACATGACTGACGCAAAGATCGAGTCGCTTCTGAAGGCAGGAGTGAGCAGCATAATGCTCTTCGGCATCCCCGATCACAAGGATGAGACGGGGACACAGGCCTACGCTGAGGCCGGAGTGATCCAGAGGGCGGTGGCACATATTAAAGAGCGCTACCCTGAGATGATCATTATAACGGACGTATGCATGTGCGAATACACTTCGCACGGTCACTGCGGAGTGCTCTGCGAGTGCGGCGGCCACTACGATGTGGACAATGACAGGACGCTGGAGCTGCTGCAGAAGGTAGCTGTTTCGCAGGCGAGAGCCGGTGCAGACATGGTCGCTCCTTCAGACATGATGGACGGCAGGGTAGCGGCGATCAGATCGGCGCTTGATGCAGACGGATTTACCAACACGCCTATCATGTCCTATGCGGTCAAGTACGCTTCATCGTTCTACGGGCCGTTCCGCGAAGCGGCAGGTTCTGCGCCTTCGTTCGGCGACAGGAAGAGCTACCAGATGGATTACCACAACAGAAGGGAAGGCATCAGGGAAGCCCGGCTTGATGTTGAGGAAGGTGCGGACATAATCATGGTGAAGCCTTCAATGTCATATCTGGATATCGTCAGAGAGGTCTATGAAGCAGTGGATGTGCCTGTTGCTACATACAGCGTGAGCGGTGAATACGCGATGGTGAAGGCCGCTGCTGCCAACGGATGGATAGACGGGGAAGCTGTCATGTGCGAGATGGCCGTGGCTGCTTACCGCGCCGGAGCTTCGATCTACGAGACATACTTTGCAGAGGAACTCGCAAAGTGCATCAGGGAAGGCAGGATAGGATAGCTTAGGCATGAGCATCAGAGATGGTAACAGGATCATTATAGGAAGCAGGGCGAGCAGACTGGCAGTGATACAGTCGGAGATCGTGATGAAGGATCTTGGGGCGCTTTATCCGGACAAGGAGATCGTTATAGAGACGATGACCACCCGGGGTGACAGGATGCTCGACAGGACCCTCGATCAGATCGGCGGAAAGGGCCTCTTTGTAAAGGAACTCGAGCAGGCACTTGCGGAAGGCAGGGTAGATCTGACGGTACACAGCCTCAAGGACATGACTCTGGATGTGCCGCCCGAGACCCCTGTCGCCGCGTACTCAAGGAGAGAAGATCCGAGAGATGTACTGATACTTCCGGAAGGCAGGGATGAGATCGACCTCTCGCTTCCCATAGGCACATCGAGTCTCAGGAGGAGCCTTCAGATCAGGAAACTCTTTCCGGGCGCGGAGACAAGCCCGGTAAGGGGCAATGTGGAGACGCGGATCCGGAAGCTCGATGAGGGTCAGTACTCGGCGCTCGTGCTCGCAGCTGCCGGTGTCAGGAGACTCGGACTCGAACACAGGATCAGCAGGTACTTCGGTCCCGAAGAGATAGTCCCGGCTTCGTGCCAGGGCATACTCAGCATCCAGTGCAGGGCGGAAGACGCCGAAGATATACATCGGCTGGGCGACAGAGAGTCTGAGATATCTGCGATCGCTGAGAGAGCCTTCATAAGAGAAATAGAGGCGGATTGCGGTTCTCCTGACGCAGCCTACTCGCATGTCAAGGGAGATGAACTCCATATCCTGGGATTCAGCTTTGATGAGCGAAGCGGAGAGACGCTCACCGCTGAGATCACAGGATCTCTGACTGAGCCTGAGGAGCTCGGAAGGCGGCTGGCAAGAAGGCTGCTGGCTCTGAGAGGAGATAACAGACAGATGGGCAAGGTCTGGCTCACAGGCGCCGGACCGGGAGATCCGGGACTCATGACGATAAAGGGCCGTGAGGTCCTGTCGGAAGCAGACACGGTGGTGACAGATGCTCTTGTAGGCTCAGGGGTGCTCGCGATGATACCTCAGGGAGCCGAGGTCATATATGCAGGCAAGAGAGCCGGTCGTCACAAGCTCAGGCAGGAGCAGATCAACGAAGTGCTGCTTGACAAAGCGCTTGAGGGCCGCAGGGTAGTCAGACTCAAAGGAGGAGATCCCTTCCTCTTCGGACGCGGCGGTGAGGAGCTTGAGCTTCTTACGCGATACGGAGTGGCTTACGAGATAGTGCCGGGCGTCACCAGTGCGCTGGCAGTCCCTGCGTATGCAGGCATACCGGTGACTCACAGGGATCACTGCTCCGGCGTCCATATCATCACCGGACACAGGAGGAAGAACCACACATACGATATAGATTTCGAAGGCCTGGTGAAGTCGGGAGGGACCATAATATTCCTGATGGGGATATCCTCGCTGCCAGTACTTATGAAGGGCCTAATGGATGCCGGGATGGATCCGTCCACGCCTGCGGCGATAATCGAAAAGGGCACGACCGCAGAGCAGAGACTGATCAGTTCGGATATATCCGGTCTTGAGAATGCGGCTAAGGAGCAGGGCGTAAAGATGCCTGCGATCATAGTCGTAGGCTCCGTCACGGAGCTGTCCTCGGGATTTGCCTGGAGAGAGGCTCTGCCGCTTGCCGGCATCAGAGCGGTCATCACAAGACCGAGGGAGCTGAGCTCCTCGCTTTCGGCAAAGCTCAGGGCTAAGGGAGCCGAGGTGACAGAGCTTCCGACCATAGCCATCGAGCCTGTAAAGGACACATCGCGTATAGAGGCAGCGATAACGGAGCTCGCAGATGGCTCATATGACTGGCTCGTGCTGACGAGCCCGAGTGGAGTCAGGATATTCTTCGATCTCCTGATGAGATCCCGCGATATACGCATCCTCTCCGGGGTCAGGATAGCCTGCCTGGGGAGCGGCACTGAGAGAGAGCTTGCAAAGCACGGACTCAGAGCGGACTTCGTTCCTTCAGAGTACAGCGGCAGGGCGCTCGGAGCAGGGCTTGCGGGTCTGCTGAAGCCGGGAGAGCGCGTCCTCATCGCGAGGGCGGTCGCCGGCAACAGGGGGCTCACGGAGGAACTCTCGAAGGCAGAGGGCATCGTGATCGACGATATCCCGACATACGATACGCTCTATGCGCACGCGGAATGGTTCGACGCCGGGAAGGTGTTTGACGGACCGGACACATATGCGGTGTTTACAAGCGCTTCGACGGTAAAGGGTTTCGTTGACAGTGCCGGGGATATAGACTTAGGAGAGATAAACGCGGTCTGCATCGGACAGATGACGGCCGCCGAAGCTGCGAAGCACGGCATGAAGATACATGTAGCTAAGGAGGCGACGCTCGATGCGCTCGTCTCAGCGCTTGAAGAACTTGGAGGTAGAGATGAGTAGAGGCATTGCATACGGAGTGGGAGTAGGCCCGGGTGATCCCGAGCTGATGACGCTTAAGGCCTGCAGACTCATACTGGAGAATGACGTGATCGCAGTACCGGGCAGGGTCCCGCAGGAGGCTGTAGCATATAAGATCGCGCTTGGTGCCGTGCCGGAACTTGCAGATAAGGAACTGGTCCCGGTATACATGCCAATGGTCAGAGACAGGGAACTTATCGCCAGAAGCCACAGAGAAGCAGCTGATACGATCGAAGGCTATCTCGATCAGGGCAGGAATGTCGTGTACATCACCCTCGGTGACTCGACGATATACTGCACCTTCAGTTACATACAGCATCTGCTTGAGGCTGACGGCTATGAGACAGAGCTCGTGCCAGGCATAACTTCATTCTGCGCTGCGGCTGCGGCGCTCAATGTATCGCTCACGGAGTGGAACGAACCGCTCCACGTCGTGCCGGCGCTTCACAACACTGAGGAAGGTTCGCTGAAGTGGCCGGGCAATTACGTGCTGATGAAGTCAGCAAGTAAGATGCGCGAGGTCAAGGAGATGCTCTCTCATACCGGTCTTGACGTGCAGGCTGTAGAGAACTGCAGCATGGACAGCGAGAAGGTGTACAGGTCTCTCGATGAGATACCGGACGATGCCGGCTACTTCTCGCTCATAGTGGCCAAGGAGAAGAAAGAGAAATAACGCATGATAGAACTAAGAGGGCTCACAAAGAGATTCGGGGACTTCACGGCGGTGGACGATCTGTCATTCATGATCGGGACCGGCGAGTTCTTTGGATTGCTCGGACCTAACGGCGCGGGCAAGACCACGACGATAAGCATGCTCTCGACGGTTCTGCTCCCATCAGCGGGAGAGATATACATAGACGGTGCCAGGCTGACAAGGGCGGCCTCGGAGCAAAAGGGAAAGCTTGCCGTGATAACTCAGGAGTATTCGATGCGTCAGGACATGACGGTCGATGAGGTCATGGAGTATCAGGGGAGGCTTTATTGCATGCCTAAAAAAGAGATCAGGCGAAAATCAGAGGAGCTGCTGGAATTCGCCGGCCTTCAGGACATGCGCAGAAGGGTCGTGAGGCATCTTTCGGGCGGCATGAAGCGAAAGCTCATGGTATGCAGGGCGCTGCTGACGGATCCTGAGATACTGCTTCTGGATGAACCGACCGCGGGCATGGATGCCCTGTCGCGCCGCCAGATGTGGAACCTGCTGAGGCAGGTCAACGATGACAGCATGACCATACTGCTGACCACGCACTATATCGAGGAGGCTGAGGCTCTCTGCGACAGGGTGGCGATGATCAACAGCGGCAGGCTTCGGAAGCTGGACAGGCCTGAGGCACTGATAAAAGAGCTCGGAGAATTCACGGTGGATGAGACAGGAGAGGCGGGGCTCAGGAGCACTCACTTTACGGACAGGGAAGAGGCGATCAGATATCTCGAAGGATCGCCGGATTCGACGCTCAGACAGACCACGCTCGAGGATGTATTCGTCGAGGTGGCAGGACGGAGGCTATAAGGAGGCTTATGGGGATCATTACGGTACTCTGGGAGAAATGGGTCGAGTTCAGACGCGACTTTTACAAGATCACCGTCGCGGCGATGATCTCTCCTTTGATGTACCTGATAGTATTCGGCCTCGGCATACGCACGACATCTCACGGCCAGCCTTACATACAGTTCCTGGTCCCTGGGCTGGTGGCGATGGTCACGATGACGGGCAGCTTCGGCGCCATAGCACAGAGCATGAGCGTACAGAGGCTTTACGAGAAGGCGCTCGATCAGGTGATGGTATCGCCTACGCCGCTCTGGCAGTTTATACTCGGTCAGGTGATAGGCGGAAGTCTTCGCGGGCTTTATGCCGCCTGCGTTATCCTCATACTCACCATACCCGTGAGGCACGGGCTCATCTTCAATGGATTGTCATTCCTGATCATGCTTCTCAACGGCGCGGTGTTCGCAACGCTCGCACTCGTGCTGTCATTCCTGGCAAAGACCTATTCGGACGCTCCGAGGTTCAACACGTACATAATCATGCCTATGTCGTTCCTCTGTAATACTTTCTTTTCGACGGAGGAGATGCCGGACGGCTTCAGACAGGTGATAGAGATACTTCCGCTGTCGCAGGCAAGCGGCATGATAAGAAGCATAGCGGGCGGAGAGGCGCCGGGGAGCACGGGATTCATCGTGCTGTTCGCATGGCTCACCGTGCTCGGCTCTGTATCGGTATTCTTTATTTACCGCAAAAAGAATCTATAGAATGAAACACATAGCATCTATCGCAGCATTATTAATAACGATGACCGCACTTCTGGCGCCTCTGTTGACGCCGGCTGTGTTTGCCGGACCCGTAGTGCTCAAGGACAAGGAGAAGGGGATCAGCGTGGATGATGAGGGGACGGCAGCTGAGCGTGACAGGAGCCTGCAGGACGGGACTCTCATATACAGCATGACTCCGGTATATCCGGAGGATGTAAAAGAAGGAACTTACGATGCGGAGGTGATCTCGAGCTCGCAGTTCTTCAGGATAACTGATGCAAAACTCACGAACAGGGACGGCCGCATGAACTCAGTCATCACGCTGTCCAGCACCAGCTACGCATACGTGTATCCCGGCAGTGCCGCAGAGGCCGAAGCGGCAGGGCGCTCGAAATGGACAGCGGCCGATGAGAGCAGCGGCTTCGGACAGTTTGAACTCGATGTCGATGCGCTCAACAAGGAGATGCCCTGCGCTGCTTACAGTAAGAAGAAGCAGAAGTGGTATGACAGGGACATAGTCTTTCTGGCTGAAAGCCTGCCTGAGGGTGCCGTACTTGTAGAACTGTCCGGGGAGGGCGGCACCATAGCTGATACACAGGAGGCGGCGGTCAAGGTCATCTACATAGCACTCGCCATCATAGTCGTCGGCGGGATATTCAATCACTTTATAAAAAAGAGGTATTACGAATGAGTCTGTACTTTCCGATGTTTGTAGATCTGAGCTGCAAGAGGGTGCTCTTCATAGGGGCAGGAAGGATAGCTGCCGGAAGGGTCGCATCAATTCTGGACTTTGCCGGCTCTGTCACAGTCGTAGCGCCCGAGGCAGACCCTAGAATACAGGCACTTGCGGAAAAGGGCAGGATCACTCTTTTCAAAAAACGTTTCAGCGAGGATGATCTGGAAGGTGCCGACATGGTGCTGGTCGCTACAGGACATGCGGGGACTGATGTCCGTATCGCCGGTATGTGCAGGCGGAAGGGCATTCCCGTAAATGCTGCGAGCGATAAGTCTCTCTGCGATTTTTACTTCCCGGGCCTGGTCAGAAGGGATCCCCTCGTGATAGGGGTCAGTTCATCGGGTGAGGACCATGAGCTGGCATCAAAAGCCACAAAATACCTGAAAGGGATCTTTGAAAAGAAAGAGTGATTTCCGATCTGCGGAACAATATGCGGAACAATACACTTGATATTGTTCCGCGCTTTTGATATATTCTTCTCATGAAATATCTGACCACTCAGCAGACAGCTGCAAAATGGAACATAAGCGACAGGCGCGTGCGCGTCCTGTGCAGGGAGGGGAGGATACCCGGAGTGATCGAGGAGAACGGGTCCTACCTGATCCCTTCGGATGCCGTAAAGCCGGCTGACAGGAGGTTCCGCAGCGATACCGGCCTCGTAAGGGAGGCGCCTGCCGTCTACACTCCTGCTGCGCCTTTTCTGTACCTGAAGTGGGATGATGAAGTGATCGGAATGATATATGATGATTACTCTGTCAGCTTCACAAAGCCGGATCTGAACGAAACGGTCAGGCTGTACACAGCCGGCAGAGACCGATGGAGCAGGGGCGAATTCGAGGAATTCCTCAGGGACAGGATCGTCAGCCGCGACAGGCGGGACATAGAAAAGATACTGTTCCGCTGCGGCCTTTCGGGTTTTGATCCCATACGCATCGGAATAGCGACGAAGGCCGTAAACGCAAAAGACCTGCTCTGGATAACCAAGGATCCTGATGAAAGGATGCAGGACGCCGTGACGGACGTCTTCGAATCGATATTCGTTCAGAAGATCGACTCGGAGGGAGACAGCATTGACACTCCCGAGGGCGCCAATATAAAGAGGTACGGAGTGCTGGACGGGCGCTACGGGATCTACAAAAAGAGATTGAGCCCGGTAACGACAGATGTCGAATCGGAGCTCGCCGTATACAGACTGGCGGAAGCCATGGGCATCCGCTGCTGCAGGGTCATGCGCGCTGATGAGGACAGCGTGTTCTCGTTCTTTGAATACGACTTTGCTTCAGAGTATATAGTACACATGAGAAGGCTCATGGATGCCAGGTCTTCATCCGGCATGTTCCGTTCGGATAATGAATACATGAACCTCATCTCTGTCAGACCTCAGTATCAGGCAGACATAATAAGAATGATCGCCCTTGATTTCGTCACCAGACAGGATGACAGGCATCTTTCGAATATAGCCGTGAAGGTATCGGGAGATAAAGAGACATTTTACCCGCTGTACGACAACGGAAGGAGCCTGTTTTATGAGGACTCCGAAGAGACTGCCGCCAGAGCCTGCGGGGATATAGAGCTGTACGCTACATCCTTTGGGGCGAGCGGCACATATTATGACTATGTAAAGGAGATCGCTGAGAGCGGCGTGGACTTCAGGCGCCTCATCGATCTCGATCTGGACAGCAATGAGGTGCTCCGCATACTGAAGGATTCCGGATTCAAAGATTACAGGCTTGAAGCTTCGATGAAGTGGATAGGAGAGACTCTTAAGTTATTGAAGACGATATAGGTATAAGCATGACTCAGTCCGGACACGAAGACCTGAATAGGCTTGCAGAGGAGGTGCTCGACATCTCTAGGAACCGCCTTCTGGTGAACCTCCGTTACATGGATACGGCGCTTAGCTTCCATGAAAGGAAATCTTACCGCGGCAGTTTTGTTACTGACGGGCGCATTCTTTGTTATGATCCTGAATTCGTGCTCAGGACTTACCGCGGGTCGAAGGAGCAGCTCACAAGGCTGTACCTGCACGCAGTGCTGCACTGCGTGTTCATGCATCCTTTCGCAGACGCTGATGTGGACAGGAGGCGATGGGATCTCGCCTGTGACATCGCGGCTGAATCAGTTATATGTGAACTCGACCTGCCATGTACCAGGACGGACGATGACGGCAGGAAGAACGATACTCTCAGGAAGATCAGGAGAGAGACGGGCTTTCTCACAGCCGAAAAAATATACAGTGCACTTCGCAAAGGCGAGCTGATCACGGCGGGGACGGACGCGGGACTCAGGCAGCTGGAAGAGCTTTTTTGCGCCGACGAGCACTCAGCATGGTACGCGGATGAAACGCAGCCGCTGGCTGTGCAGACCGTCCTGTCAGACGATGCGAAGCTCAGCCGTGACGACCTTAGCCTTCAGGACGAGTGGAAGAAGATCGCTGAGCAGATAGAGATGGAGATAGAGACCTTCGCGAAGGTGAAGGGAAAGTTCGCTTCATCACTGGTGCAGAACTTAAGAGCGGTCAACCGCGAGCGCTACGACTACTCGGACTTTCTCAGAAAGTTCGCCTCGATGAACGAGAGCATGAAGGTGTCGGACGATGAGTTCGACTACATCTACTACAACTACGGGCTTACTCACTATAAGCGCATGCCGCTGATCGAACCGCTCGAGTACCGCGAGGACAGCCGGATAAAGGACTTCGTCATAGCGATAGATACATCGGGATCGGTCGCGGGGGAAGAAGTGCAGAGCTTCCTCCAGAAGACATACAACATCCTTAGGGATCGTGAATCTTTCCACAATAAGGTCAACGTGCACATCATACAGTGCGACGCTCAGCTGCAGTCGGATGAAGTCATAACTTCGGAGGATGATCTTGAGAGCTACATGGTCACCATGGAGATAAGGGGGCTCGGCGGCACGGACTTCAGACCGGTCTTCGACTATGTAGACAGGCTGATCTCGGAAGGGGAGTTCAGCGACCTCAAGGGGCTGATCTACTTCACAGACGGCCTCGGTACTTATCCCGCATCGAAGCCTTCATACAGGACGGCCTTCGTGTTCGTCGAGAGCGGCTACAACGTGCCGGAGGTGCCGGTGTGGGCCATGAAGGTGGTACTGCGGCCTGACGAAATCTGATATTATTAGTCTATTGATAGGAGGAGCCTAATAATTGCCCGAGGCGAGAGCCGTACTCCGGCGAGGGAATTATTAGGATCCAAAAAAAGAGGATCACTATATGAACATCAGAAAAGCAAAGGAACAGATCAGGAACGCCATCATGGCGTATCTCACAAAGGACGATCTCGGCAATTACGTGATACCGGTCGAAAAGCAGAGGCCGGTTCTGCTGATCGGCCCGCCGGGCATAGGCAAGACGGCCATCATGGAGCAGCTCGCATCCGAGCTCGGCATCGGCCTCATCTCGTATTCGATGACCCATCACACGCGCCAGAGCGCGATCGGACTTCCGTTCATAAGCCGCAGGGTCTACGGAGGGGTCGAGTACGATGTCACCGAGTACACAATGAGCGAGATCATAGCATCGGTATATGATCTGATGGAGACGACCGGAGTCAGGCAGGGCATACTCTTCCTGGATGAGATCAACTGCGTGTCCGAGACCCTGTCTCCGCTTATGATGCAGTTCCTCCAGTACAAGGTCTTCGGCGGGCACAGGCTCCCTGAGGGCTGGATAGTAGTCACCGCCGGCAACCCTCCTGAGTACAACGACTCAGCCAGGGAGTTCGACATCGTTACTCTGGACAGGCTCAAGAAGATCGAGGTCGAACCTGACTTCGAGGCGTGGAAGGAGTATGCTTCGGCAGTACGCATGCACCCGGCGGTCATGTCGTTTCTCCAAAGCAGGAAGGATCGCTTCTACCATGTCGAGACCACGGTCAGCGGCAAGTCGATAGTGACTCCGAGAGGCTGGGAGGATCTCAGCAAGATGCTTCTACTGTATGAGCAGAACGGCATCGAGGCGGACGAGGACCTGATCGTGCAGTACCTCCAGAACAGCGCTGCCGCCAGGGAGTTCAACACATATCTGGCCCTGTTCAACAAATACAAAGAGGAATACCCGGTCGAGGCCATACTGGACGGCGAGGTACCGGAAGGGATGACGGAGAGAGTGAAGGAAGCCGGATTCGATGAGGTCTATACCCTTATCGGGCTCCTGCTCGGAAGCGCCGGAGACGATGTGCATGAGTGCATGGAAGAAAGGCGCCTGCTCGAGTCAGTAAAGCTCTGCGTCAATGAGTACAGGACGGCTGCTTGGGAAGTGCTCGATCCTGCTGACAACATGAAGGACCTGATCGGGCGCATAGAGGCTGGCCGCGAGTCGGGACTCAAGGCTCACTCCCTGACAAGGGAAGAGTCGGACCGCATGCTGAGGACTGCATCCTGTCTGTACGACATGGCCGCTAAGACCGCATCGGTTGATGACTACGACTCCACATTTGAGATCATACGCGAGATGAGCGCGGGGCTCGTCGCAGCTCACGGGGAACACGCCGAAGCGGTAAAGGCGAGGCTCGACAATCTATTCAGCTTCGCTGAGCAGTGCTGGGACGATGGCAAGGAGATGCTGCTGATAATCACAGAGCTCACGGCAGATCCTGACTGCGTGTCCTTCATAAGCACCTACGGCTGCGACGGATATTACAGGCATAATAAAAACCTGCTGTTCGATGAGCGTTCGGCAGCCATAGAGCAGCAGATCGATAAGCTGGAGATATAAGCAGGATCGCTGGATCATAAAAAAATGAGCCTCGGGCTGAGGCTCATTTTCGTTGTTCAGATTGTGTAAGCTCCTTGACTGCGCTGTCCATGAATATGCGGGCCGCAGGTGAGAGCCTGTCATATGAGATGTATGCTATGCCGAAGGTGACCGTTGCCGGCGGATCGAGAGGCAGCTTCACCAGACGCTCATTCCACCTGCTGGCGCTGAGTTCATTTACGATGGAGATACCCAGACCCTGCTGGACCATCGCGAGATTGACCGGCGTGTCATAAGACGTGTATTTGATGTTGGGAGACACGTTGTTCTCCTTGAGTACCCTGAGTATCTCGCTCTCCTGGCCGAATGATGACAGTATGAAGTTGTCGTTCTCGGCCTCCTTGATAGGATATGATCCCGCGGATGCGAGCCTGTGGCTTTCCGGAAGGACGGCGATGAGCCTTTCCTCCGCGAGAGGGATCCACTCATACGGCATCGGGTCGGAATATGCCAGGAAACCGAGCTCGGCTTCACCGTGGTCGAGGTGGCGGTATATATCAGTCCGCACACATTCCATTATGTTGATGCTGATGCCGGGATGCTCTTTGCAGAACTTGCTGACGACCTCAGGCAGCCAGGCTGTGGCGATGCTCGGATAGGCCGTTATGCTGAGCTGTCCTTCAGAGACACCCTTTATATTGGTTACGTAATCGTATATCTGCTGTTCCCCGGCAAGGTAATCCTTGATGACAGGGATCAGTCCCTCCGCTTCGGGGGTCGGATAAACACCCTTTGTGGTCCTTACCAGCAGCCTCATCCCGAACTCATTCTCAAGAGAAGCCACGAGCTGGCTCACTGCCGATGTCGAATATCCCAGATCCTCCGCTGCCGCTGAAAGACTCCCGAGTTCAGCTGATCTCAGAAATGACAATAGCCTTTTGCTGTCCATTGTTCCTCCGTGACATTTGATGCTACTAACTATATCACAGATTAAAGTCTGGCATGGTAATAGAGTCAATTAGGCTTTTTAATGCTTTCTTTAAGCAGATATAAAATAATCGAATAGCTTTTAGAAATCGTGCAATCTTACTTAACAGCTTGTTGACTCTGGCATAATGTTAGACTTTATACTCCGAAACAGAAGGGATTTCATCTCAGCGAAAAAATTGTTTTAGGAGGTTACAATTATGATCGTATTGAAAGCACTTTCTCTCATTGGTCTGATCCTCTGCGTTGCACTCATGATCAGAAAGCAGAAACAGATGGCCGCCAGCACAGAAAAGGACCCTGTAACAGGTCTTACTTTCAAGGAGACTTGGGACAAGGGAATGGAGAAGAAGAACCTTATATCGACACTGCTTATCGGTATAATCGCAAACTTCTTCGACACACTGGGAATCGGATCGTATGCTCCGTCAACAACAGCCTTCAAGCTGACAAAGTCCGTTGACGACATCAACATCCCGGGAACACTGAATGTAGGTGACACAGTACCTGTATGCATCGAGGCGTTCCTGTTCTTCGGATTCGTAGACATGGACATCCTCACACTCGTATCAATGATCGTTGCTGCAGTAGCAGGTGCTTACCTGATGGCCGGCGTCGTATCGAAGTTCAACCGTAAGAAGGTAAGATACGCTCTGTTCGTAGGTATGTTCATCCTCGCAACAGTAATGCTCTGCAAGGTACTCGGCGTTGGTCCTTTCGGTGAGATCGGAACAGCTATGGGACTCAGGGGCATCAAGCTCGTCATCGCTATCGTAGCAAACTTCTGCCTCGGCGGACTCATGTCCATCGGTGTAGGACTCTACGCACCTTGCATGGCTCTCTGCGTACTGCTCGGACTCGACACAGGCTGCGCATTCCCGGCTATGATGGGATCCTGCGCATTCCTGATGGCATTCGGTAATGGTCCTAAGTTCATCGCTGAGGGACGTTATGACCCTGTAGCTTGCTGG
>JAZUNV010000080.1:0-8228 GCA_045604305.1 Anaerovoracaceae bacterium | reverse complement strand
ATGCCCTCGACCTCGGACTTGCCTTCGTCCTCCGGCTTCGCCTCAGCTTCCGCTGCAGGAGCTTCCTCCTCCGCAGTCTCTAAGATCTCTTCGGCTTCTTCAGTCGCTTCTGCCGCTGTCTCTTCAAGGATCTCTTCTGCTATTACTTCTGTTTTCTTTCTTACGGCCATATAGCCTCCTATATTATTTAGATCCTTTCATGTCATCCTGAGCGCAGCGAAGGATCTCATCGTTGAGATTCTTCGGCCTTCGGCCTCAGAATGACATTACAGTTTAGTATCAACTCTCGCTTCGTTTACAGCTCCTCATTGGCTCCGACGGTCGTCAGGATCTCCTCCTCGGACTTATCCACCTGGCTGACCTCGAGCTTGCCGATATCCTCCGGCTCGATCGACTCGTTGAGGGCCAGCAGCGTCGGCGACAGATATACCGTCGACAGCTGTTTGCCGTCCAGGCTTATGATCGACCTCTCCGTGAAGTTGCTTCCTCTTATATAGAACTTGTCTCCTATCTTCATCACGTCCTTGATCGAGATGATCTTGTGACCCATCTTCATGTCGATGCGTTCGTACGGATTCTTGCCGCCGTACGCGTACTTCTTACCGTAGAGCATGTCGTAGGCCAGAGACTCCTGATCCTTGAGATAGCTCTCGTCATCCTGGCTGTTTGACTGCTGGTAGTCAAAGAGTATGCCTTCGTGGTCGAAGCCCGCGTCATCGAGCAGTATCGCGCCGCTCTGATACGAGTGTATGTCGCGGTCCTTCTTGGCCAGCCCTATATTGTCCCAGATCACGTAGCGTGTGCTGTAGAGGTCAGGCTGCTTGTAGTTCTCCTCCTTGACATCCAGCGCCGGTATGTGGTCGCCGTATATGATCATGACGGTCGGCTCACCGCTCTCCTCGATCTCATTTATCAGGTCGCCAATGAATGTATCCATCTCGTGGCACTCGTTGAGGTAGTACTCGTACTTCCACCTTGTCTCCTCGTCCTCCGCGGTGACCGTGGTGTACGGATGCTTGAATACCTGCTCGGTCGGATAGGCGCCGTGGCCCTCGACCGATATGACGTGCATGAAGTCCCTCTCCTCGGTCTGCTTCATGATCTCCATGATCTCGCCCGTGAGAACCGTGTCCTTGCACCAGTTGGTCGGTGTGAACGACACGTTGTTCATGTACTCGACGGAGGTGAAGGTGTCGAAGCCCATGTTGGCGTATACCTCGTTCCTGTTGTAGAAGAGGGCGCGGTGATCATGAAGCGCACTCGTCGCATAGCCGTGCTTCTTCGTTATATATGCCATACTCTCGAGCGTGTTGTCGCGCAGCTTGCCCTTGTACGGGTATTCGCCCGGTCCGAAGAACTTGGCGCTGATGCCTGTCAGCACCTCGAACTCGGTATTGGCCGTGCCCGCTCCGCAGGCCGGCACCTCGAAGCTGCCCGAAGTGTAATTCTTATACAGCTCGTTGAAGACAGGCGTCGGATCCTTGTCCACCTTGATATTGGCGTAGTCCTGAGCCACCGTGAAGGACTCCATCTGGAGCACGATGATGTTCGGGTGGTCGAGGTCATCGTCCTTGTCAGAGAGCAGGGTGTCCGTGCCCCTCTTCGTCTTCTCCTCGAGTATGCCCGTGATCAGCTCCTTGGAGTAGCCCTTCGGCTTGGATATGCCCGCACTCAGTGATGTCTGTATGAAGCAGTAGACCATGCCGTAATCCCTGTAGGCGTAGTTGAGGTTTCCGAAGAAGGTCTCCACCATGCCGGTGCTGATCGCAGCGAAGGTCGCTCCGACCGTGACTGCCACAGTGATAAGTATGGCCGCGATGCTCTTCTTGTAGTTGATGTTCTCCCACTTGCGGCTTCGTATGAATATCATGACGATGGCGACCGCGAGAAGTCCGAGTCCGATCAGACCGAGTGTGATCTGTGTCTTGGAATAGTAGGTCGTCGCGATCGTGAGTCCGTCCGCGAAGTTCTGGAGGTCGTAGAGCGTGAACGGTGTCATCCTCGACAGCAGTATGCCGCCGTTGGCGATGCCGAGCAGGAACCATACGAGGCCTATGATGAACCACACGAACCTCCTGCGTCTGAAGAGCAGCGCGAATGTCATCGTGCAGAATATGAACAGAGCGTTGAAGAGGAAGATCAGAGGGTGCGTTAGAGACCAGCGAAGCCCCTCGATCGGGCTCGTCGTCAGTCTCGCCGCCGTCTCCATGAAGAGATAGAGCAGTATCGCCGAGAGCGCCATCAGTGCGATGTACCGGCCCTCGTGCTGTCCGGCGTCATAGTACTTCGCCTCCCTCCGCGGGAAGATCTTGTAGAAGACCCTGCGGATCGCCGCTCCGATCTTAGCAATGAACACCCATATCTTCGCGAGTATCAGTTTTAACTTGTCCGGGCACTTGTCCCTTAACTTATCCAGCAAGTCTATGCCTCCTGCAGTTCGTCTGCCAGCGCTGCGAACTCCGCTAGCGTCAGGCTCTCGGCCCTGCGGCCCGGGTCTATCCCCGCCGCTTCAAGCGCCGCTGACAGTCTGTCTTTATCATATCCGCCGAGCGATGTGAGCGAGTTGAGCAGGGTCTTCCTCCTCATGGAGAATCCCGCCTTGATGCAGCGGAAGAACAGGTCTTCGTCGCGCACACTCATCGCCGGTTCATCTCTTAAGTCCAGTCTCAGTACCACCGAATCCACACCGGGAACCGGGTAGAAGCACTCCCTCGGCACGTATGCCACCTCGCTGACCTCAGCGTAGTAGTGTACCGGATAGGTGATAGCTCCCGAGGCTCTGGTGCCCGGCTCAGCCGCTATCCTGTCGCCGACTTCCTTCTGCATCATCACCGTGATGCTCTCAGCGCCGGTCCCCGACTCGAGCAGCTTCATGATGATAGGGGTGGTTATATAGTAAGGAAGATTTCCGATGATGCGAAGCTCGCTGAGGTCGTGATCTCTCATGGCCGCCTGCGTGATGCCGCGAATGTCGGTCTCGAGTATGTCGCCGTGTATCAGTTCCACATTGTCCATGCCGAAGGTCTTGATGCGAAGGCCCTCTATCATGTCCGGGTCGAGCTCTACTGCGATGACCCTTCCGGCCCGCTCAGCGAGCGGGAGGGTCAGGGCCCCGGTGCCCGGTCCTATCTCGAGCACTAGCGTCTCCGCCGTCACTCCGCTCTCATCGATTATCCTCTGTATGATATCCTCGTCTATCAGGAAGTTCTGGCCCAGCCTCTTGTCGGGCCTGACCCCGGCCAGGCTCGCTGGCCTGCCTCTGAACTCCCCCTTAACGTGTTTCTTTTTTGACTTTTTCGACCGCTTCCCTGAGCTCATCTGTACCTATCCCGAATCCTCTCAGCTTCCTGATCATTGCCTTTGCGTTGCCGTATCCTATCCCGAGTTCCCTGCAGACTCCCGCCCTCAGCTCAGACGAGCTGTCCGAGCCCGCGAGCCCGAGCTCCGTCAGGGTCCTGATGTCCGGAGTGGCACGGTGAGATACTTCGCTTCGCTCAGGATGACATAATGGGTGCTCCTCAGGATGACATGTTAGCTGATCCTCAGGATGACATGGCTGGGGGCCTGCCCCCGTGTCAGCTCTCTTCAGGGCCTTCTCCAGCGCCGCACGTATCGTCTCCGGATCTGCGTTCTCCACGCCTATATCGTCTGCGCGGGTCGCATCCTCTCTGGCTATGTAGGCCTGGACCGCATCCGGATACTTCTCCGTGATGCGCTTCCTGATCTGCTCTCCGGCGTGGTCAGGGTCCGTCAGTATGATCAGTCCTTTTTCCGATGCGGCCTTGTCGATCACTTCCCAGGTCTCGCGGCTGATGCCGTAGCCGTGGGTCGGTATGATCAGGGCGTCCGCTGCACGCGAAACGGCTGCTACGTCGTCACGCCCCTCGACGACTATGGCACGGTTAACTCTCATCATCTTCAAATGTGAAGAGTATCTCGCCCGGGTTCAGCAGCCTCAGCTGTCTCCTGGCCTGATCTCTTATGTATTCCTGCTTGCCGGTATTCTTGAGCTCCTCCTTGAGCTCGTCTCTCTCCTTCTCAAGAGCGATCTGCTGTTTCTTGAGGGCCCTGTTCTCGGCCTTGAGCCTGACTATGTCGCGTCCGCACATCGTGGCAAGCAATACAAAGGCGAGGGAGAGACCAAGTATGGTCATCATCTTCTTCCTCTTCCTCTGCTGCGCGAGCCTGCGGCGGCGCTCCTCTATCCTGAGCGCGATCACCTCATCGCTCTCGCCCTGCTCATATTGATAAACTTCTCTGTATTCGTTTTCCATTATTCTTGCTCATTGAGATACTTCGGTCGCTTCGCTCCCTCAGGATGACAGTACCTGTCATTCTGAGGCCGGCTCTATCTGTCATTCTGAGGCCGAAGGCCGAAGAATCTCATCGTCTTATCATGGATTGATGTACTTCCTCGGATTGACTGATGTACCGTTCTCTCTGATCTCGAAGTGCAGGTGGCTGCCGAAGCTGTGTCCGGTGTTGCCGACCAGCGCTATCTCCTGACCCTGATATACCTTGTCGCCCACGTTGACGAGCAGCTTGCTGCAGTGTCCGTACCTTGTCATCTTGCCGTTGCCGTGGTCGATGTTGATGCAGTAACCATAGCCTCCGTAGATGCCGGCCGTCACGACCTCGCCTCCGTCGGAAGCGTAGATCGGGGTGCCCGTAGAAGCTCCGAAGTCCATTCCTTCATGCATGCGGCCCCAGCGTCCGCCCCACTCGGACGTGATCACGTAGGTCTGGATCGGCATCTGGAATGTCCCTGTAGGAGCGGTCTTAGGTCTCTCGGCTGTACCCACGAGAATGATCTTGTCCTGCTTCTCCTTGATGACCTCAGTGCTGATCTCATTTCTGTCGGTGACCTCGCCTGCGACCTTGGTCAGAGTTCCCTCGAATATCTGTACGCCGTTGACACCTTCCTGTTCAATGTGGGTGTCGCCCTTGTAGTATTCATCGGAATCCTTCTTGATGGTCTCATACTCGATGATCTCCTTGATCCTGCCGGATTCGACCATCTCGACGCTGACAGGGTCCACCTCAGTCCTGATGCAGACCTTGTCGCCCTGATCCACAGAGGTCGCGATCTCGTTATCCTCGTTGTACACGCTGAGCGGATCCACTCCGAATTCCTCGGCCAGGCTCGTGACTGTCTCATTCTCCTCGATGATATGCCATATCTCCATCTTGCCGCCGTTGACCATCTGGTAGCGCGCGGCCGCCCGGCTCTGTACACTGGTCAGCAGTACGTTGATCGGTTTGATGTCGAGCTTGTTGACGAAGTCGGACGAGACAAGCTCCATTCCGCTGTCCGGCGTGCTCAGCTGGGCCTTGGTCTCGGCGAGCAGCTCCTCTGCCTCGCCTGAATCCTTGACGACCGCAACTATCCTGTCACCGTCATATACCGCATAGGCCTCGGTCTCGATGTCCGTCATGTAGATCAGCTTGTTGACTGCTGTATCCGCATCGTCAGCCGTCTTGCCCCTCGCATCCACCTGCTTGAAGGTGATGTTCTGGTTGGCGCTGAATTCGACGGCAGCCTCGCCCTGATTGTTCTGCGTGAGCTTGTCGCCCGCCAGGTCGAGGACCTCGGTCACTTCCTCCTGCTCGTGAACGTACCCGAGCACCTTGCCGTTGTATGCGTATTCGTAAAGCGTGAATCTGTCGAAGACTATGAGCAGCCCCGCCGCCAGCAGGCCCACGACCAGCATGCCTATGCCGATATTCCTCCTGGAGTTGGTATAGGTCGAAGCTATCTGGTGTGCGCTCTTTGCGAAACCTACGCCCATATGCCGGAGAGTCTCATCGCTGCGGTCCTGCAGACTATCGTGCAGATTGATGATGGCCGGCAGTCCCTTAGCGCTCACTCTCGTGTGGAGGAACTCGTTTACGTAAGCCTTCTTCTTCGCGCTCTTTTTCTTCTTTGCTTTCTTCTGCTTGTGAGAAGTCTTCTTCTCTTTCTTTGTCCTCTTATATGTACTGGCTTCAGGTCCCGCTTCGCTTTTCTTTGCCGGCTCAGTCTCCGCTTTCTTCTCCGGCTCCGGATCCTTCTTTATCTCCGGAATCTTCTCCGGCTTCACCTCCAGTACAGGCTTCGGTTCTTCCTTCGTCACCGGCTTAGGTTCTGTCTTCTTTGCCGGCTCTGGTCCGTCTTTCTTTTCCGGAGCCCTGTACTCAGCCTCTTTGACATTCACACCAAGATCCCCTGGCTTTGTGAATGTAGCATCGCCCGGCTTCAGATTATTCTTCTTGAGGTAAATCGCGTAGGCCAAAGCCGCCGCCCTGATCTCATCTTCAGTCATCTCGGGCGTCTTCGTCTCAGCCTTCTCCGAATATACTTCCGGTCTATTGTCCTTTTTATCCTTTTCGTTATGCTTATCTGTCATTAACGGCTGTTCTTATCCCCGTACCATTTATATGCTTCTTCGGCACGCTGCTTCGCGCAGCTGCATACCATGCCTTCGTCTGTATAGCCTGTATCCTTGCAGGTCCCGCATCTATAGTGCAGATCGAGGTAGTCCTCAGGATATCCGTTCTCGCGCAGAAGCTGCTTCTTGCTGTCGTCAAGTTCGAGCCTCTTCACTCTAAGCTGCTGCCTTGCGTCGCGGCCGGCTTCTCCCGGCATGATCGATAGCAGTTTTGCATTGAGCCTGCTCTCCGCCTCAAGCATCTCCTTCATCTGAGGGAGCTTTGCAGTCACTTCCTCAGTTCTCGCGAGACGGTATTCCTCCTCCTGCGCTCTGATGAATTCGTAGTAGTCGCTGAGCACCTTGCGGCTCACCCTGCTCCCTCCGTCATCCAGCGCGCTTGCCGGCTTTGATTTCTGTCCCTGCGGACCCTGACTTCCCGCCTGAGCTCCGGAGTTGATCTGTCTCGTGTTGACCCCTCCCTTTTCGAGCATGCGGTTCTCGAGCACCTTGTTTACATATCTTAAGTTAGGATCTCTCATCCCTGCGGTCGTCCTGCACGCATCAAGTACTTCGGCGATGCTGAATTTCATCTCGTCGAACCAGCGGTCCATGATCTCCCTGTCGGCCGGAGCCGGCGGCCTGTTGAAGCCGAGCTCCCTGAAGACCTGGGAGTACCACGAGTTCCTGAGACTGTGCTTGTCGAGAAGCCTCCTGACCTCGTCCACGCTGCGGCAGTTCTCCTCGGTCCACCTCAGCGCGACCTTGAATATATAGTCGATGCTGTACTTATCGAGATCGGCGCAGTAGTCGATCGCGAAGTCGAATATCTCAGGCTCGATGCCGTAGTCCCTGATGGCGTCTGCGATCTTGCCGGTCTCTCGCCTTGAGATAGTGCGGCCCGTGACCTCCTGGTACTTGGTGTACAGCTCGCGTAGCCTCATGTCGGTCAGCTTATTCGATACAGCATCATCGTAGTCCATGTCATCCAGCGACATGTACATGTTCACTTCATTCTCCGCGGCTTCGGCTGCCTCTTCATCCGCAGCCCCGAAAGCTCCGGCCTCAGTCTCAGACGTTCCCGCTCCTGCTTCCGCGGCCGGGATCTCTGCAGGCTCATCCGTCCTGCCGAAGAGAGCCTCCACCTGGCTGATGAATTCTATCCTGCACACTTCGTCACCGTCCTCTATCGTCATGCGCCTTCTGACAGTGCCAGCGGACTCCCAATAGATCCAGGCTTCCTCGACTTCGTCTTCCCTGAGGCCAAGGCGCATAGCCAGCTCATGCGAAGTCATGACCTGGTCGTACTGCGCGTACATCAGACCCAGCAGGAACACCTTGACATAGTCCCCCGGTGCATCCGGGAGGAATTCACTGATGAAGAGGTTCTCCACCCTCGTCATATAGAGGAAAATATTCTGATTATCCTGAAGTGCTAACTTTATCTTTGCCATCTGTTACTGATTTTACATGCGGCCATTCTTACTCTCTGGCCATGTTGCCGAATTTGACGTATCTCGGGATCCATGTCAGGTATGCTATACCGACAGGTCCGCTCCTGTGCTTGGCGATATTGACCGCGCAGGTGAGGCCGGTGGTGTCATCGATGTTGGCCCTCTCGTCCTCAGAGCTGTAATAGTCATCGCGCTTGAGGAATATGACGACGTCGGCATCCTGCTCGATAGCGCCCGAGTCCCTGAGGTCGGACAGCTTCGGCATGTGGTCGCCTCCGCGCTGCTCCGGTCCTCTGGAGAGCTGTGACAGAAGTATCACCGCGCAGTCGAGCTCCTTGGCCATGATCTTGATCGATCTCGTGATGGC
>JAZUNV010000079.1:0-3148 GCA_045604305.1 Anaerovoracaceae bacterium | reverse complement strand
CTTGTTCTTGCTTCCGCCCAGGTTTGCGTTGGCCAGGATGTTGGTATCGAAGGTGAAGGTCAGAGCTTCCTCCGTCCTCATCCTCTTGAGCGCCAGCTGTATCATCCTGTCGAGCAGTTCCCTGTACGGCACGCCCACAGGCTCCCACAGATAGAAGGACAGCGATCCCGGTATAGGGTTGATCTCGTTGAAGTACAGCGCACCATTTTCTTCATCTATCATGAAGTCTATTCTGGATACTCCGTTGCAGCCGAGAGCCTTGAACGACTTCACCGCCATCTCCCGGATCTCTTTCCTCTTCTCAGGGCTCAGGTCCGCTGGGATCTTTCGTGAAAGGTTCGCCATGCCGGCGCCCTTGGATCCGTTCCCGCTCTTGGCACCGCCCTTCTTGCCGCCACCGCCGTTGACGTATTTATCTTCGTAGCTGAGTATCTCTCCCGAAGTCAGAGGCTCCTCACACTCAGAAGCCATCGCTTCATTCTCATCGCCGAGTACCGAGCAGTTGATCTCCCGCAGTTTGGATATGGCGTGTTCGACCATCACCCTGGTCGCATAGAGGAAGGCATCGTCGAATGCATTCACTAGCTCTTCCCTGCTCTTTGCCACCTTGATCCCTACGCTTGAACCGAGGTTCACAGGCTTGACTATCATCGGATAGCCTATCTCCTTCTCGGCGTCATCCATCATCCTGTCCATCTCAGCGTAATCCGCCAGCGTATATACCTTCGCATCGAGCACTGGCACACCCGCTTCCTTGAGGACAGCCTTAGTGATGAACTTGTCCATGCTGATCGCAGATGAGGTCACATCAGGACCGACGAAAGGAATGCCTATAGTCTTGAGGTAGCCCTGTAAAGCTCCGTCCTCCACATTGGTGCCGTGGACCACCGGGAAGGCAATGTCCACAAAGACCGGTTTGGAGCCGAACAATTTGGCCGGATAAGGAACGAGCTGGATCCTGCCGCCCTCATTGACCATGATGACACGCTGCGATCTCTTGAGAAGCGCCGGTATATCCTTGTATGCGGATATATCCCCTATATCCGTCCCGATGTACATATCGTTATCCTTGGTTAGATAAACTGGGATCACTTCGTATTTATCGGTATCCATGCTCATCAGAGCCTGGATGCCCGAGATGACCGATACCTCGTGCTCAACGGACTTGCCGCCGTACATGAGAGCTACTTTCGTCTTCATAATATGTAAAAAACCTTTCTGATCTGTATCTGGATCTGTATCCGATTGCCGCGCCGGGCGTGTCCCGCACGGAGCAAGCGGAGCCGGTATGCTTATTAGCGTTAGCGACGGAGGGAGCATGCCCTGGCAGGCCACTCCGCAACCGGAACCGGTATCAGTAATTATCCGGCAGGTCGTTCTCGAGCAGGATATATTTGTGTTCCTGCGTTTTGATCCCGTACGCGTGGTTGATCGCGTCCTCGACCTTGTCGAACACCTCCACATTCTTCTCCGGGAACCCCTTGCTAAGTATCCCCTCCCTGATCGGCTCGGTATGCTTCCTGCCAACCAGGAATATCCTGTCACAGCAGTCGGCAGCGTAAGTGCCGAACTTCCTGTTGTATTCCGCTTCGTCCTCGCCCAGTTCTACCATGCCCGGCGTGATGAGTATCCTCATGCCGTCAAAGAGAGCCAGAGTCTCGACCGCAGCCTTCGATCCTATAGGATTCGAGTTGAAGGCATCGTCTATGATAGTCACATCGCCGTGATTCTTCATCTCCATCCTGTGAGGCACGCTCTGGAGCCTGCGGACAGGAATCCTGAGCTCCGCCAGTGAGATCCCGAACTTGTGAGCCACCGCTATGGCGCCCATCACATTGATGACGTTGTGGGCTCCGACCAGCCTCGTGCTGAACCTCTCCGTCTCCCTCTGAGGAGTCGTGACGGTGAATTCAGTGCCGAGAGATGAAACGGATATGTCCGAAGCGTAATAGCCTTCGCCGATACGCTCCGCATGATACAGGATAGGTTCGCTGTACCCCGGCGGCATGGCCGTATCATTGATCTCGCAATCAGCGTCTACGTTCTCAAGCTGCTCGAGTATGTACTCATTGTCTCCGTTCAGGAAGAGCATGCCACCCTCAGGCAGGGCATCCGCCAGCTCGAACTTGGTCTTCTGTATATTCTCCATGCTGCCGAAGGTGTCGAGGTGCTGAGGTCCTATCGACGTGATCAGTCCGTGCTTAGGATGCACCAGATCGCATATCTCCTTGATCTCTCCCACGTATCTCGCACCCATCTCGCATACGAAGATCTCGTGCGTCGGCTTGAGGAATTTCCTTATCGTGATGACGACACCCATCGGAGTGTTATAGCTCTCAGGCGTCACCAGTGTGCTGTACTTCTGCTTCAGCAGAGTCTCAAGGTAGAACTTGACGCTCGTCTTGCCGTAGCTGCCCGTGACTCCGATGATCTCGAGATCAGGGTTCTCCTTCAGGATGCGCTTTGCGTCATTGATATAACCGTTATTGATCTGAAGTTCGACCGGCTGGTTTATAAAGCAGGCGATCATCTCCATGTTGATCTGACAGCCTATCAGGAACACCAGCAGTCCGCTCATGTACCTGAGTGCGTCAGAGAGAGTTCCGACCGCATAGCAGAGGAGCAGCAGCGCCCCTATGAGAAGCAGGCAGATGAATATGATGGTCCCGACCATCCTCTTTACTCTCGGCGTGAACTTCAGAGGCTTCTTGGAGTTCATCTCGACCATGAGCCTGTAAACGAGGATGATCACGATCAGCGTGATCCAGATCAGGATATCAAGAAGCATGTCGAGCCATCCGAGCCCCGCCATCGGGCTCAGCATGCGCAGGATGCCGAGCACCATCGCGAATTTGAGTATCCACTGCAGGTGAGAGTTCTTCTTTAGCCATGCCCTCTGCTCGTTGTTTTTGTATACATTGAGCTGGAACATGTGCATGTTGTATCTCATTGTGAGCCAGAATGCCGGGATCGCCAGCACCAGCGTGATAAGCGTGCGTATCATCATGCGGCACCTCCCGTCAGCAGGAAGGCTCTCAGTATACCTCTGAATTCGACAGGTTTATACAGGAAGGAATAGTGATCGGTGCCCTCAAGTATTACAAGCGCCGAATCCGGTATCCTCTCCTCCATGACATGAGCGTCGCTT
>JAZUNV010000078.1:0-6974 GCA_045604305.1 Anaerovoracaceae bacterium | reverse complement strand
ACGACATGGCTACGATCCGACTTATCGAGGATTACAAGAAGATCAATTCCGAGCTCTTGCAGTTCGATAAGAGACTTGCTGAAAAGCCTCAGATCGTCGCTGCCAATAAGATGGATCTTGTTACTGATCAGGACAAGCTCGACGAGTTCCTCGATTTCATGAAGAAGGAAGGACGCGAGGTATATATGATCAGCGCTGCTGCCAGACAGGGCACGGCCGAGCTGATGGATGCGGCACTTCGCATGATAGACAACTACGTGGAGCCTGACGAAGAGCCTATGACCATGTTCGACTTTGAGGCGGACGAGCACGAAGCCGATTACAAGCTTATCACAGGCTACAGGGATGAGGATGGAGTATACGTACTTGAAGGCAAGCAGCTCTTAAAGATTTTCAACTCCACCAACTTCACCGACAGCGGCTCCATCAGATATCTGTACAACTATATCGTCAAACAGGGCGGCCTGAAGCTCCTCAAGGAGCAGGGCCTCAAGGAAGGCGATACCGTAAGGATAGAAGACTTCGAATTCGAATACACAGAGGACTGACAAGTCCCCCCTGAGTGCAGCAAGGATCTCATACTGCAGCAACAGACGGTTCCCAAATCGGGAGCCGTTTTGATTTGTAACACTTTTGTAATATCCGGGTTGTATCATTGGCATACATATCGGAATACTCGGGAGGATGCGGTGATGAAGGATGAAGTATTAAACAGGATAAGGGATTCAGCGGAGGATCTGATCAATGACAAAAGATCACTGGTCAAGGTGCTTACAGTCGTGATGATACTGCTTCTGGCAGCCATACTAAGGATACATGGCGCCAATAAGGCGGATATAAAGATCGAGAATGTATCGGAAGCAGAAACCACACAGTCGGAGGAAACTGATGGAGCAGATGAAGACGGCGAAGGAGCTTCCGGTACAAGTCAGGTGATATTCGTTGACATAGGAGGAGCAGTCAATAAGCCCGGGGTATACGAGGTCGAGCCGAACACGAGACTCTTCCAGGTGATCGAGATGGCCGGCGGTCTGACTGAGGATGCAGATACGAACTCGGTGAATCAGGCTTCGTTCGTAGAGGACGGTACAAAGGTGATAATACCTTCGGCAGGCGACTCTCAGGCTGCAGCTGTGGGTCAGGTGGGCAGCGCTCCTGCATCGGGCGTCACTCCTGCCGATGCACTGATCAACATCAACATAGCTTCAAAGGAAGAACTTACCACTCTCAACGGCATAGGCGATGCGATAGCCGACAGAATAATCGAATACCGGGCATCCAACAGGTTCAAGAACAAGGAAGACATAATGTCGGTAAGAGGAATAGGCAGTGCGACATACGACAAGATCAAGGATAAGATAACAGTTTAGAGGAGGCTGACATGAGAACACAGATATCTAATTACAATCCGGATATGATAATCGATCTTATCAGGGGCATATCGGAGATAAGCGATAATCTAAGGACAAACGTATTCGACCCCGTGCCTGTTTCCGGGCGCGCGCAATATCAACGAAAAATGCAAATTCTGAGCATTATTGAGGATCTTCTGAATGAATGCTGCATCAATATAAAAAGCAGAGGGTATACATTTATCAGAGATGCCGTCTGCATAGTCATAGACATGCAGACTCACGACATATGTTTCAAAGCGGACGTATATCCTTACATTGCTGACAAATACAGGATCAGGAAGATCGATCTGATAGAGCACAGCATGCGAAACGCCATAGGTTCCGGATATATAAGATGCAAAGAAGAGCCCGGGCATGAAGCTGCGCTCAAAATCTACAGCAGCAAACCTACCAACAAGAGGTTCATCCTGAATATAGCACAGGAAGCAGCCAGGAGATATGGCAAATATGCGTAAGTGTTGAGTTTACAATCCTTTCGTGTTAGCATTTATCCTGTAGTTTGAAACAGAAAGGCAGTATTAAGATGGAAAAAGCTAAACTCGACAGGATAAACGAACTGGCGCACAAGTCTAAATCAGAAGGACTTACCGAAGCCGAGAAAAAAGAACAGCACGATCTCAGACAGGAATTCCTCGATGAGATACGCGCAGATGTCAAAGCATCGCTTGAATCCATTGAATTTGTTGAAGATAATGATCCAACAAATAATGAAATGCCGAGTTAATAGTGGTATAATAATTAGGTATTTTTGAACAAGGGAGAACTTTGATATGGAAAAGCTCGGTGTAAATGAAATAAGAGATATGTTCAGGGATTTCTTTGTGAGCAAGGGCCACTATGCAGGCGGCTCTGCTTCGCTTATCCCTCGCAATGACAAGAGTCTGATGATAATCAATTCCGGCATGGCGCCTCTGAAGCCGTACTTTGCAGGCGTTGAGACACCTCCGTGCAAGAGGATGACCACATGCCAGAAGTGCATCAGGACAAACGACATAGACAATGTAGGTAAGACTGCTCGCCACGGCACATTCTTCGAGATGCTCGGCAACTTCAGCTTCGGTGATTACTTCAAGAAGGAATCGCTCCAGTGGGGTTGGGAGTTCTGCACTGAATGGCTCAAGATGCCTAAGGAGAAGCTCTGGGCGACCATCTACGAGAACGATGATGAGGCATTCGAGATATGGAGAGATGTCATCGGCATGCCTGAGGAGAAGATCGTAAGACTCGGCAAGGATGACAACTTCTGGGAGATCGGACTCGGACCTTGCGGACCTTGCTCCGAGATCTATTATGACCGCGGACCTGAGTGGGGCTGCGGCAAGCCTGACTGCAAGCCGGGCTGCGATTGCGACAGATACCTTGAGTTCTGGAACCACGTGTTCACTCAGTTCGACAGACAGGAAGACGGTTCCTATCCAAGACTGGCGCATCCTAACATCGATACCGGAATGGGTCTTGAGAGACTTGCATGCATACTCCAGGGCGTGGATTCCATCTTCGACGTGGATACAGTTAAATTCATCAGAGACTCCATCTGCGACATGGCAGGCGTCGAGTACATGGCTGGCGACCACAAGACTGATGTGAGCGTCAGGATCATAACAGACCATCTGAGATCCATGACATTCATGATCGCTGACGGCATCCTCCCGAGCAATGAGGGAAGGGGCTACATCCTCAAGAGGATCATCAGAAGAGCGGCAAGACACGCCAAGCTCCTCGGCATCGAGCAGGAGAACCCTCTGGCTGAGCTCGCTGAGAGCGTTATAAAGACTTCGGGAGAAGCTTATCCTGAGCTCGTGGAGAAGCACGATTACATCATCAAGATGATCACCATCGAGGAGAACCACTTCGCCAAGACTCTCGACAAGGGACTCGGCATACTAGAAGGCTACATGGCTGACATGGAGGCTGCGGGCACTACAGTACTCGCGGGAGACCTCGCGTTCAAGCTCTATGATACATACGGATTCCCTATCGAGGTCACTGAAGAGATACTCGAGGAAAAGGGAATGTCCGCTGATACAGACGGCTTCAACGAGCACATGAAGGCTCAGAAGGAGCTCGCAAGAGCCAATCAGAAGGATCTCGACGACGAGGCATGGAGGGATGCTTCCGAATACAGCGATCTGCCTCATACAAAGTTCCTCGGTTACACTGAGGAGAAGGCGACCGCAAAGGTCCTCTATACCGGCAATTACGATGAGAACCGCAAGTTCATCATCTTCGATCAGACTCCGTTCTACGCTACATCCGGAGGCCAGATATTCGACACAGGTCTCGTGATCAAGGGCAAGGATTCGATGAGAGTCGTAGATGTAGAGAAGGAGAACGACATCTTCCTGCACGTCATCCACGCGGATGACTCCGGACTTGTCACTCAGCTCGGAAAGGGTGATGAAGTCGAGCTCGCTATCGATTCCGTCAGAAGACACAGGATAGCAAGAGGCCACTCGGCTACACACCTTATGCAGCAGGCCCTCCAGGATGTGCTCGGAGATCACGTTATGCAGGCCGGTTCGTATGTAGACGATAATTACCTCAGATTCGACTTCAACCACTTCCAGCCTATGACAAAGGAAGAGATAATCAAGGTTGAGGAGATCGTAAACGAAAAGGTAGATGAGTACCTGCCTATAAAGATGGAAGAGATGCCTATCGAGGAGGCCAAGAAGCTCGGAGCGATGGCTCTCTTCGGCGAGAAGTACGGTGATATCGTCAGAGTAGTCAGCATGGGAGACTACAGCATCGAGTTCTGCGGCGGCACTCACATCGACAACACCGGCAAGGTAGGCGGCTTCAAGATCATCAGTGAAGCAGGCATTGCTTCCGGAGTCAGACGTATCGAGGCCATTACGGGATCGAACGTCGTGCGCTACCTCGCAGAGAAGCAGAACATGATCAACAGCGTAGCGACTGCTCTCAAATCCAATGAGTCCGACCTCACAAGAAAGGCCGGTCAGGTGATGGCAGACATCAAGTCGCTCGAAAATACCATTAAATCTATTAAGTCAGATGAGATTAGCGGTTCTGTTGATGATATAATAGGATCAGCCAAGGAAATAAACGGCATCAGGCTCATCACAAAGAAGCTGGATGATACGGACGTCGATCAGCTCAGGAACATATCCGATGCAGTCAAAGAAAAAGCCGATGATGTCGTGCTCGTGCTTGCTGCAGTCAACGGCGAGAAGGTGACCTTCATCGTTTCTGTCAGCGAGGATCTGATCGGAAAGGGCTATCATGCAGGCAAGCTGATCAAGGATATAGCGGCTGCTGCCGGCGGCGGCGGTGGCGGCAAGGCCAATATGGCCCAGGCCGGCGCCAAGGATCCGTCAAAGGTCGATGCTGCATTCGCAAAGGCTGAGGAACTTATTGCAGGTTGATCATAAGGAGGAGAGATGAGCAAGAACACTATTATGTTTGAAGGATTTAAAGACAATCAGATGGATAAGAAAGAAGCTCTTGTAGAGATCTATACTGCACTTACTGACCGCGGATACAACGCGATCGATCAGATCGTCGGATATCTCACTTCCGGAGATCCGTCGTATATCACAAGTCACAATAACGCCAGAAACCTCATCCTCAAGATGGACAGAGATGAGCTTCTGGAGGAGATCCTTATAAATTACCTCGGTATCGACAAGAAGTAATGAGGATTCTCGGACTTGATGTAGGAGACAAGACAGTGGGGGTCGCGGTAAGCGACCCTCTTGGCGTTATCGCGACAGGCGTTACGACCATAGACAGAGTCGGTATCCGCAAGGATACCGGCAAGGTCATCGACTATATAAGAGAGTACGGCTGCGAGACCGTGGTGATAGGACTCCCGCTCAGCCTTGACGGAGATGATTCAATACAGACTGAAAAGGTCAGGGAGTTCAGGAGGATGCTCGAGAACAAGCTCAAGAGCTCGGGCCCGCTTTCAAAAGTAAAAGTCGAGTGGCAGGACGAGAGATACTCTACCGTGGAAGCGGAGGAAGTCCTGATCGAAGCCAATATGAGCAGGGAAGACCGCAAGAAGATCATAGACAGGCAGGCAGCTATAGTTATTTTGCAAAGGTATCTGGACAGACAATGAACGATTTACAGATCGATTATTTCATGGCAGTAGCTACCAATCTCAGTTTCTCAAAGACTGCAGAGGAGCTTTACGTGTCTCAGCCTGCGATCTCAAGGCAGATATCCCAGCTCGAGAAGGAGCTCGGAGCGAAGCTGTTCAGGAGGAACAATCAGAGGACGGAGCTGACAGAGGTCGGGCGCCTTTACTTTGATCTGTTCAGCAATTTCAAAGCCGAATACACCAACACCCGCATAAAGGCGGATCACATACTCGGCAAGAACAAGGCCGTAATGAGAGTCGGCTTCCTCGAGGGCTGGGACCTCTTCAACATAATCCCGCCTATGATGAAGAAGTACAAGGCTCTTTATCCTGATTCCGATGTGGTGATCAACTGCTGCGGCGTCAAGGAGCTGACCACGGGACTGCTAACGGATTATCTGGATATAATCGTCACGATGAAGAACAGCGTCATGCGACACAGCGAGTTCGATGTCAGCGACGTAGCTGAAGTAGGGAAGATACTGATCTATTCAAGGAAACATGATCTCGCCGCAAAGGACAAGAAAGACCTTACGCTGAAGGATTTCAGCAAAGACACCTTCCTGGCCCCATGGGAGATCGTAGACCGCATGATAGTCGAAGCAATATCGAATTATACAAGGCCATACGGTTTCATACCTGATGTCAGGTTCGTCAAAAATCACGAATCCACCATCACATGTGTCAGAAATGACATGGGCGTGACCATAGCAGATGAATGGGTCTGGGCGAAGGGCGCGGAAGACCTCGAATGGATCCCGTTCAAGGCAAAGGATACCGTGTCGATCGCAAAGCTCAGATCCAGGACCGATGAGCACGTGATCAAAATGGAAGGTATACTCAGAGAGGTCATAGAAAAACAAGAAAAAACAAGAAAAAAAGCGCTCTAATGCCTGAAAAATCAAGTACATAACCAAATGGTTATGTATACATGCCAGCTTTCGGAATTATACAAAGCGGACTGTGGTTGTTAAAATTTAAACTACAAAACAGTTCGCTTTTAGATTACTTAACTTAAGGGGGAATTCATCATGCAGAAAAGCGCAAAGTTAACAGCAGTCTATGCACTGATCATGGACCTGCCACTCAGTCTCGTTATCACTCTCGTGGCTCTCGCGCTCGCAAATATCGACGCACCGGGAAGCCTGAACGGACCTAATTTTATAAGAATGGCATGCATCGCATATGTAGTCACATTCTTTGTAAACTTTCTTCACGCGGAGAGATGGGGCTTCCAGGTAGCTGTAAAGTACGCTAAGCCTGGCACTTTCAAGTTCGGACTTATCCTGAACATGGTTGTAGCCGCTGTATTCTGTGTGATACTCGACCTCATCATGACGGCAATAGGCATGATTAATTCGCCGGCCGGTTTTCAGTTCGGACCGTACATCGCAGCATGCCTCAAGGGCTTCATCCCTTGCTACATTCCGACTCTGATCATCGCAATGCTCTGG
>JAZUNV010000077.1:0-3409 GCA_045604305.1 Anaerovoracaceae bacterium | reverse complement strand
CATCGCTGACTTCGCAGGCATCCCTGCAGGCGACGCTGCAAAGGTGGTCATCGCATATGAGCCGATCTGGGCGATCGGAACGGGCAAGACCGCTACTCCTGAGCAGGCTGAGGACATGTGCGCATTCATCAGAGGAGTCGTATCCGGCATCTATGACAATGCGACGGGCGATGAGATGCTCATCCTCTACGGCGGCAGCATGAAGCCATCCAACGCTAAGGAGCTTCTGGAGAAGCCTGACATCAACGGAGGACTTATCGGCGGCGCGAGCCTCAAGCCGGAGGACTTCGCAGCTATCGCGGAGGCGGCTCTTTAGTTATCATGCCGACCAAAATCTAAGTGTTTCCAATTGACACTTGATCACATAATATGGTACATTTAAGCGTTCGGTTTGAGGGTGCATCGCATCCGGCCGGACGCTTATAACTATAGAAATTTGGAGGACAATATGCATACCGCTTTAATGATCATTCTGTTAGTGTCGAGCGTAGTGCTCATCATAAGCATCCTGCTTCAGGAAAGTAAGAGTGACGGACTTTCGGGTTCCATCGCAGGAGGAGCAGAGCAGTTATTCGGCAAGCAGAAGAGCAGAGGCTACGATGCCATCCTTTCGAGGATCACCACCGTCTGTGCGATCATCTACATCATCGTGTCTCTTGCAATCGTTGCAATATTCAACTAAGACGAGATGTTAAAGATCATCACACTGATCTGCGCACTGCTGGGACTGTTCATGGCGATCACGATCGAGACATGGCTCAGGCACCGCATCGTCAGGAATGAAGCCACTGCAGAGACTTACGCAACGGTCCGCAACAGAAGTTCAGAGTTCTGGTCAATTCAATACATGCCTCTCATAATACTGCTGCTCATAGTGGGCACAGCATTGTATTTCGGAGTAGGGCCTTTGAATGCCGCTGTCTTTTTAGGGGGAGCGGTCCTTTGCTTTGTATCGGTCCTGCTGGGTTCGAGTACTGTCGTGAGCGGAAGCATCGCTCCTTCGTCTCTCGCAGCCGAGGGTGATGTGAGGAATGCGCTCAAGACCGCATACAGGTCAGGATCGATCATGGGATTCATGGTATCTTCGATCGCGCTTATCGGACTCGGAGTGCTGTTCTTCTTCCTGGATACCAGGCAGCTCATCAATCTGATCGCAAGCTTCGGTCTCGGAGCGTCGATCACATCGCTTTCCATAGGAGTATCCGGCACGGCCTTTTCGGGCGCGTACGCTCTTACTGTCAAGAGTGATGACTTCACGGATTACACGGGAATGTTCATCGGATCTGGTGCCGACCACGTTGAGACCTACATCATGTCGGCCTGCGCAGCTGCGCTTCTCGCGGGAGTCGCCGTGGATACATCCGGAGTAACTTCGACATTCACTGCTACATCGGCGGCCAGATATCCGCTGATAGTGCTGGCATCCGGCATCGTGGCATCCATTATAGGCACTCTGACTTACAGAGCGCGCATCATCAAGAATCCGGCAGCCGGGATCACGGCAGGCAATTACGTTGCTGCTGTCATCATAGTTGCTGTTGCGGTCTATTTCAGTGACCGCATTCTCCAGTCGTACACATATGCATACTGCGTCGCAGCCGGCATAGTTGCTGCGCTCCTGGCAGGAGAAGTCGTAAAGGCGTATTCTTCGGACGGCATAATGTTCAAGAGACATGTTCCTAACGCAAGGAAGGTAGGAGCGAGCCTTTCAATGATATACAGTCTCTCAATCGGAATGATATCCATAGTCATTCCGTCGGCGCTGACTATCATCGCCATGGTGGTGTCCTATAATTTTGCGAGCTATTACGGCATCGCACTCGCTGCTGTCGGCATCAACTCGATGGCAGGGGTGAATTCCGCCGTCAGAGGATTCTCCATCAATACTGCCAGTGCTTCCGAGATCACATCGGTGATGAAGCCTGAGGAGGAGAGCCCTAATCCGGCAGACGTACTTCTTACTGCGTCAGCTAGGACTGATGTGGTGGGAAAGACCTACTCTGCGACAGCTACTTCGATCACGCTGGTGGCGCTTTTCACGGCTCTTTCGGTAGTTACAGACAATCATGAGACCAACATGCTCACCACAGGCGTATTCGTCGGCATGAGCATAGGCGCTGTCGCGGTATTCCTGTCCGCGGGCCTTATTATCAGGTCGATCAGGCTCACTAGCTACGTGCTCGGAGAGAAGCTCGACAATATATACGATGACGAGAAGAACATCAGGAATCTCAGAGGACTCGTTCCGCTTTATGCAGTATCTCTGCTGGTCCCGTTGTTTACGGGCTTTGTCGGAGGCGTAAGCGGGATCATCGCATTCGCATGCTCAGTCACTATCACAGGCATGTGCGTGCTTTATACATTCAACGATTCAGGCAAGTACTTTGACAGACTGGCTACGGAGACTCTCGGCACTATCATCAAGCTGATGGTAGCCGTCACTCTTGTAGCTGCTCCTGTCTTTATGCAGTTCGGAGGGATCCTTTAAACTCATAAAAGCAGAGGGCTATATCTTGAGATCAAAGCGGTGCCTCTGCATACGGGGACACCGCAGTTTTTCAGATAAGTGGCTATGGGGACAGACCCAATGCTCCATTTGTGCGGAGACGCGTGGTATCCCGAGCGGACCGTGGGAGGCGCCGGTCCTTGGCGATTGGCAAGCAGCAAAACAGAATACTATGGCTGCGCAGACAGAGCCTAGTACCGCTGCGCCGGACAATGAGCGCGAGCGAGTCCGGGCGGGGTACTCACGCGGCTCCGGTCTCAGGCAGTTGGAAATGGCGTCTGTCCCTCTGGCAATTAAAGAGATAAACAGTTATGAGAAACGGTAAGTACAGGATATTCGTAATCAATCCGGGATCAACATCCACCAAGCTCGCGATGTTCAGCAATGACGAGAAGGTCTTCGAGACATCCGTCACTCACGATGCATCGGTGCTGAATTCGTTTGCCACGGTCAATGATCAGTTCGGCTACAGGATGAAGGTCATAGAGGATTTCGTGCGTGACAACGACATCGAGCTCGACAATGTCGACGCTTTCGTAGGAAGAGGAGGCGGATGCTGGCCGGTACCGTCCGGTACCTTTGAGGTCAATGAGCTTCTACTCGATGATATCAGGAAAAATGTCGGACGCACGATACACCCGTCGATACTCGGCGTACAGCTCGCGTATGAGATGCAGCAGAAGTACGGAGGCAGGCTCTTCATGGTCGATCCGGTCTGCGTGGACGAATACACGGATGTGGCCAGAGTAACCGGGGTGAAGGAGATAGAGAGGCGCACTGAGTCTCATGCGCTTAACCTAAGAGGCACTGCCATGGCCCACTGCAAGAAGATGGGCATCGACTATAAAAAGGCGAAGCTGGTGGTGGCTCACATAGACGGAGGTATCACTATTGCTGCCCACG